>DATGHC010000009.1:0-135045 GCA_035308165.1 Candidatus Acidiferrales bacterium | reverse complement strand
TTTTCGGCCTGGTCATCCGCAGAGGTGCTTTGCTGACCGCTGCGGGGCTGGCCATTGGAATTCCATCTGCTGTCGCCATGGCCCGCCTGACCAACAGCGGTCTGTATGGCTCGGGTCCGATGAACCCGTTGATTTTTGTGGGAGCGGCCCTCATTCTTGCCGCCGCAGCGCTGCTGGCCAGCTTCGTTCCCGCGCGTCGCGCTACCAAAGCAGATCCATTGGAAGCATTGCGATACGAATAGTTCGAGCTTTACTCTGTAGATGGAACCATGATGACTTTTGTTCAAGACATTCGCTATGGCATCCGCACCCTGCGGAAGAATCCGGGTTTCACCGCAGTGACTGTGCTCACGCTGGCGTTGGGCATCGGCGCCAATACGGCCATTTTCAGTGTGGTCAACTCAGTTCTGCTTCGCCCCATTCCCGTCAAAGACCCCAATCAAATCGTAGTCGTCAGCCAGCGCATGCCAAACCGCCAATCGAATATCTTCACCACCCCGGCATTCGTGGAATGGAAACAGCAGGACGGTCTTTCCAGCCGCATGGCCGCGTATATTCCGGTTGGGAATTTGAACCTCACCGGTACTCAGCAGCCGGAACGCTTGCACGGCGCGCGCATTTCGGCGAATTTCTTTTCGGTTCTGGGTGTGACTCCGATCTTGGGCCGCAATTTCTCCGAGCAGGAAGATCGTCCCGGCGGCGGCAATGTGGTCATACTGAGCTACGACCTCTGGCAGCAGCGCTTCAACCGTGAAGAAAAAATCCTCGGCAAGATTCTCACTCTGGACGGCGCTGACTTCACCGTCATAGGCGTGATGAGCCCCAACTTCGATCTTTTCGGCAACAAGGAACAGTTGTGGATTCCCATGCAGTTGGCGGCCTCGGATTCCTCGCGCGCCGCTCGAAATGTTCATTGGCTTGTGGCCATTGCCCGGCTCGATGCCGGCGTAACCAAATCTCAAGCGCAAGTTCAACTGGATGCCATTGCTTCGCGCCTCCACCAGCAGAATCCCGATGACGATGCCGGATTTGGCGCTGACCTTTATACCTTGCGGGAATGGAATACCGGCAGCATCCAGCCCGCTTTACTCGTTCTTCTTGGTTGTGTTGGATTTGTTTTGCTGATTGCGTGCGCCAACATCGCCAATCTACTACTCGCTCGCGGCGCCGCGCGCCGCAGAGAGATCGCCGTCCGCATCGCCATCGGTGCGGGCCGTGCCCGCATCGTCCGCCAACTGCTCACCGAAAGTATGCTGCTCGCGATCCTGGGTGGATCCTTGGCGCTGCTGGTGGCTTACGGAGGTCTTCAAATTCTGATTCACATGAACCCCGCGAGCATACCCAATGTTGCAGAAATCGCCATGGACCGCGGCATTTTCCTTTTTACTCTCGTGATTTCATTGCTGGGCGGAGCGCTCTTCGGCCTCGCTCCCGCCATCCAGGCTTCGCACGTGGATTCCAACTCGTGGTTGAAGGAGGGCGCTCGCGGTTCCAGCGGAAAATTTGGAGCGCATCGCGCCGTTCTGGTCTCGGCGCAAATCGGCATGGCTCTGATGCTCCTGATCGGAGCGGGGCTGCTGCTCAAGAATTTGTGGTTGTTGCGTGGGGTTGATCCCGGCTTCAACACCGCAGGCGTCCTTACGTTTCGGGTTTCAGTTCCGCAAGCCAACTTGTCCGTGCCGCAAATCCCGCTCTTCTATAAACAAGTCCTGGAAAAAGTTCGCGCTTTGCCCGGTGTTTCATCCGCCACCATCGTTCGCGACCTCCCTATGGGCGGCGTGGACCCTTCGATGCCCGTGCAAGTGGAAGGTCACCCACCGGAGAATTTGGGCGGTGAGGCCATCGTGACGCGGTTTCGCACCATCGGTCCCAATTATTTCCACACTCTGGGCATCGCGCTGCTCAGCGGGCGTGAATTCCAGGAACACGACGCCGCGGATGCGGAACCGGTCGCAATTATCAGCCAGAGCTTGGCCCTTCAATACTGGCCAAAAGAGAATCCCCTCGGCAAGCGCATAATGCCGAACTTGCCGGGCGCGAGGTGGGGCACCATCGTCGGCGTTGTCGCCGACGTTCGCCATTGGGGCACCGACATCCCGCTCGAACCCACTGCCTACTATCCTTACACGCAGGTGCCCGCCGGATTTATCACCTTGCTCGAAAGCAGCATGGCCATTGCTGTGCGCACCACTGTGCCGCCGACAAGCGTGACCAGTTCAATCCGCGAGGCAGTTCGTTCGGTCAGTCCCGACGCTCCAATTTTTGGTGTCCAGACGCTCGAGCAGTTGTTTGAAGATTCCGGGTCGCTCCGGCGCTTTAATCTTTCATTACTGGGGATCTTTGCTGGATTGGCACTGACTCTGGCTTCCATCGGCATCTACGGCGTTGTGGCCTACACCGTGTCGCAGCGCACCCGCGAAATAGGCATCCGCCTGGCCTATGGCGCGCAACCGCGCGACGTGTTGCGCATGATCCTGCTGCAAAGCACCCGCCTCATTTTTGTTGGTGTGATTGCCGGTATCATCGCCGCCGCAGCCCTGGCCCGAATAATGGAAAGTTTATTGGCAGGGGTGAACTCGCGTGATCCATTCACGTTCGTGGCGGTGGCGATGGTCGTGACCATCGCGGCTCTCGCGGCGTCCTACATTCCAGCGCGCCGCGCGATGAAGGTGGACCCAATTATTGCCCTGCGTTGCGATTGAACAACAGGATCTGATGGGAAGTGCCAGGAGATATTCATGACCACTTTTTTGCATGACATTCGTTATTCCATTCGCATGCTCCTCAAGAATCCCAGCGTGACCTGCATCATGATTTTTTCCCTGGCCCTGGCCGTCGGCGCGAACACCGCCATCTTCAGCGTGGTTTACGGCGTCCTGCTCCGCCCGCTTCCGTACCCCTACCCGGATCAGATCATGACCGTCAACGAAGTGAGCGCCAAGGGCTCGCACATGAATTTCGCTGAGCCTAATTTCCATGATGCCCGCTCGATGAACCACACTCTACAGGGGATGGCGGAATATGAGGGTGGGGTAACATCCGTTTCCGGCACGGCCGAACCCACGCGTACTTTCGTTGCGCCGGTGTCCAAGGATTTTTTCACCGTGATGGGCGTGCACCCTTTCCTGGGCCGTGATTTTGCTTCGGGGGACCAGATCCTCGGAGCGGCACCCGTGGCTCTGGTAAGCGAAAATTTCTGGAGACAAAATCTTGGATCCCCCACCGATCTATCCCAATCCAAATTGAAGATTGAAAAGCGTGTTTATAGCGTCGTGGGCGTGCTTCCGGCCGGATTTCATTTCCCCGCAACCGCCGACATTTGGTATCCCACTGAACTTGAAGAACCGGAACTCGGCCGAACGGCGCACAACTGGCGCGTGATTGCACGCTTGCGCGATGGCGTTTCGTTGGATCAGGCCCGCGGGGATTTGAGCTCGATTGGGAAAGGACTCGGCGCCCAGTATGCCGGCGAGGGGCCTTACGTTTTGCATGACATTGCCATAACTCCGCTCCAGGAAACCATGACCACCAAAATCCGCCCCGCCTTAATCCTGCTCCTGGGGGCCGTTGGGTTTTTGCTCCTGGTGGCCTGCGCCAATGTTGCCAACCTTTTGGTTTCGCAGGCCTCCGCCCGCGACCGTGAGCTAGCCATCCGTTCGGCGCTGGGCGCCGCGCGGGGCAGGCTGGTGAGGCAATTCCTCACCGAAGCGCTGGTGCTCTCCATTGCCGGCGGCTTCTTTGGCGTCCTCGCAGCGGTGTGGGGAGTGGATGCATTGATCGCCATCGCGCCCAAGGATCTTCCCCGATTGGAATCCGTGGCCATCAATTTGCCGGTGCTTTTCTTCGCGTTTGCAATTTGCGTTGCCGTGGCGTTTGGCCTGGGAGTTTTTACCGCCATGCGCGCGACCTCCGGCGATCTTCGCGGTGCGCTGGTCGAGGGAGGCCGTGGCCAGGCCGGATCGCAGAGCAGCCACAGGCTCGGCCGTGCCATCGTTGCTGCACAAATTGCGATCACTCTCGCGCTTCTTGTCGGTGCAGGCTTGCTCGGGCGCAGCCTCTTCCAGGTTCTTTCCGTGGATCCTGGGTTTCGCACCGAACACGTTCTGACCATGGGCCTGGATATGCCTTGGGGTGTGTCCTGGGATCAGGATCCTGCAGCGAAGGCCAGGCAGGCCGTGCAATTCAACGAAATCTTTAACCGACTGCGCCAGGTCCCCGGCGTCGCGGAAGTGGGAGCGGCCACAGACGTACCTCTGGATGAGGGGCTCCCGGATGGATTGTTCGTGGAGGCCGGCCAAAATGATTTACCCAAGAAAATGGAAGATTTCGGCAAGCTTTGGAAGGATACCTCGCGCACCGGTGAAGCCGACTTCTGCGCAGCAACGAACGGCTACTTCCGCGCGCTCGGCATACGCCTGATTCGCGGCAGGATTTTTGATGACCGCGATGGCTACAACGCGCCCCACGTGGCGGTGATCAGCGAGTCGCTTGCCCGCATCAAGTGGCCCAAGCAGGATCCCATCGGCCATACCATTGAATTCGGCAACATGGATGGCAACCTGCAATTGCTTACCATTGTCGGAATTGTCGGCGACATCCGCGAGTACGCATTGGAGACTCCCGCGCGTCCAACGGTCTACGTGAATTTACTCCAGCGGCCGCGAAGCTCCATCACGGTGGTCATGCGCGCGGATTCGGATCCCCAATCCGTATTTTCCGCCGCTCGTGGCATCGTGCGCGATATCGCTCCCGAGGTTCCTCCGAACTTTCGCACTTTCTCCCAGGTTTATTCGGCTTCCATCGGATCGCGCCGCTTCAACATGATCTTGGTGGGCGCCTTTGCCGCTACCGCACTGTTGCTGGCGATCGCCGGAATCTACGGTGTGATGTCTTACACCGTCATCCGGCGCACGCGCGAAATTGGCGTTCGCATGGCGCTGGGTGCCGCGCAGACTCACGTCCTGGGCATGATCCTTAAGCAGGGAATGTTCACGGCATTGATTGGACTCGCCATCGGCGTTGCCGGATCTCTGGCGCTCACCCGCTTGATGCAGTCGCTCTTGTTTGGCGTCACAGCTACCGACCCGATCACCTTTGGGGTGGTGGTCCTCTTGCTGACATTCGTTGCGTTGCTGGCGTCTTACTTACCAGCGCGGCGCGCGACTCAAGTGGACCCAGTTATCGCGCTGCGAAACGAGTGATCGTCCCATCGTTTAATTTCGTGGGCCGTTCACCACGCAGACCCAGGCAGTTCGCGAAAAGGAGATTGGAAAATGAAAATCACTAAATATTCCCCCAGTTTCATAAAAGGGACGCTGCTGGCGCTGGCCATGACCATGACCGTTGCGCTGGCAGCGACGGTCACACGCGCCGCCGATGATAATTACGCCGAAGGTTCGTTCGATCGCACTCTGAAAGTTTCCGGCGCCGTGGACCTGACCATTTCCACGGGCTCAGGTTCCATCAACGTGCGCACGGGCGATGCCTCCAGCGTGCAAGTGAGTGCCAGGATTCGCGTGAACGAAGGCTGGCACATTTCCGACAGCGAAGCCAAGGACAAAGTAAGCAAACTCGAAGCCAACCCGCCCATCGAGCAGGAAGGCAACACCATTCGCATCGGCGAAATTCGCGACGAAGAACTTCGCCGCAACGTTTCCATCAGCTATGAAGTGGTCACCCCCGCTGAGTCTCGTCTTCATTCCACCACGGGCTCAGGCAGCCAAACGGTCGAGGGGGTTCGCGGCCCGGTGGAAGCTACCACGGGTTCGGGCTCTCTGCACATCACTCACATCGGTGCCGAGTTGCGGGCCAGCACTGGCTCCGGGACCATCTCCATGGATGACATAAAAGGGAGCGTCCGCGCGACCACCGGCAGCGGCGGAATTCGAGCCATGGGAATTGCCGGCGGACTTTCCGCGGTGACCGGCAGCGGCACCATCGAGCTCGAACAAACCGCCGCGGGTGACGTAGACGTTCAAACCGGTTCAGGAGGTATCGAACTGCGCGGTGTCCACGGCAGAATCAGCGCGCGCGCAGGCAGCGGCCACATTTCCGCCGATGGCGTCCCCACCGGCGACTGGCGTCTGCACTCTGGCTCCGGTGGAGTAACAATTCACTTGCCCGCCGACGCTGGATTTGAGTTGGAAGCCAGCACCGGTTCCGGCACCATCAGCAGCACTCACGAGCTTACCGTGAGCGGTATCATCGGAAACAGGCATGAGCTTCGCGGAAAATCCCACGGTGGCGGCCCCCTGATTTCTGCAAGCACGTCTTCGGGAAGCATTCGCGTAGAATAGGAACGGGGCGGAGCCCGGCGGACCTCTGCACGGCCCGCCGGACCAGCTCCACCAGGAGGGCGATCCGAAGGACGCAATCTCGACGACCGAATGAAAAATCCCAATCCCGCACCCACGCGCGTGCTCGTCGCCGACGACCAGCCCGACGTGCGCGAGGCTCTGCGGCTGCTTCTCAAGAACGAAGGCTACGAAATACAGTCGGCCGCATCCCCAGCCGAAATCATTACTGCGCTGGAGGCGCGCGAATTTGACATTGTCTTGATGGATCTGAACTACGCGCGGGACACCACCTCCGGCGCGGAAGGTCTCGACCTGCTCATGCGCATCCAGGCCATGGATAGCGCACTTCCCGTCATTGTGATGACCGCCTGGGGCAGCGTTCAGGTTGCCGTGGAAGCCATGCGGCGCGGCGCGCGCGACTTCATCCAGAAGCCCTGGGAAAACGCGCGCCTCCTGGCCATTGTGCGCAATCAGGTTGAGCTGCGCCAATCCCTGCGCCGGCAGATCCGTCTCGAGGCGGAAAACCGCCTCCTCCGCGCGGACTCTCTTCCCACGCTCATTGCCGAAGCCGAAGCCATGCGTCCCGTACTCGACCTGATCGCGCGCGTCGGACCATCCGACGCCAACGTTCTCATCACTGGCGAACATGGCACGGGCAAGGAAGTCGTGGCCAAGGCGCTCTACGCGCTTTCGCCGCGTTCCTCAAAGCCGCTGGTCACCGTAAACGCCGGAGGGCTCTCCGAAGGGATTTTTGAAAGCGAACTTTTCGGCCACGTGAAAGGTGCGTTCACCGATGCAAAGATGGACCGCGTCGGACGTTTTGAGTTGGCCGAAGGCGGCACACTTTTTCTGGACGAAATCGCCAACGTGCCCATGAACCTTCAGGCCAAACTGCTGCGCGTTTTGGAAACGGGTGAAATGGAACGCGTCGGCTCCTCCAAGACTCGCCGTGTGGATGTTCGGATACTCGCCGCCACCAACGCCGATGTGAACGCCGAAGTTGCCGCCGGGCGCTTTCGCCAGGATTTGCTTTTCCGCTTGAATACCATCGAAATTCAGATTCCGCCGTTGCGTGACCGCCGGGAAGATATTCCGCTACTCGCCAATCATTTCCTCCGCACTTACGCCCAGCGCTATCGCAAGATGCTCACTGGCTTTGACGCCGCCGCCACGCAGGCGCTCCTTGAACATCCCTGGCCCGGAAATGTGCGCGAGTTGGATCACGCTGTCGAGCGCGCCGTTCTGTTGGCCCAGGGGAGTCAGGTCCGCGCCTCCGATCTCGGTCTGCGGGCGGCTTCGTCTGGAGGCGCAGCGCGCCTGGAGGAGATGAGCCTGGAAGATGTCGAGCGCTACCTCGTCCAGCGTACCCTCGCCCGCTTTGACGGCAACGTCAGCCAGGCCGCCATGGCGCTCGGTCTCAGCCGCAGCGGACTCTATCGCCGGATGCAGAAGTACGGGCTATGAGAGAGCTTTTCCATGAGCGCCGCATCCTGCTACTGGCGTTGGTGGCTGGCCTGCCCGGTTCGGTCATCTCCCTGATTCTCATTTGGACTGGCCCCAATGGGGCCTGGTATGGACCCAATGGGTCGCTGGGCGCCAAACTTTGTGTAACGCTCACCGTCTTGATCGTTGGCGTATGGCTTGGGTTTGCATTTTCCGTTCGCCAAAAAGTTGCCTTCCCATTGCAGACACTCTCCAATCTTCTCGCCGCTATGCGCGAAGGCGACTTCTCCATCCGAGGCCGGGGAGCAACTTCACCCGACGCGCTCGGCGAAGTTATTCGTGAGGTAAACGCGCTGGGCCAAACGCTCCGCGAGCAGCGCCTGGGCGCCGTCGAAGCCACCACACTATTGCGCAAGGTCGTTGAAGAAATTGACGTGGCCATGTTCACCTTTGACGGCACTCAGCGCCTGTTGGTGGTGAATCGCGCCGGCGAACGTTTGCTCGGCCTTTCCGCGGATCGAATGTTGGGCCGCACCGCCGTCGAACTGGGTTTGGAGAAATGCCTCGAAGGCGAGCCCGCGCGCACCATGGAAGTCAGTTTCCCCGGCGGCACAGGACGCTGGGGGATGCGGCGAAGCACATTCCGCGAAGGGGGCTTGCAGCACAATCTGCTGGTGCTGGCCGATTTAAGCCGCGCCCTTCGTGAGGAAGAGCGCCAGGCCTGGCAGCGCCTTATTCGCGTGCTCGGCCACGAACTCAACAATTCCCTCGCGCCCATTCAAAGCGTGGCTGAAAGCATGGAGAGCCTGCTGCGCCGCCTGCCTCCGCCCGCCGAATGGCCGCCCGACGCCTCCGCCGATATGCAAAGCGGCTTCGGCGTGATTCGCGCGCGGTCGGAAGCGCTCGGCCGATTCATGGGCGCCTACGCCCGCCTGGCGCGTCTCCCTCAACCGCAGCACGGCCCGGTAGATGTGGCGCGCTGGATCGCTCGCACCGTCAGCCTTGAAAAACGGTTGAATGTTACCGTTGTGCCCGGCCCGCGAGTGATCATTTCCGCGGATGGCGATCAGCTCGATCAGCTCCTCATCAATCTTTTGCGTAACGCCACCGACGCCGCGCTCGAGACCCATGGTGGAGTCCGCGTTGGCTGGACGCGCGCCTCCGATACCATCGAAGTTTTTGTCGAGGATGACGGCCCCGGCCTCACCAACACCACCAACCTCTTCGTTCCTTTTTTCACCACCAAGCCCGGCGGATCCGGCATCGGTCTGGTTCTCAGCAGGCAAATCGCCGAGGCCCATGGCGGCAGCCTCGCTCTCGAAAACCGTGACGATTCTCACGGATGCCGGGCCCGGCTCCGAATCCCCGTCGAAAAGCAGTAAGATTTCTACCGATGGAAATAAATCTGAAAACCCTGAACCAACAAATCATCCAGTGCCGCAAATGTCCGCGGCTCGTTCGCTATCGTGAGGAAGTTGCCCGCATAAAACGTCGCGCTTTTCGCGGCGAAGCTTATTGGGGCCGCCCCGTTCCCGGCTTCGGCGATCCGCATGCCGAATTAATGATCATCGGCCTGGCCCCCGGCGCCCATGGATCCAATCGCACGGGACGCATGTTCACCGGTGACCGCAGCGGCGACTTCCTTTACAAGCAACTCCATCGTGCCGGATTCGCCAACCAGCCCACGTCCATCTCACGCGACGACGGTCTTACTCTCTCCAATGCCTACGTCGGCGCGGTCGCGCGTTGTGCCCCTCCGGCAAACAAACCTTCTCCCGCCGAAATCCGTAATTGTTTGCCGTATCTCGAAGCTGAACTCGATTTGCTTCGTCCCCGCGCCATCCTCGCGTTGGGCCACATTGCCTGGACTCAATATCTTCGCCTGCTCGTCGCTCGCAAATTGATCGCCCGCGCCAGTGCGTATCCTTTCGCTCACGCCGCAAGTTTTGCGCTGCCTGGAAAACTTCCGCGGCTCTTCGGCTCTTATCATCCAAGCCAACAGAACACGCAGACGGGTCGTCTCACGCCCGCCATGTTCGACAAAGTTTTAAGGGATATTCGCCGCTACCTGAAGTAGCCGAAGGGGCGACTGCTTGACCTGAAAGTCGAAGTGCGGCCTGCCGGATTTCATTCCGCGTTGTTACTCATATCTCAGCGCCACGATCGGATCCACGCGCGAAGCCCGACGTGCCGGCAAAAATCCCGCCAGCGCCGTCACCAATCCCAAAATTAAAATTGCCAGCACGAAAGACAGCGCATCCCATGGCCCTAATCCAAACAACTGGTTGGCAATCAATCGCGTCGCCCCCACCGCTGCCGGGATCCCGACCGCCAAACCGGCGATCAGCAGCAACATCGTGTCGCGGAACACCATCCACAGAATTCTTCCGCGCTGCGCACCCAGCGCCATCCGGATTCCAATTTCATTCGTCCGCCGCGACACTCCCTGCGCCACAACTCCATAAAGCCCCAAGCAAGCCAGCAGCAAGGCCAGCCCGCCAAAGAAACTCACCAGCCGCGCTGCCAGACGCTCTTGATTGAAATTTCCTTCCACCTGTTCGCGGAGCGACTGCACTCCGGAGATAGGCAGCTTGGAATCCTCCTGGCCAATTGCGGTTCTGACCACGCTTGCCATCCCGCCCGGATCGCGCGCGGTTCGTAACTCCACTTCCGCCGACAACGCAAATTGCGATTGGTCCTGGAGCAGCGCCTGAAACACGGTCTCCTGGATTTTTTTCTGCACGTTTTCAAATTGCGCGTCCTTCAATACTCCAATGATTTCAATGTCCGCCTGGTCCTTGCTGCCCTCAAAACTGAACCGATGGCCGATCGGATTCTCCTTCGGAAAATAACTTCGTACAAAAGCCTCATTTACCATGGCCACTTTGGGGGCGCCCGGCGTATCCTGCAATCCAATTTCCCGGCCCAGCAGCAGCGGCATTCCCAAGGCTTTCGGATAATTCGGTCCCACGTAAATCCTTTGCGCCTCGGGACTTTCGTGCGGTTTCTCCACGTAGCCTTGTATGTTCAGGCTGCTCGTGCTGTTGCTTCCGCTCAACGGGCTGTAGCTGGCAAGAGTTGCCGCTTCCACTCCCGGTAATGCGCTCAGCCGGTCGTATAGCTTCCGGTACAACGCACCCACCTCCGCTGGCTTGTATCCCGCAATCCGCGGATTCAGCCGCGCCAGCAAGACATTTTCCTGATTGAATCCCAGCGGCAGTTTTTCCATGTTCAGCAAACTTCGCGCAAATAAACTCGCTCCCACCAGCAGCACTAGCGATATCGCGATCTGCCCCACCACCAGCGCCTGTGTAAGCCCAACTTTCTTCCGATTTCCTGCCACACGTCCGCCACCTAATTTAAGCGCCGTAACTAGATCCGTTTTCCCGGCTTGCAGCGCCGGCGCCAACCCGAACAGAATCCCCGACGCCAACGTAATCCCCAGCGTGAACCCCAGCACCAGTCCATTCAAATGCGGATGGATGGGTGCGTTGGGCGCCACGACCGACACTAGTGCGGCGATGGCCCAGACTGCCAGCAACATTCCTCCACCGGCGCCCAGCGCTGCGAGCAACACGCTTTCCGTCAGCAGTTGGCGGATCAACCGCCCACGGCTCGCTCCCATCGCCAGGCGTACCGTAATCTCAGCCCTCCGCGATACCGCCCGTGACAGGAGCAAATTTCCCACATTTGCGCAGGCAATCAGCAGCACCATCACCACCACAACCAGCAGCACCCGCAGCGGCTGCGAATAATTCAACCGCAAACCGGAGATTCCTGCGCCGCCGTCATAAAGACGAATGTAGGTCTTCGCAATGGTGGCCTTGTTTTCATCGGTGAGTTTTGTTCCGGCATTGAATGTCAAAAACTGTTGCAGCGCGACTGTGCTGGCCGCCTGCGCTTGATCTCGCGTCGCGCCCGGACGCAGCCGTCCCATCAAATACAGCCAGTACGTGTCTTTCTTCTCCAAATAGGACTCGCGCAGTTCGATTTGCGGTTGAAAAACCAGCGGTACCCAATAATCCGGAGGGCGCCGCACACGCTCGCCAAAGAATTCCGGCGGTGTCACTCCAACTATTGTGAACGCCGTCCCATTCAGGATTGCCACCTTGCCCACAGCGGCCGGATCAGAATTCAGCCGCTGCTTCCAATATCCATTGCTGACCACCGCCACCGGCGGCGCATTTGGCTTGTCGTCATCCGGTGTCAAGGTACGGCCAATCGCCGAGTCCACGCCCATCACGGTAAAATAATTTCCGGATACCAAGTGTGCAATAGCCCGCGCCACCTGCCCATCCGCACCGCTTCCTTCAAAACGTACGGAAACCGGACCTTCCCCGGCCCGGAACGCGCACAACGACTCAAATGGCAACGATTGTTTTCTCAGGAAATCGTAGGATTCGTAAGAGAAGTATGTCCATTGACCGGTTGGCACACTTCCCGACGATGTACCTTCGCTTGAGTTGTTGGTGAACAACGCCAACCGTCCAGGCTCCCTCACCGGCAATGATTCCAGCAGCACCGCATCAAACAGCGTGAAGATCGCCGTATTCGCGCCAATCCCGAGCGCCAGTGTGAGTACGGCGATGGCCGTGAATCCTGGTTTTTGTATTAGCATCCGAAGGCCAAATCGGATGTCTTTCCACAGTGATTCCATGCACGCCCCCGCTGCCGCTTATCAGATTTCTGTAATGTGTTAGACGCCGGTCATCCGCAAATAGTTTGCGAATGGTCCAGATTTCCGTTTCGGCAGCTTTTACTCGCTACGCAGCGCCACAATCGGATCCACCTTAGTCGCACGCCTCGCTGGAATGTAGCTCGCCGCCAGCGTAACAATCAGCAGCAGTAGCGACACACCCGCATACGTCGTTAAATCTGTTGCCGTAACCGCGAACAATAGACTGGACATCAGCCGTGTAAGCAGAAGCGCCGCCACCAGGCCCCCGGCAATTCCGATCAACGTCAACACCAGCCCGGGACGCAGCGCCAGAAGCACAATGTCTTCCCGCTGCGCTCCCAGCGCCACGCGGATCCCAATTTCGCGCGTCCGCTGGCTCGCCGCATACGACATCACGCCGTACGTTCCCAGTGCCGCCAGCAACAACGCCGCCGCCGCGAAGATTTCCATCAGCTGAAGCACAAATCTCCGCCGCCCCTCCGATGCCCCCATCAGATCTTCCAGGGTCCGCACACCAAAAATCGGAAGCGTGGGGTCCACGGAATGAATCGCCCGAACCACGGATTCATTCAATCCTCTCGGCGCATCGGCCGTGCGAAAATAGATCGTCAACGCATTGCTGGGTCTCTGGAGGATCGACAGGTAAATCCGCGGGGCCACGGGCGCGTCCAGTCCGTCGTCATGAACGTCCCCCACGACTCCTACGATTCGGAATTGAGCCGATCCTCTTCCAATCAGGAGAATTCTTCCCAGCGGCTCTCGATTTTGGCTGTAGCGCCTGACGAACATCTCATTCACCAGCGCCACACTCTCCTTCTTGGCCGCATCTCCATCCTCCAAAAAACGGCCGCTGATCAATGGCGCCTTCAGTACCCGGAAATAGTCGGGACTGACCGAATTAAACTCCGCCTGCGGACGGCCGCCGCCCGTGGTCACTTCATCCGAGAACACGAACGGAAACGCGCTTAGCGGCGCAAGAAACGGCAAACTGTTCCCGCTCTCCATCGCCGCCTGCTCTACTCCCGGCAGCGAGCTGACACGTCGCAGCGCCTCCGCGACGAGTGCACCCAGTGTGCCGGGTTTCGCATACGGATTCAGCGCCGGATTATTTGGCACCGGGATCCATATCTGTGCAATCCCCACATTCTTCGGGTCCAGCCCGGGATTCACCTGCAACATCCCCCAAAAACTCCGCACCAACAATCCCGCTCCAATCAGCAACACCAGAGAAAGCGCAATCTCCGTGGATACCAGCGCGCTCCGAAACCGGTTCTGACCCCGGCTTGCACCGCCACTTCTGCTTCCTTCCTTCAAATCCCGGTTGGGATTTACCGCCGAAACTCGCAGCGCCGGGACCAACCCGAACACGATTCCGGTTGCCAGCGAAAGTAGAAACGCGAATCCCGCCACCCGCGCATCGAAATGGATTTCATTCAATCGCGGCAAATCTGCGGGGACCATGGCCAACAGCCCTTTCTTTCCCCAACCCAGCGCCAGAACCGCCGCAACACCTCCCGCAAGCGACAACAGCAGGCTTTCCGTCAGCAGTTGCTGCATCAGACGCCCACGGGTGGCCCCCAGAGCGCCCCGTATTGCCATCTCGCGCACTCGGCTGGCCGATCGTGCCAGCAACAGGCTGGCGACATTCACGCACGCAATCAGCAGCACAAATCCCACCGCCGCCAGCAACACGCTCAGCGTCGGCCGAACGTTTCCCGTCAAGTTTTCTTGCGCCGATTCCACGCTCAGCCCCCATCCCGCCTGCGTGGGATAATCCTTCGGGTACGTCGCCCGCAATCGGGACGCAAGCGAGTCCAGCCGTGATTGAGCCTGCTCCAGCGTGATCCCGGCCCTCAACCGTCCGAGTGTCCCCGGGATAAAATTCTGGTTGCGCACCGGCGGGCTCGTAAAAGGGGGGCCGTTGAATTCGGTGGCCGCCCACATGTCCACGTCGCTTGAAACGGTCTGTCCGGGGTGGCGAAAATCCGGCGCCATCACTCCGACAATCGTGTAAGGGTCCGTATCCATCCGCACTTTTCGTCCCAGAACGTTTGGATCCGCCCCGAAATCTCTCCGCCACAAACTGTCGCTGATCACCACCGCATCTGAAAATCCAGGCACGCCATCGGCAGACCCATACACCCGGCCAAGTTTCGCTTGAGCCCCAAGCAATTCAAAATATTCCGGACTTGTGGCCATAACTTCAATTCTCTCCGGCTGATCTCCCCCGGTGAGAGCCGCGCTGATCGGCCAGATCGCCGTGACCTGCTCGAAAAGACCGGAATTGTTGCGCAAGTCATCCAGCTCCGGTTCAGACATCCCCACGTTTTTCACGTTGGACGCATTTAAATTCGCCATCACTCGCACCAGCCGGTCCGCATGGGGGAATGGCAGAGGCCGCAAAATCACGGCATTCACCACCGTAAAAATGGCGATGTTCGCGCCGATTCCCAGCGCCAGCGTCAACACCGCCACCGCCGCGAATCCCGGCGTCTTCACCAGCATCCGCATGCTGTACCGAATGTCCTGAATAAATGTTCCCATGGGATTCTCGTTCTCTGCGCCGCGGATTTATTCGTAGCGCAGCGCAACTATCGGGTCCACTCGGGTCGCCCGCCGCGCCGGCAGATAACAGGCCAGCAGGGCCACGCCGCCCAGCAAGATCGTTACGCCCACAAACGTCGCGCTATCCAGCGCGCTCAGCCCGTAGAGAAATTGAGCAAGCACGCGCGACGCAAACGCCGCAGCCCCCAGTCCCAGCACCGATCCCACCACCACCAATCGCGCCGCCTGCCATAACAACATCCGCACCACGGCGGCCGGACTTGCGCCCAACGCCATGCGAATCCCAATTTCTCTAGTGCGTTGACTTACCGCGAACGCAGCCATGCTCGTGATGCCAATCGCCGCCAGCAGCATGGCCAAAAATCCCAGAGTGGCTGAAATGGTCGCGCCAATCTGCGAGGGCCAGATCCAGAAGGCAAAGTTGTCCGCCATGGAACTCGAAGTAACTGCGATTCCCGGATCGATCTCCCGGGCAATCGCAGGCAGCGCCGCGATCACGGCTGCGGGATTTCCGCTTGTGCGCACCAGAACTTGCCCCGCCCTGCCCGCGTCTTCTCCGGAAGGCGGTATATAAATGTAGGGCAGGTCATCCGACCACAAATAAACGCTTCGCGTGTCCCCGGCCACCCCGATCACCGTGGTTGTGTAGGGTCCTTCGGACCCGCCCCGAAATCTCTTTCCCACGGCGTCTTCGCCCGGCCAGTATTTTTTTGCCAGCGACTCTCTCACCACCGCAACCGGCGCGCCGGAAACCACGTCCTGGCGCGAGAACGCGCGGCCCTGCACCATGCGAATTCCCAACGTGTCAAAGAACTCCGGCGAGACGACATCATAGCTAACGATCGCCTCCTGCTGCCCCGGCTGAGCTTGACTTCCTTCGGCAGCAAATCCTCTGGACATGAAATCTGTTCCCAACGGAATCGCGGCCGCAAGCGCCGCGCTTCGCACTCCGGGCAAAGCCGATACGCGCTCGATGACTCGCCGCGTGAATTCTGCCGTCTGCGCCGGGCTATATCCGCGGCTGCGCGTGTTGACCGACAGCACCGCTACATGATTGATATCGAATCCTGGATCCGTGTTGCGCGCTTTCCCCAGCGCCCGCACCAGCAGCCCGGCCCCAACCAGAAGGAAAAATGAAATTGCCACCTGGCTCACAATCAACATGCTTCGGAGCCTCGATCCACTCTTATAGGTCGCAGTGCCGGACTCCTCGCGGATGGCGCGCAACGGGTCTTGCCTCGACACGCGCATCGCAGGAAGAAGCCCGGTAAGAATTCCCGTCAAAAGTGAAATGCAAATAAGGTAAGTTGCCACCCGCCAATCCGGCGAAACCTGCAGGACGATGGCCCTCGTACCCGGCGGGTGAAAAATTCCCAGGAGCAACTCCGAAGCCCACCAGGAAAGAAGCAACCCCAGCGCTCCGGCTATTCCTGAAAGCAGGAAGCTTTCAATCATCAATTGACGCACCAACCTCCATCGCGTCGCTCCCAGCGAAATCCGGACACCCAGCTCCTTCTGTCGCGTGACTCCGCGTGCCAGTTGAAGATTCGCGACATTCGCGCACGCAATCAAAAGGACCAATCCCACGGCGGCCATCCCCAGCATCGCGAATGGAAGAACATCGGATTTTTCACGGGGCCGCAGAACACTCCCCGGTAACACGGTCACTGTCGCCCGCCGCCCAGTTCCGGCATCCTCACTGTGATATTGGCTCGCGACCACCGCCATTTCCGCTCGCGCTTCGGAAATCGAAACATTTTTCTTGCGCCTCGCTGCCATTTGCAGCCAGTTCGCATCCTTTTCTTCAATCATGCCTTTGTCGCCGTGAATGTTTGCGCTCATCATCAGCGGAACCCACACATCCGGCACGTCCGGTATGATTCCCGTGAAATCGCGTGCCGCAATTCCCACCACCGTGTAGGGGACTGAATTCAATGTGATCGTCTTACCCACCAGGCTGGCATCGCCTCCAAACCGCCCCTGCCAGAAACCATAATTCAGAACCACCACGGGACGCGCGTTGGGAGTTTGGTCTTCCTCCGGAAGAAAAGTTCGGCCCAGCGCAAGGTTTGCTCCCATCACATCGAAAAAATTTCCCGAAACAAGCTGCGCCGCGATGGTCTCGGATTGCGCAGTCTGCGACCCCGCGCTATCCGATCCACTTAGGAATGCCTTTCCTCCGGCAAAAGCCACCACGCCTGAAAAAACCGAATTGTGATCGCGGTAATAAACATATTCGGGATAGGAAACAACGCCGGCCCCGCGCTCGCCGGGGACTTCTGCATAGAGATTCACAACACTCGTGGCGTCGCGCACCGGCAGCGGCCGCAACATTACTCCGTCAAAAACCGTGAAGATGGTGGCATTCAGGCCAATCCCCAGTGCCAGCGCAAGAATCGCCAGCGCCGTCAGCCCCGGCTTTTTCCCCAGCATCCGAAACCCGTAGCGTATGTCTTGCGCGATTGTTCCCATCATCCCTCCTGAAGTCGGTCCCCGCCGGCGGGATCTCTACGCGAATATCTTGAACAGTCTCTGCCTTTGTTCCGCCCACTCGTCGCTGCCAAATATGCGTGGCCCCACTTCAATCATCCGCGGCAGCAAGTCGAATACGGCAACAGGGTTCCATTTGCCCCCCGAGCGGGTCCGGTAGCCGCGGTCATTCAACTCGCTGGCGATTTTTGAAAAAGGAAGGTCCTGCACAATCAGTTCCAGCATCAGCACCAGAGCTTCTTTCTCAATGGGATTTTCTTCCAGATGCTGGCAATCCGCGGCCACTTGCAGCCCATACGGCAATTCCGTTTCCATCTCTCCGAACGGTTGCGGTTTGCCGATGGCCGCGCGTTCCCACTCCACGGCGACCATGCGCCAGCCCTCCGCCGTTCTTTCATCCAGTTGTTCCGGCGTGATGGGCCCTTGCAGAACCTCGCGCTTTTTCTCCATCTTTGCCATCTCTCCTCCTAGTGGTGATGGTTTGAAATGCGTTCACAAAATCTAATCTGAGCATCGAGAACGCCGCTTCATTCGTATCGCAACGCCACCAGCGGATCCACTTTTGTCGCCCTCAATGCGGGTATCCAGGAAGCCAGAACCGCGATCCCCACGAGCACCGCCACCGCCATCGCAAATGTCACCGGGTCGGTTGCGTCAACTCGATAGAGAAACGCCACAAGCAATCGCGTCACCAGCATGGATGCCGCAAGTCCAATCGCCAGTCCCAAACCCGCCAGCCGTAGTCCTCGTCCCAGAACATTTCTCAACACATTGCCCTGGCTCGCGCCCAGTGCCATACGTATCCCAATCTCGCGCGTTCGCTGCCCCACCAGATACGAGACCACTCCATAGATCCCAATCGCCGCCAACAGCAGCGCCAGTCCCGCGAATGTACCCAATAGAATCGCGTACAGTCGCGGAAATGAAATCGCGTTGGTGAATTGCTGCTCCAGCGTCCGCTGGCCCACGGGTTGGTCCGGATCAATCGCCTTCACGGCGCTGCGTATCGGCCCAACCAGACTGGCTGTATCGCCTCGGCCTTTCACCACTACGTACATGAATGACACGCGGCTCTGTAGATAGGGGGTAAATATTTCAGGCGACGGGTCCTGCCCAATTCCAAACTGCTTTGAACTTCCCACCACGCCGACAATCTCGTACGGCTGCGTGCTGCTGCGGTCGTTCAGCAGGATTCTCTGCCCAATGGGTGGCACATCCGAAAATTGCGTCTTTGCAAGAACATCATTAATCACCGCCACGTGCGGGGCGCTTTCGTTGTCCTTCGTGGTCAGGTCGCGCCCTTGAATCAACGGGATACCCATAGTCTTGAAATAATCTTCCGTCACCACATTGCGCACCGCTCCGCGCTCGCCTCCGGACGTGGTTACCGGCCTCCCCAGGATTTGATATCCGAGGAAGGAGCTATTCCCCGCAAGAGGTAGCGAAGTTATCCCTCCCGCGTATTCCACTCCCGGGATTCGCCGAACTCGCTCCAGCAGGTCCTTGAAAAATCGCTCGCACTGCTCGTTGGTTGAATATTTGTCCGTCGGAAGCACCAGCTGCGTGTTGATTAGGACGCCGTTCGCGGAAAATCCTGGATTGGTATTTTTCAGCGCCAGAAAACTTCGAATCATCAGCCCCGCCCCGCTCAGCAGCACCAACGAAAGTGCAAACTGCATCACCACCAGCGCGCTCTGCAGGTGCAGCTTGGATCTTCCCGAGGTCGTCCCCGCGCTCACATCCTTCATCACAGAGCTCACTTGCACGCGATTCATGTTCCACGCCGGAACCACGCCGAAGAATATTCCCGTCGCTAGACTTAGTCCCAGCGTGAAAAGAAGTACAGAAATTGAGATTTCCACGGGTGCGCCGCCGGTGAACCCTTGCGGCAGAATCAGGAGTAGCAAACTCAGCGCTGGTGAAGAGATCAGGATCCCTCCCAACCCTCCCAACAAGCTCAGCAGAATTCCTTCCGTCAGAAATTGCCTCAGCAATCTTCCGCGGGATGCTCCCAGCGCCAGCCTCAATCCCACCTCTTTCATCCTCACGGTCATCCGCGCGGTCAGCAGGCTCCCGATATTCAGGCAGGCAATCAGCAACACAAACAAAACCGCCGCCAGCAAAACGTAAAGGGGATTGTTAATACCGCCCGTGAAAAGCGTTTGCAAATCCGTGATTCTGGTGGTCCAACCTGCGTTTGTTTCCGGATGTTGTCTTTCGATGTCGCTTCCGATCTTTTGCAATTCCGCGCCTGCTCGCGCCATGCTGACTCCACTCTTCCGTCGGGCCACGACACTTGCCTGGCGGTCCGTCCAATCCAAAAGCGTGACATTCGTCAGCGGTAGCGGTTTCCACATCAGCGTCCCCGCTCCGGGAAAATTGAACGCCGCCCGCGTAACTCCCACCACTGTAAATGGTTTGCTGTCCACTCTCAGTGTTTTGCCGATAATTCCGGGATCACTTCCCAGTTGCGTTCGCCAGAACGATTCGTTCACAACCAGAAGATTGTCGGCTCCGGGCCGGTCATCCCCATCAATAAAAAAACGCCCCAGCAGTGGAGTTTCGCCCAACACTGTGAAGAGGTTTGGCGAAACTTCAAATCCATTCACTCGTTGCGCCCCGGTATCCTGCGTGTATGTGAACGCGAAGAATCTGTATGCAGCCATCCCTTCAAAGGATTTCGCCTGCTTCTTCCACTCCAGAAACTCCGGAACGGAAACGCCCCCGAAAGTGATTCCCCGCTGCCTGCTGTCCGAATTCAAATCCACGAGCTGCGCCGGATTCTTGTAGTCCAGAGGTTGCAGCACCGTTGAGTTGATTACGCTGAATATGGCCGTGTTTGCGCCAATGCCCAACGCCAGCGTCAAAACCGCAACCACCGCGAACGCCGGTTTTTTCCATAGCATTCGCGCGCCATACCGGATGTCTTGCCAGAGCGTATCCATGAACCCACCCCTCACTACGCGGTCACACAACCCGTTTCTCACACTGACGCACGGGACCGCGCTGGTTACCCACCAAAGGACACAATTTCACTCTCTTAACCGCAACCTAAGTTCCCTATGATGCTTTCGTAAGTGTATTTAGTTCAGTGGGTTACATGCCATTCGGATTGATTATCTGTACGGTCTTGGCCGCTTGTGGGATTGCTCGTCGCGGAACCGGACAAACATCCGATAAGCAATGCTACCTGGTGAGATCCAATGTAACGCTCGCTGCCGCAGTTGCCGGCTTCCTCAGGCTCATCACAAACGCCACCAACCCGGGTAAATCCGGACTATCCGGAGGTATCACCGGCATCCCCCGGGACCGCGCATCCGCGCTCGGGTTCTTCAAGGTCTTCGCCACCTCTTCCGCCGTCAGCTTTGACTCAATCAGGCTTGGCCCTTCCGACGACCCCTCGCCTTTGGCACCGTGACAGTCGTAGCAGCCATATCCGTCGTAGCTCGCCTTCCCCTTCGCCACCAGGTCAGCGTCGCTTTGTGCACTCGGCGTCACTCGTGCATGCCGCGATCCACTCGCGTTAGCACGCTGCGTTTGGGACCCGATCGTCAGCGCAACAATCATCACTATCACCGCAGCCCAAATCTCTTTTCTCACAAATCTTTTCCTCACAGCGCGTTCAATCTGGGTAACCCGCATTTCAATCACGTTTGATTCAACCACGGTGCTGCCCTTGATTCAATACCGTCGGTTCAAACGATCTCCATCGCGTAGTGTTATCGCGACGAATTTCATCTGTGGCTCAGGGCGTAGCGGCTCGAATTCCGCGCCGATGGCCCTGAGGTCTTGCTCTGGCCAATCACGATCCATGCCGTAGTCAGTCCTGCTCTCATTGGCTATAATCCCGCGCGAAGATTCGACCGGCATTGATTCACGGAGGCCCACTATGCCAAAGACCAGCGCGGCAAAAACCAAATCACTTTACGCAGTTCACCCGGGCGTAGCCATGGTCCAGAAGTGGTTAGCGGAATTGAAATCGAAGACAGGTCACTCGCTGGAAGAATGGCTTGCGTTAGTGAAAAAAGAAGGCCCCAAGGACGAGAAGTCTCGCCGGGAATGGCTTAAAACAAAACACAAGTTGGGCACCAACAGTGCGTGGTGGATTGCCGAGCGAGCCGAGGGCAAGGGCACCGAAGATAGTGACCCGGAGGCATATCTCCAAGCTGCCGCGCAGTATGTAGAAGAGCAATACGCCGGCGCGAAAGAAAAGCTGCGCCCCGTTTACGATGACCTGCTCGCGCTGGGCCTCTCGCAAGGCGCGGACGCCAAAGCCTGCCCCTGCAAAACCATCGTGCCGCTTTACCGCAATCACGTTTTCGCCCAGATCAAGCCCACAACCAATTCGCGGATTGATCTGGGTCTTTCCCTCACTCATTTCAAAGGAAAACTGCCCAAGCGAATTATTGACACTGGCGGCGCCAAAAAGAAAGATCGCATCACGCACCGCATCGAATTGAAATCCGCATCCGAAATCGACGCCGAAGTAAAAAAATGGCTGAAGACCGCATACGACCTGGACGCCTGACGCGCCCTTCCATTTCAATCCTGTTTTGCGTGCACAACATTGTATTTCACCAGGATGCAGCCGCCATCCATTTGCCGGCTCTCCGTCAGTGTTAGTTTCACTCGTTTCTTGAGTTCGCGGAAAGTTGGAATTCCTGACCCAAGCAGAATCGGATGAATATTCAGTCCGATTTCATCCACCAAACCCGCGGCCAGAAGTGACTGCGCCAGCTCACCCCCGCCCATCAAGCAAATCCTTTTTCCCGGTTGGTGCTTCAGATTCCGCACGAATTCGGCTGCATCACCGGCCACAAGTTCGACATTGGGGTCGTCAAGGACTTTGAGTGTCCGCGAGAATATAAACGTTTGGACGGTTGGCTTGCGGCGCTTGCCCTCCTTGTTCTTTTTGGGCTTTTCCCGAGTGGCACCGCCCATGGACACCGCCACTTCGTAGGTCTTCCGTCCCATCAGGACCGCGTCAACATCTTTCCAGTAGTCCGCCATCACCTGCTGTACATCCTTGCTGTGGTGCAACCAGTCGATCGAGCCGTCCGCGCCCGCCAGAAATCCATCCAGGCTGACGGCCCCGCCGTAAGTCACGATTCGCATCGTCGCGCCCCTTTCCACAAATTTGGACCCCGCAGGCTCATAACTAAATGTGTGTTTAGATATGATACTATGCCGCTGTTTAGAAATGGTCAAGCCCAATTTATTCTGAACGAGATCCATGAGCCCGCGCCCTAGGAAGGTCACCGATGACCAGTTGTTTGCCGCCGCTCATGCCGTGATGTCCAGGGTCGGCCCGCGTGAACTGACTCTTGCCGCCATCGCCGAGGAGGCCGGCGTGACCGCGGCCGTGCCGGTTCAGCGCTTCGGGTCCAAGCGCGCCATGCTCCTGGCAATGTTTGAGAAGGCCGCCAACAGCAGCGGCGAGATGATTGCCACCATGGCCAAGCAGCATCACTCTCCTCTGGCAGCCGTCCGCGCATACTCTGATTGCATGGCAGGCATGGCTTCATCACCCGCGGCTCTTTCACGAAACCTGGCGTATTTGCAAATTGATTTGACTGACCCGGACTTTCGCAAGTACTTGGTCAAACAGGCGCGCGCCAATCGGGAAGGATTGCGAGGGCTGATCGAAGCTGCCAAGAAAGCCGGCGAATTGGCAACCTCTGTGAATCCGTCCCGTCTCGCTCGGACCATCGAAGCGGTTTTGAGCGGCTCGATGTTATCTTGGGCGTTTTATCGGCAGGGCAGGGCCGCGCGCTGGATGCGTGCCGACTTGGAATCCGTGCTGGCTCCGTATTTGGTGAAGCGTCATTCCCTCCACCAAATTCGCCGCGCGAATATGCTAAGGTATTCTCTTCGATAGGCCACAGATCCAGGCGCCGCCGCAGGGCTCGCATGTCCAAACGAAATTCAAAATCTGCCCCACCCACATCGGCTGCGCCGCCTGAACGTAGCTATGTGCCTGACCATTGCGCTGACTCGCATTCGATGAGCACCGGCCACGATGGATTCGCCGGCGACGAGCTGACCGACGAAGAATTTGACGAGCAACAAGCCGCGCGCGCCGGAGCAAAATTGGACGGGGCCGCCGCCCCTGAAGACAATCGGCCCTCCATCTCCGACATTTTTGGTTCGGGCGGCATGCTTGAAAAATGTATGCCGCAGGGATACGAGCACCGCCGCTCTCAGCTCGAAATGGCGGGCATCCTCGAAGAAGCCTTTCAGAAGAAACGCCACGCCATTGTTGAAGCGGGCACCGGCACCGGCAAGACTCTGGCCTATCTCATCCCCGCGATTCGCAGCGGCAAGCGCGTCGTGATTTCCACCGCCACAAAATCCTTGCAGGAACAGCTTTTTTCCAAAGACATTCCCTTTCTTCAAAAGCATTTTGCGCAAAAACTGAAAGTTGCGGTGATGAAGGGCCGCGGGAATTTCCTTTGCCGTCAAAAAGTGCATTGGACGGCGGATCAGCCCTCGCTCAAAGGGCTCGACGAAGTGGACTGGTTCACACAAATCTCTGACTGGGAAAAACTCACGGAAACCGGCGACCGCGCCGAGCTGAATTTCCTTCCCGACGACGCCGATCTTTGGCACCGTCTCGATGCGCGCCGTGAAGCTTGCACCGGACAGAAATGTCCCGAGTTCAATCGCTGCTTCATCACCGCCATGCACCAGCGCGCCGCCGATGCGGACCTCGTCATCGTCAATCACCATTTGTTCTTTGCTGATCTCGCGCTCCGCCAGGATGATTTCGGCAGCATCCTTCCCGAATATGACTCCGTCATTTTTGACGAGGCCCACGAAATTGAGGACATCGCCGGAGACTATTTCGGCCGCCAGACTTCCAACTACCGTTTTGAGGAATTGGCGCGCGACGCCGAGCAGGCCTTGCGCATGACCAAAGTCGGCCAGGCTTCCTTGCTGCGCCGCGCGGCTCGCATCCGCGAGCGGGCCCGTACTTTCTTTGAAGCGTTCCCTCCGCGCGAGGGCCGCTCTTCCTTTGAGCGCGTCGAACGCGAGTGTTTTCTCGAAAGCAATCGCGATGCTTATGACGGCGTGCTGCAGGCGCTCAAGGGAATCGAAACGGAAATCGCTGCGCTTCCCTCGAAACCCGAAGAGCTTGTCAATATCGCGCGCCGCAGCTTTGAACTGCGCGGCGAAACTGAATTCCTGATGGAATCCAACGAACACAACTACGTTTATTGGATGGAGCGGCGGAACAAAGGAGTTTTTCTTACCGCCACTCCCATTGATGTCAGCGCAATTCTGCGCGAGCAGCTCTTCGAGCGATTTAACACCGTCGTGCTCACCTCGGCCACGCTTGCCGTCGGCGGACGATTCGATTTTCTCAAGCAACGCCTGGGGATTCCTGTGGCGCTCGAAAAAGTTCTGCCCACTGAATTTGATTATCGCAACCAGGCGCTGCTTTACATTCCCGATCGCATGCCCGATGTGCGCGACAGCGCGTTTTCAGAAAAAGCAGCACAGGAAATCGCGCGCCTGCTGGAAATCACCAAAGGGCGCGCCTTCTGTTTGTTCACTAGTTACAATCAGATGAACGAAGTCCACGGCCGCGTGAAGCAGGCCGTCGATTTTCCTCTGCTGTTGCAGGGCACCGCGCCGCGGCCTGCGCTGCTTGAAAAATTTCGCAACACTCCAAACGCGGTATTATTCGCCACTTCCAGTTTCTGGCAGGGGGTTGACGTTCCCGGCGATCAGCTCTCCTGCGTCATCGTGGACCGGCTGCCCTTCGCCGTGCCCAGCGATCCGGTTGTCGCCGCGCGTGTGCGCGCGATGCAGGAAGAGGGCCGCAACGCTTTCGCCGAGTATCAAGTGCCGGAAGCGGTGCTCGCGCTCAAGCAGGGGTTCGGACGACTGATCCGTTCGCGCAGCGATCGCGGCGTGCTTGCCATTCTCGATAGCCGCATCGAGCGGATGCAGTATGGTAAGATTTTTATTGCGTCGCTGCCGGAATATTCCACCACGCGCGACATCGCCGAAGTTGAGCGATTTATGCGAAAGAAATCCCGGTAACACATTTTCGCGAGAGGCATTCATGTTTGAAGTCAGCGTCGACGAAACATTTTCCGCGGGCCACGCCCTGCGCGGATACAAAGGCAAATGCGAAAATCCGCACGGCCACAATTACAAAGTGCGCGTGATTTTGGAAGGAAAGCAACTGGATACCATCGGGCTGCTTTTTGATTTTGTGCACTTGAAACAGATTCTGCACAAAATCATCAACGAAGTGGATCACAAATTCCTGAACGATCAGGCGCCGTTCGATTCCATCAATCCATCGGCGGAAAATATTGCCAAGTATTTGTATGAGGAAACTTTGCGGGGGATGAAGGAGCTGAGCCGCGAGGGGACGGCGCTGCCGAAGATCTCGAGCGTCACCGTGTGGGAAACTGATTTAACATCAGCAACTTACAGGCCATAGCCTAATTTGGTTGGTTGACCAACTCAATAAGGAAAAAATGGAATTTTACGAAAAACAGGATTTTTCATGAACCGGGCATATTTGATTATTGCGATTCCGGCGGCGATTATCGTTACTGCATATATATTACTAGCAATCTATGCCGGTGTCCAGCTGACTTATGTGCGCGCGGCGGGCGGGCTGCTGGGATTCGGGCTGGCGATTTATCTGGTGAATGCGTACTTGCGGAAGCACAAGACGGGCGCGCGGCCGCGCTAGCGACTTCGAGTTAGCCTCATGTTGATCACGGAAATATTCCGATCCATTCAGGGTGAAGGCACGCGCGCGGGGTTGCCGTGCATATTTGTGCGTCTTACCGGATGCAATCTGCGGTGCACGTGGTGCGATTCGGCGTACGCGTTTTATGGCGGCACGAAAATGAGCGTAGAGGAAGTATTGCAGCGCGTGCGGGAACTTTCGCGTCCGGGGCCGGTGGGTGGGGGTGATGTGAAAGTGATTCGTCTCGTGCAGGATAAAGCGCCGGACAATTCGGTGCGGAGCGAAGCGATCACGAATCAGAATGAAATCCGGCTGATAGAGATAACTGGCGGTGAGCCGCTGCTGCAACCTGAAACGATTCCGCTGGCGGAGAAACTCGTCTCGGCGGGCTACACAGTGATGATCGAGACCAGCGGAGAAAGATTTATCGGCAAGCTCCCGCGGGAAGTCATCAAAATTGTGGATGTGAAGTGTCCTGACTCCGGCGCGGCGGAGACATTTGATTTTGCAAATCTTGAAGAGCTGGGTCAGCAAGATGAAATCAAATTTGTGATTGCCAGCCGTCGAGATTATGAGTTCGCGCGGGAATTCACGGCGCGGCATGAGTTGGCACGAAAAGTTCACCAGGTGATTTTTTCACCGGCATTTCCCGATCCGGCGGGGACGTGGCCGGGTCTGGAGGCGCGCGAGCTGGCGGAATGGATTTTGGCGGATGGGGTTTCCGTGAGGCTCGGCCTGCAGTTGCATAAATTCATTTGGGATCCGGCAATGCACGGAGTATGAGCCAAGCCTTGCTTACACTGTTTGCGCAAAGCGTCGTCCGGCTTCCCCTGGCCTTGTTTCTTCAGTGATTCGTCCAACCTCGCCTCTAGGAAGCGTGGCGGGTACAAGAGCACCTCAAAAGTAAAAGACTCAGGTCCCCCCGACTCAATTCTTCGGGGGTGCACCCTGAGCTACAGAAGATAAAACCATCGTGGGTTATCTTGGGATGAGCCCGAAGATGGCGATGCCGTTTTGCGTGGCAATGAAAACTTTGCCATTGGCAATCGTGGGTGTGGCTGGTTTGCTCTGCGCACCCAAACTATCCCTGCCGTTGACGGCTGCGCTGGAGTTGTAGAGTTCGCGCGCCAAAGCTGTCGCATCGTAAGCATGCAAGACAGCGGGGTCTCCCGCTTCCACCGCCCACAAAATAGCGTTTGCGGCGTTGTCGGCGGAAATCACAGGAGAGGCGCCCTCCGCGCCGAATATCGTTGTTGTCTGAGTCACGGGCGCGGTGGAGAGAAGAGCATTGGAAATTGAGAAGGCCTTGATCGAATCGCCCGAAGTACCGAAATAAACAATTTTGTTGAAATAGGCTGGAAGGAATGCGAGACCCGCAGGCGACAAGGCGCCACTCAGTTCCTGAAAGACAACGCTGCGAGTGAATCCACCTGCGAGAGAGTCACGATTCAGAATATAGATGTTGCCTTCAGACCCTGATGCCACCGCAAGGTGGATGGTGTTGCCTGATGTCTCGATAAGATCGGGGATCACCAGGACTCCAGAAGTGGCGAAGTCGGCGGCCTGATCGGATGCTGTGACCGTTCCAACAAAGCCTGGTGAGCTCGGGCTCAAATTCCCGGTTGACGTTGAAAGCTTGAGGAAAGCTTCAAGAGGACTTCCCAAAGAAAGTGGCGCGCTTGCACTAGGTGCCTTGTTCAGAAATCCCGCGGCGCTTTGAAGGAGGTAGATATTTCCGGAAGCGTCGGCGGAAAGCTGTAGCCCCCCAGCGGAGCCATCGACCTGAATTCCCGCGGCGGGGAGAGACAAAGCATCGGTTAATGATTGCGTGGCGGCGTCGAAGGCCATGATCCAATAACTATTGGACGCAGAATTACACGACGGCGCCCACGCGGCGAAAATCCGTCCGCTTAGCAAGAGCAAAGCTGATCCCGCCCGCGATTGAGAAGGATCGAAGACCGTCGCTGCGTTTAGACCTGGAGACTTATCAATCACTGAAGTTACTTGAGAGGCCGCGGGTTGAATGGTTGTCGGGCCGCCCTGCAGTTCCGCGCCTGTGGCAACGTCCAGCGCGTGCAGCCGCTGAAAATAATTTCCAGCCGCGTCCATGGACGCGGCAACAACGTAAAGCTCGCCATTCGGGCCGCGCGTGCGGTCGATCACCGGCGTGGCACTGATTCCGATTTCCGCCGCAGCCGGATTGCATCCATGATCCAAGGCAGGCATTTCGCCGGAGGCAACTAACGATTTCTGCCAGAGGATGGCTCCGGAACCCGCGTCGAAGGCATAGACGCTGCCATGCTCGGTGGCGACATACAGGGTGTTATGAGCGTCACCGCCGGCGACGGAAACATTGGAAAGGTAGAGCGGCTGAGCGTCCACTTGCCCATCCACCGGCAAAAACCCGATCTTGCCGAAGGTCGCGGAGTTCACGTTTGTGGGGGTAAGAATGGTTTCATTCAGATTCTGACCTGTGCGCGCAGCGTCGTTATGGAACGTGGGCACATCCTCGGGCCGCACCAAGCCCTCGGAGGGGCTGGTGTGGGGATTAATCGTCAGCGTGAATTGCTGTATGGCATTCGGAAGCGTGCCGTTCTGGGCGGTAATTGTGAAGGGAAATGAGCCAGAGGCCGTCGGCGTTCCGGCGAGAGTGGCAGTTCCGTCCTTGTTGTCCGTAAACGTGAGAGGCGAGGGCAGTGCGCCTGTCTCCGTAATACCTGGCAGGGGAGCGCCAGTGGTGGTCACCTTATAGGTCCCTTGCACTCCGACGGTGAAGATGGTGGTGGGGGCGCTGGTGATTACCGGAGACTGAGTGGTCACGGTGAGCACAAAATTCTGGGTTGCATTGGGAGTCAATCCGTTCTGCGCGGTGATGGTGATGGGAAAGGAGCCTGTGGCTGTGGCGGTTCCGGCGAAGGTGGCGTTGTTGTTCTTATCGTCGGTGAAGGTGACGCCCGCGGGCAATGCGCCTGATTCCGAATAGGATGCCGTGGGGACGGCCGATACGGACACGACAAAGCTACCCGACACTCCATCCAAAAACGTTGCGGTCTTGGCGGTAGTGAATATCGGAGCGAAATTCACCGTCACGGTAACCGGGGTGCTTTCCGTGCTCCCATTTGAATTGGTAATAAAAACGAAATAGCTATTCCCAGAATCCGAGGGAGTCAAAGTCGGCGTCGTATAAGATGAGGAAGTGGCGCCCTTAATAGCGGATTGATTGAGGAACCACTGGTAAGCCAAAGGGGACGCCCCCGTTGCCGTAACGGAAAATGTGGCGGTCTGGCCAGCGTTCACGGTCTGAGCGGCGGGCTGAGTTGTAATGGTGGGGGGCTGAGGTCCCGATGGCTGGTTATTGCATCCGAACAAACTCAGCGCCAAAAGAGAGATTGACGCCCAACCAGCCAGAACCCGGAATCTCATCAAAACCACCTCTCCAAGAAATTTTTAGGATTGCGGATTACGATGCCACGCTTCCTGCTTGGGTTGCAAGCCGCGCAGAGACGCGGACCGCCACTGAGGAAGCGCCATAGATACCGGAACGCACCTTTTGCCTAAGGCTCAGCATGTGGGCAGGCGGCCGCAAATCGCAACCCGTTTTCATGGTGTAGTTGCACAGCGGGAGTATAGCATCCAAAAAATAATCGCGGAGAAGAACGAGCAGGGACGCGGTTGTATACGATCCTGTGCTGGGAGCCCGCTCGACGCGACGATGTGGATTGCGCCCACGGTTGATCCGTTTGGGAACGTAGTCGATGTGTCGACAGGTCCCAAATGCTCGTACCGGAGAAATCCAGCAGCAGGGCTGACGGTAAACGCGAATAGATCGCCTGAACCTGGTTGGTAGCAATTGAAAGTAAAGCGGCCACATCGCCGACCGATTGCTAGGTGATGGGGCGAGTTGTCAGTGCCGCCGCTATACAACAGCAATATGAGGAAAGCCTATGGGCTGTGTGAATTGCAAGGAGAGATTTTATCAACGTAAGTAAGCGTAAGAGCCCGTAACTTTCGATCATTCGCTGGGGTAAATCCGAGAGACAAGTCCGCAGGCTTCTGGATATCTTGCGCCAGAGCGATTTTCAAGAGATAAAATTGATCAATCTGCTTGAACTGGCTTTGGAGGAGTCGACTAAGAAGGGCAAGTTGCTCATTGGAAAGTTTGTATTCGCTTTCTAGATACTTCCCCCTCGGCAGAACCACTGCCACCCCTCCGGTGTCCTTCAATGTCGTCCCAACGTCAATCAGAGTCGGGTGGTCAGGATACATTTCAATACTGCCCTCATCAAAGAAGAAGCCGAACAGCCTGATTCCCTTTTCGAGCAAAGTGCGCTCAATGACAGATGGTTTCTCCTCGCTTGCATTGTCGTCTCCATCTGTGATCGCATAGATCACATCCCCTGGAGTGGACGAACCTAGGAGAGTAGCTCCTGCCGAGATCGCATCCCAAAGAGCAGTGCTACCTTTTGTTCCCTTGGGCAATGCTTTCTTACCGCGCTCGATCTTCTGCAAGCTCGTGAGGATCGATCCGCGGTCCTGTGTGAAATCCACGGTCTCCTGAACCGCATTCGTGAATACGATTAGGGAAAAGGTATCCGAGGCCGGAGCAGCATTCAGCAATTCCGTGGCAGTTCGTAGAGCCATCGCCCATTTGATTGGCTCAATGGTCATGCTACTACTGGCATCCAGAAGGATGACGATGCGGCGTGGACGAGAATCCCGAGCGACTGATAGCACTTGTACGGGCTTACCATGAACCTTTGCCAAGAAGGTTGCGGGATTCAAATCTGTAACGATGACTCCCGCCGGATCGGTCACATTTATTGGGATTTCACGGATGGCGCAAGGGGAATCTTGTCCGTATACGGGCGCCGCAAGAATACATGCGAGGAACAAGAGAGAACGGTTTGCCGAGGGGTGCAGCATCAATGAGTTAACCCACAATCTCCGCATGCGTGCACGAAAGCCGTTTCACCTTGATTACCATGCCGCACACGTTTGGCGGGAGTATAGCATCTGAGGAAGTAATTGCGGAGTATCATCCAGGGCGCGCTTTCTATGCGAACCGCGGACTCGAATTCACGCTGATTCAATGGCCACTGAGCCTAATCGAAATTTTTGAGTCCACGGCAATTCGATGCAAGTTGAATTAGTAAGGGAGGACCCAAATCGGACATTCCCGCCTATCGGACATTCAGACGAAATACTTCTTTGTGACGAGCGTCTATATGGAAGTAATCCCAAGGCCAAGCCGGTTGACTGCGGCGGGCAACCGAATGCCTGGCTACCAGCAGGCGTGGTCAGGAATGGAGAAGCTGCAAAGAATGGGATCAGGTCGAACGAAGCTCACCGTTCTGTGCGACATGAGTGAAGCGCGAGTCCGGGGACGAATCGCAGGCGAAAAGAGTCGCAGGAAGAGCTTTTCGGAATCCGGGGGCTCGAGTTGCCATTTGCCGACGGTCTTGTGGGCCGGATTGTTTGCAACTGCCGTTCTGGTGTTCGCCGGCTGCGGTCATCCGGCGCCGATGGCTTCCGCGAAGAGTGAGGCCAGCGAAGAAGCGGTGCGTTTTAGTAGTGGTGACGCAATTTTAGCGGGGACTCTGGCGCTTCCCGCGGGGACGCAGCGGCATCCCGCGGTGGTGCTTTTTCATGGCTCGGGCCCTCAGAGCAGGGATCTTTTCACGGCTCGATGGTTTGCAGCCCACGGCATCGCGGCTTTGGCTTATGACAAGCGCGGTGTGGGCGAATCCAGCGGCGACTTTAAGAAAATCCCGTTCATGGATCTTTGTGATGACGGGCTTGCAGGCCTCGCGTACCTGAAGTCACGCAAGGAAATAGATTCGCGACACATCGGGGTGTGGGGACTCAGCCAGGGAGGGTGGCTTGGCCCGCTCGCGGCCTCGCGTTCTTCCGACACTTCCTTCGTGATTGCCGTATCCGGACCGGGAGTTTCTCCGGGCCAGCAGATGCTTTTCTATTATGCAGAAGAGTTGCGGGCACGAGGCGTGGCCGAGAGTGACGTCTTGGAAGCCACCGCCTTGCGGCGCGAGGTGTGGGATTACATGAGCAGCGGAAAGGGATACGAGAAGGCCAGGGAAGGGTTGGAAAATGCGCGCGGCAAGCGGTGGTACAACGAAGTCAAGAAGCAGCAGGACGGATTATTCGATCCGCTGCCTGCGCCTTCCGAGCTCAGCAAACCAGTGGGACGGAGCTTGCTTTGGTTTGGACACGAGATGAACTACGATCCTGTGCCTGCGCTGAAAGCGTTGCGAGTGCCGGCGTTATTCCTGTTTGGCGATCAGGACCGGCTGGTGCAAGTCAAAGAGAGCGTGGACATCATCCGTCAAACTCTGACGCAGAGCGGCAACAAAGATTTCACGATTCGAGTGTTTCCGCAGGTGGACCACGGAATGCGATTGGTGTCCGGCGAAGGGGAAGGCAGCATCGACCCGGAGTATCTGGAGACGATGGCAAAATGGCTGGCGGCACACGTTGGGGCATCGAACTGAATAATTATCAATCGAAAAAACGTCCTGCGAAATTCCAAAAACACGGTCGCTGGTTTCAGCCACGCAACTCAATCCCACTCAATTTCGATTCCCTTGGCCGAAACGCGGACATTGGGAGGCTTATGCTTGGTGAGAATGCGAATTGCGCTGAAGCCGCCGCCGATGGCGAGGACCGCTCCGCTGGCGATCAGCAGGCTGAGCTTGCTGGTTGGTTCCGGATCCAAAATGGCAAGAACGATTACCACCGCGCCGTAAATGCCCATGCCTGCGGAGAGCAGAGCGGCGGTCCATTCGTTGCGCGCGAGTCCAGTCTTCAGCCCCATTTCCAGAAGGGATTGATTGCTAGGATCGATACCCACGTGCGCGTCATCCACAATAATGATCTGATCGCGGTGGCGATAGGCCTTCACGAGCTGGGCCAGCCAGCCTTGGTCGGAAGTTCGGATTGTGAGGTCGTTCACGTACGTTCACCCGGAATATGCCGATGGAGAGCCCAGACCGATGTTACCACCGTAGCGAATTGCGATGGCGAAACTGGAGATGGAGAGAGCAGCACGGCCGGGTCCGAGTGCCCCGCCCGCTTCAGTCCGGAAGAGATTATTGCTTGCCCTCAAGAGTGGCCCGGATTGTGGACAGAGCATCCTGGAGGGAGGAGACGGAGCGGTCCACCGCGACTTTGCGGACGATAGTGCCTCTGATGCCCGTGAGGCCTGACTGCTCGGAGGCCAGGGCCATGATCAGGTAAAAGCCGGGCTGCGATGAATCGCTGCCGTCACGGATGCAGAAGGAAAGATCGAGAGCCGTCTCAAAATAGTGGCTGGAATACAGCTGCTTTTCGGCTACGACGCAGGCCGGCTCGCCGGCGGCCGACCCGCGCATGGTAATGACATGGACGACCCGCAAGGTGGGCTTCAATCCGAATTTCACTTTCGCCCAGTAGAAAGTGTCCTCGACATTTTGCGGCCTGCCGGAGGGATAGGAAAGCAGGTAGTTGTTAAAAGTGGGCAGGTACTCCGGTAAGGCCTTGTTATAGCTGAGCATGAATGCGAAATGATCGGCGACATCGGTGGGATCGCGCTTATCGTTATAAACGCCCAAAGCCCGATTGCCTTCGCGCTGGTAAGCCAGCAGACGATCGAGCACGCCGCCCCGCAGAAGCTGGTTGACTTGATTGTCCACATCCGGACCGGACCAATTGATGGATTGATGGATTGTTTCGATGGAACTGGCGGGGATTTGAATCAGGCAATCGCCGGGCCTGCAATTCTTCAGGGCCTTGATGTCATCATCGTCCAACGAAAAGCCATCCAGATCGGAAAGCTTGGGGGGATTACTGAACACGCCGAGCGCCAGATAGTTGGGAAGCTTTCGGCGGCGATTGAAATCCTGGGCGAAGTCCAGATAGGTCTCTGGAGTTGCATGGATATAGATGGCGCCGAAGAGGAAGACCTCATCCGGGCTGCGCGGAGGCATTGTTTTCGTGACCGGTTTTCCGGCGCGTATGGCGGAGATCTGACTCTGAGTCAGTCCAATGCTGTCCCGGAAAAATGATTGCACGTCAGGAACGGATGATGAAGAAGCACGAAGAATAGCCGCGGCAATCAGCACCAGCGAAACTGCGATGGGAAGAAGCGTTCGCGTCACCTGAAGTTCCTTGGCCGTCCTACGGGAGTCCATTTCGCCTGACATCTTCATACATAACATTATTATCTGAAATCGAGAACGGGCGGCCCGGAATTGTGCGCGATTCCACACTCCGTTTGCGCGGTCCGATGGGGGTTGAAAATCTCTTGTTGACGAGAGTCACCCAGGGGCGTATATGTCGGACTTCTAGGCATTAGAGACGGGAAGGGGATAATGGACAAAGACAAGAAAGAATTCCTGAAGGGGACGCTGGACATGTTGATCCTGAAGATTGTCGCGTTCGGACCGATCCACGGGTACGCGATCTCGCAGAGGATGAAGGAAATTTCCAAGGATTTCTTTCAGGTGCACCAGGGCTCGCTGTATCCGGCGCTACATAGGCTGGAAGACCGCGGCTGGCTGGAGCCGGAGTGGAAGGAATCGGAGACGGGGCGCGAGGCGAAGTTTTACAAGCTGACACGGAAGGGCCGGAAGCAACTGGAAAATGAAGTGGAGAGCTGGGCGCGAATGTCGGACGCGGTGAAAACGATCCTTCGAGCAGTGGAATAGGGGAGGGCCGATGATGCGGCGGCTGCGGCGATTGTTTCACAAACAAACGGCCGAGAAACAGCTTGATGCGGAATTGCGATACCACGTCGAGAGGCAGATCGCGGATTACGTCGCCGCGGGTATGAGTCTTCAAGAAGCGGGGAGGCGCGCGCGGATGGAATTGGGCGGGATTGAACATTTGAAAGAGGAATCCAGAGAGGCACGGAGCATGTACTTCGTCGAAGGCCTGCTACAGGATTTGCGATTTGGTGTGCGCATGCTGTGGAAGAATCCCGGATTCACGGCGGTCGCAGTTCTCACTCTTGCGCTGGGCATCGGCGCGAACACGGCAATCTTCAGCTTGCTCGATGCGATTTTGCTGAGAACGCTTCCTGTCAGCCATCCGGAAAGCCTGGTGGTGCTCGCTTCCTATTCGCGGGACGGGCGGGTCGGGGACTTTGGATACTCGGACTACCAGGTGTTGCGCGACGGCAACCGGGCGTTCTCGGGCATGCTCGCGGCGTCGAATCAGGCGCAAATCGAAGTCGGGATAGACGCGGAGACGGATGTCGCGATAAGAAAAATCGTTTCCTGTGATTATTTTTCTGTTCTCGGCGTTCAACCCATCCTCGGTCGTATGTTTGGCGATGAGGATGAGAACGTCCCTGTGGCGGTCATTAGCTTTGGGTATTGGAAGCGGAGCTTCGCAGGCTCCGCATCGGTGGTGGGGAAACAGATTGACCTGGATGGGTCTGCGTTCACCATTGTTGGAGTTGCGTCGCCTGACTTCTTCGGCGAAACCGTGGGAGATGCGCCCGACATCTGGGCAACGATGAGCCTTATGCCTGCGTCGCGAAGAAGCCTTCCCGGGTATACGTGGCTCAATTTGATGGGACGTCTGAAGCCGGGCCTTCGAGCGCAGCAGGCAAGCCAGGATTTGAGCGTCTTGGAAGCGCAAATCGGAAACAGCGATTCGCGAGGCGGGTTTATTCAACGCATTGCAGTGGAAAGCGGCGACCGCGGCGGTTCCGGTCTCCGTGACAGCTTTTCCGCGCCCTTGAACATTCTGATGGCGGTGGTGGCAGTGGTTCTGCTGATTGCCTGCGCCAATTTGGCGAGCCTGCAACTGGCCCGGGCGACGACGCGACAAAGGGAGATCGCTACCCGCCTCGCGCTCGGAGCCGGCCACGGCCGCATCGTGCGGCAATTGGTGACGGAGAGTGTGTTGCTGTCACTCATGGGCGGCATGGTTGGTTTTGTATTTTCCATTTGGACGGAGCGGTTTTTGCTGGGTTTGGTTGCGGGTGTAGGCCGTGCGATCACGTTGGACCTGCATCCTGACGTTCATGTCCTGGGTTTTACCGGATTGATTTCAGTTGCAACGGGCGTGGTCTTTGGTCTGGCGCCTGCCCTCCAAGCCGCGCGGCAGAGCCACGGTGTGGGGTTGAACCCCAATTTGTCTTTCCAAGCGGGCCGACGGCGGCTCTTGAATCTGAAGGATGGACTGGTCGTGATGCAAGTCGCCCTGTCAGTAGTGTTAGTTGTCGCCGGCGGCTTGCTTATCCGAACCATGCAAAACCTTAGGACTCAGGACATCGGATTCCACGCGGCAAACGTACTTTCCGTACAAGTATCATCGGATCGGGGACACGAGCCGCCAACTGTAAGCAATCTTGTCCAATTGCTGCAGCGCTTGGAAGCTATTCCGGGAGTCCAAGTGGGAAGTTTTTCATTTTCTCCAACACTGTCGGGCGCCGGGAGTGGTGTTGAGGGGCTGAAGTTCGAGGGGCATCCACAAACTGCAGAAAGCCAGCGAGCGCAAGCAAATTGGGTGGGACCCGATTATTTTCAGACGGCGGGCATCCCAATAATTGAGGGGCGCGAGTTTTCGACTGCGGACAATGCCAACACTCAGAAATCCGCAATTCTGAACCTGACCATGGCGCGCCACTACTTCGGCGACCGGTCCGCGGTGGGCAAGCGGTTCGAGTTCAATAAGGTGCAGTACACGATCATCGGCGTTGCGAAGGATGCGAAATACGTTGACCTTCGCAAATCGAATGTGCCGTTCGTGTATTTCGCGGCAATGCAGAACAACTCTGAAATTCATTCACTGGAGCTGCGAACCACAAGCGCTCCTCTAGCCCTTGCCGGCGCCGTGAAAGATGCGATCAGGGAAGTGGATCCACAACTGAGAATCCGTGAGGTCACAACCCTTGAAAAGCGCATGGATCAAAAGCTGGCGAAAGAGTCTCTGGTCGCGGATCTCGCGGGTTTCTTCAGTGGTTTGACGTTGCTGCTAGTGTTTGTCGGTATTTACGGAACACTGGCTTACATGGTTGCGCGCCGGACAAACGAAATCGGAATCCGAATGGCCTTGGGCGCACGGAAAAGCGACGTGCTCCAGCTTGTAGTAGGCCAAGGGCTGGCTCTTGCGCTCGCGGGTCTGGCCGTGGGAATTGTTGGAGCCCTGGGCCTTACCCGATTCCTTACGAGCTTGCTTTATGGCGTCAAACCTTCCGATGCGATCACGTTGGCCGCAGCTTCGGTCACCTTGATCGGCGTGACGCTTTTGGCCAGTTACGTTCCTGCGCGACGGGCGATGAAGGTCGATCCCATGGTGGCGCTGCGGTATGAGTGAGTTAGTGTGTCGTTGAGCGAGGTAGCGAGATGATGCGGCGACTGCGGCGATTGTTTCACACAACGCGCGAAGAGAAACGGCTCGATGAAGAGTTGCGATACCACGTCGAGCGGCAAACGGTGGAGTACGTCGCGGCGGGAATCAGCGAGAAAGAGGCGCGGCGGCGCGTGCAGAAGGAATTCGCAGCCATGGAGCAATTAAAAGAGGACTGCCGTGAGGAAAGGAAGCTGTACTTCGTCGAGGGCCTGTTACAGGACTTGCGGTTCGGAGTGCGCATGCTGCGAAAGAATCCCGGATTCACGGTCGTCGCCGTACTGACGCTGGCGCTGGGGATTGGCGCGAATACCGCCATCTTCAGCGTGGTGGATGGAATTCTGTTGAGCCCGCTTCCCTACGATCAACCCGAGCAGCTGGTCGCAGTGAATCACAACGATGCGCTGATGAACGTGATTGAATTCCAGCGTCAAAACCATTCGTTCTTGCGTGGTGGAGGCATAAATGTCACGCCGATGGATTACACCAGCGGAGCAGTACCCGAGCAGGTGCGCGCGGGGCTTGTGAATGCCGGATTCTTCCAGACACTCGGCGTTTCGCCGATGCTCGGGCGCATCATCACACCGGAAGAAGATGTTCTGGGCGGGCCGCGCGTCGCCGTGATCAGCAACCGGTTTTGGCAAGCAAGTCTCGGTTCCGACCCAAACATTCTTGGCAAGTCCATCCGGCTTGGCGGAAACTCCTACACCGTCATTGGAGTAATGCCGGCGAGCTTTTCTCCGCCCAGAGAACACGCGGACATTTTCATTTCTCTTTGGGTGGCTGACCCGGGAGCAGCGGCCTCTCGCGGAGTGCATTTCTTGCACGTCTACTGGCGCATGAAAACGGGCGTCACGCTGGCCGAGGCTCAGACGGATATAAGCCGAATCGATGGCCAACTCGCGGAGCAATATCCCGACGATGAGAGGGGCCGTCACACCGTTCTCGTTCCTTTGCACGAAAGGCTGACGGGCAACGTTCGCGCGGCGCTGCTTGTTTTGTTTGGCGCAGTGGGGCTTGTGATGCTCATCGCCTGCGCGAACTTCGCGGGATTGCTAACGGCTCGTGCAGTCTCCCGGCAGCAGGAGATGGTGATCCGCGCAGCTCTCGGAGCGGGAAGAAACCGTCTGATTCGCCAGGCGCTCACAGAGAATGTTTTTCTGGCGCTTCTGGGTGGCGGGGCCGGTCTGCTGCTCGCGAATTGGGGTACCAGCTTTTTGCTTTCGTTCAAACCAGCAGCGCTGGAGCGTTTCACCGGCATCCAGATGAACACGCGCGTGCTTCTCTTCGTTTTCGGTATTTCACTGATGACCGGCGTCCTCTTTGGACTACTCCCTGCTTGGTCAGCGACGCGCGGCCAGCTTGCGGAGACGATTAAGGAGGGCGGGCGAAGTATGGCGGCCAGCTCGTCAGGGCATCACGTTCGCAGGATCCTGGTCGCTGCCGAACTCGCGCTCGCAGTGGTGTTGCTGGTCGGAGCGGGATTATTGGTCAAGGGATTCTCACGGCTGCGTTCGGTGAATCCCGGCTTCAACCCGTCAAATGTTCTTACGATGTATATTCAATTGCCCGAGACACGCTATGCCGCGATCCCCACGCAAAACCAATTCCGGCGTGAACTTCTAACCCGCTTGAATTCCCTGCCTGAGGTGCATGCGGCCATGATTACCGACATCCCGTTCGGCGGAAACTATATAAACCCTAGGGTGGTCTTCGATGGCCGGCCTCCGGTGCCCTCCGGCACCGAACCGGAAGTCCAGACCCTTTCGGTGATGGGAGACTACTTCCGCGTGATGCAGATACCCATTCGAGCGGGGCGCGATTTCACGCCGGCGGATCGCGAAGGGCAGCCTCTGGTGGCCATCGTGAATGAGGAACTGGTGAAGGAGCAATTTTCCCATGAAAATCCAATTGGCGCGCGATTTGACTGGGCCAGAACTATAGGGCCGCATCAGTGGATGACCATCGTTGGGGTCGTGGCTGACGTGAAATATTTCGGATTGAACCAGCCGGCCGATCCTGCCGTGTACACCCCCTATGTGCAGTCAGACGAACGATGGAGGCGCTTCATGACGCTCGCCCTCCGAACCCCCGGCCCGTCCAGCGGACTGGCTGACGCGGTGAAGACGCAAGTCTGGAGCATGGACAGTAACCTCCCAGTCAGTAATGTCCGGACCATGGATGAGTTGACGGAAGAATCTCTCGTAACAGACAAGTTCAACCTATTTCTGCTGGGACTCTTCGCTGCACTCGCGTTGATTCTCGCTGCGGTGGGAATTTATGGGTTGATGGCCTACTCGGTCAGCCAGCGTACTCATCAAATCGGAATTCGGATCGCTCTGGGTGCGCAACGAGGTGCGGTGCTTCGGATGGTGATGAGCGAGGGAGCAAAGACCGTATTCTTAGGAATCGCCATCGGCATTTCCGGTGCGCTCGCACTGACTCGCGTGATGACCAGCCTTCTCTTTGAAATAAGGCCGACCGATCCGCCCACATTCGCCGACGCTGCGATTCTGCTCGCCATAGTCGCGCTGGCGGCGTGTTACCTCCCGGCACGGAGAGCGATGAAGGTCGATCCCATGGTTGCGCTGCGGTATGAGTAAGCTTTCGTGAAACGAGGCGTGAAGATGGGACGGCTACGGCGACTATTTCACAAATCGCGCGAGGAGAAGCGGCTCGATGCGGAATTGCAATACCACGTCGAGAGGCAGACCGCGGATTACGTTGCGGAGGGGATGAATGTTGAGGAGGCGCGGCGGAAAGCGCGGCAAGAACATGGAGGGCTGGAACAGTTGAAACAGGAATGCCGAGAAGCCCGACGAACGCACCTGGCCGAAGAATTCGTGGAGGATGTGCGCCACGGGTTGCGATTATTGCGTAAGTCTCCGGGCTTCGCTGCGGTCGCTATTTTCACTCTCGCGCTAGGAATCGGTGCCAACACTGCCCTATTCAGCGTGGTGCAGGGCGTGGTTCTGGCCCCGCTTCCTTACCAAGAACCGGATCGCCTGGTGGTGGTGTGGCAGAAGAATTTGACGCAAAACTATGATGCGTCTGTTTCATATCCTGATTTTCTGGATTGGCGGCGAAATAGCCAATCGTTTGCGCGGATGGCAGCGATCACGCCGCAAAGCTTCGACTTAACAGGTCCGGGAACAGCGGAACATCTGGAGGGCGATGAGGTTTCCGCTGGCTTTTTCGAGTTGCTGGGGGCTCAACTTGAGCTGGGACGCGAATTTTCGCCAGCCGAGGAATGGCATGGCGGCCCGCCGGTCGCGATCATCAGCGATCAAATGTGGACAAACCGTTTTGCGCGAAGCCCCCAGACACTCGGCCAGTTTGTGACGCTCGATGGATTGGATTACACGATTGTCGGAGTTCTGCCGTCCGAATTTCACTTCTTGGGGAACGCTGACGTTTTTGTCCCCGCGGGCCAGGAAGATCCACTCATATTGAACGATCGGACCATTCATTCGTGGGCCTGCATAGCGCGCCTCAGACCACGGATGACCGTGGAGCAGGCGCAGGTCGAAATGGACGGCATTCAGGAGAATCTCAACCGACTCTATCCGGCCGTGGATCGTGGTTTGGCAACTACTCTAATGCCGCTGAAGCAAGCTTTAGTGGGCAACGTAGGCGGGACGCTCTTCTTGCTGTTGGGGGCGGTGGGCACCGTTCTTCTGATTGCTTGTGTAAACGTTGCCAATCTCCTCCTGGCCCATTCCGCCGCGCGTAAGCGCGAGTTTGCCATTCGCGCAGCCCTCGGAGCGAATCGGGCGCGCATAATGCGCCACTTGCTAACTGAAAGCCTGCTGCTTTCGTTTCTGGGCAGTGTAATTGGGTTGGTGGCCGCAAAATGGGGGCTCGGAGCCGTCATTGTTGCGGTTGGTCAGGAGTTACCGCGCACCTCGAACATCGGAATCAATGTTCCGGTTCTTTTGTTCGCGTCTGGAGTTTCCCTTGCGGTTGGTGTTCTGTGTGGCTTGGTGCCGGCTCTTCAAGGATCAAGCTCTGATCCTCAAGAATCGCTGAAGGAAGGTGGGCGGGAGTCATCGCGCGCGCATCATCGCGTTCAAAGCAGCTTGGTGATCTCCCAATTGGTGCTTACGGTGGTTCTGCTGACGGGCGCGGGCCTGCTCTTCCACACCATCCGGCGACTTTGGGCTGTGGATCCCGGGCTTGATCCGCAGCACGTCATCACTTTTAAGGTGGGGCTTTCGCCGTGGGCGCTGAAGACTTCATCGGGCATACGGAATGCCTTCATGCAATTGAGCGAGCGCTTACGCCAGATTCCCGGCGTTCAGGCGGCGGATCTGACTTCCGTTCTTCCGTTGAGTCCTGAGGACAATACGGGACCCTTTTGGTTCGGATTGGAAAAGCCGGCTTCCATGGCTGAAGCTCCGCGGGCACTTTATTTTGAGGTTGGGCCGGATTACTTGGAGACGATGGGGATAGCGCTTATTCGCGGCAGATTCTTTACGCCAGAAGACACGGTTCATAGTGAGCCGGTGGTTGTGATTGACGACGCTCTTGCACGCAGTTTTCTTCCAGGCAAAGACCCGATTGGACAGCGCGTGACCATTGCGCATTGGACCACGGCGCGGATCATCGGGGTTGTTGGTCACGTGAAACACTGGGGACTCGGGAATTCCACACGGCTCAGCCAGGGTGAAATCTATATTTCCTTCTTTCAGCTTTCCGATGATTGGGTGCCACTCTTTCGGGGGCAGATGACGATGGCGGTCCGTACAAGACTGGATACCACGGTATCGATACCCGCAATTCGTGCGGTCGTGTCTGGCTCGAGCAGCGATCAGCCGATTTATCAAGTCGAGACGATGAAGGAAATTGTTTCGGATTCCATGTCGTCGCAGCGGCTCCCACTCAGGTTGCTCGGCGCATTTGCAGGATTAGCGTTGCTTCTGGCATCCATTGGAATTTATGGTGTCATCTCTTATTCGGTTGGGCAGCGCGTTCGTGAGATTGGAATTCGCATGGCGCTCGGTGCGGAGAAGAGTGATGTGCTCGGGATGGTGATTGGGCATGGCCTTCGGCTAGCTCTCGTCGGACTTGCGATTGGGGCAGCGGCCGCGCTGACTCTTACGCGCTTACTTTCAAGCTTCTCGCATCTGCTTTATGGCGTTGGAGCGGGCGATCCCGCTACCTATCTAGCGGTTTCGCTTGTCCTCATCACTATGGCAGTCCTTGCGTGCTATGTACCGGCGCGGAGAGCGATGAAGGTCGATCCCATGGTTGCGCTGCGGTACGAGTGAAGGAGCGGAGCTAGTCGGGAACTCGAGAAATTTCGGGTGGAGGGTAGTTGATTACGCGGGGGCCGGGAACGCCCGCGGGAAGTGCTCGCAACAGGTACACGAATGGCCGGGGGCCGCTGGCGTTGAGCACGGTTTCGATGCGAAAGAACCTCTCGTTATAATGGACGAGGCGTGCCGTTTCCCAGTCGCGTTTCGATCTTGAAGATTCGATTTTCAATTGCCATTGGGGGTTGCGATCCTCAAGAACCACACGATCGGCCACGGCAGGGTGTGCGGCACTCCATAAGGCTTGTTTTCCCGTAAGAAACATCTGATCCACTGCAGCCAGGATCACAGTTCCCACTGATTCGTTGTGCATCCTCAGGATCAAGATGCGCCAGACTCCGTCACAGAGCAGGTAAATAGCAATCCACAGAAACACCAGGCGATCCACTTCTTCCTTGTACCAATAGATGAGCGTGTTCGCACCGAACATGCATTCAAGAAAGCCGGAAATGAGCGTGGCGGTGGTCCAGGAGCCGAATTTTTGGACGGATTTTGGGGGACGATAGCGCTCCGGCAGGAGCGTAAGTGCCGGGCCGTAGACGCACAGCCACAAGACGTTTCCGCGTATGGACGTAGTATGTGCGCTCACCTTGGAATTATAGACTGGCGCATTTTGGAAGTGGTTTTCGGCGCGCGTGGATGTGGCCAAAGCTTAAGTGGCCCTGTTTGCAGGGTTGTTTTTCCCATGGGGAGTATTCATCAACCTGTAACAATAATGCGGGATTCTTGAGGTTCACAAACTTGACCCCCTTCGCCGGGCGCAAGTACCCTTCCAGTGATGGAAATGTCGTCAAGGGCGGGTCGAAGCAGGCGGGGGCGCGTTACCCACGAGACTGCCAAACCAACAACCATGACACGCGTACTGATCATTGAAGATGACAAGGATATTGTGGAGCTGGTGCGTTATAACCTGGCGCACGAAGGGTTCCAGGTGACATCGGTGGCTGATGGGGCTTCCGGATTGGCGCAGGTGAAAAAGTCGCCGCCGGATGTGTTGCTGCTCGATCTGATGCTGCCCAAACTATCCGGATTGGAAATTTGCAAGGAGATCCGTCGCGATCCCACGTTGAACCGGTTGCCGATTTTGATGGTAACCGCGCGAGGGGAGGAAGCCGACCGAGTCGTAGGTTTGGAAATGGGCGCGGACGACTACGTGACCAAACCGTTCAGCCCGCGCGAACTGGTGGCGCGGGTGAAGGCTCTGCTACGGCGCTCGACCGCGCCCGACGAGGTGGAGCGCGCTGTGGAAGCGGGGTCGCTCACGATTGACCCGTCGTCCTACCGGGTGACGCGCGCTGGAAAGGCTGTAACGTTGAGCACCCTGGAATTCCGATTGCTCCACTATCTTGCTTCCCGTCCGAACAAAGTGTTTACGCGCGACCACCTGCTGGATACAGTGTGGGGCGCCGATCGCTTCGTCACTCCGCGCAGCGTGGATGTTTACATTCGGCGCCTGCGTGAGAAGATAGAAACCGATCCGGAACGCCCATTGATGTTGAAGACGATTCGCGGTGCGGGGTACCTGTTCGAGCTTTCCGCGGAGTCTTCACGGGCGGACCGCGCGAACCGTGCAAGCTAACCTCATCTGGCAATTCGTACTCGGCCTGATTGGCCTGGTACTGGCGGCGTTCCTCGGCGCCGAGCTTTATATTTCGCATGCCCCCCTGCACGAAATCCTGTGGCTGGCCGGAGTGTCGGCGGCGTTGCTGATTTCGGCCGTGATGTCGCTGTTGTTTGCGCGATGGTATGGCGCCCGGATCAGGAGGCTGGGGGAATTCTCCCGTCGGCTGGCTGCCGGGGACTTCCGTCCGCTGGAACTTCCACCCCACAACGATGAACTGGCGGCGCTGGCGCGCGCTATGAACGAGACAGCGGCACGGCTTGCAAACATGATCCGTTCGCTCACCGAAGAGCACAGCCGCACGGCGGCAATTCTGGAAAGCATGGCCGAGGGAGTAGCTGTGGTGGGCGCGGACCAGCGCGTGGTTTATTCCAATGCGGCGTTCGCGCAGATCCTGGGGTGGGGGGCAAATGGAACTGAGGCAGGCGAGGCTCCCTTGGGGCAGGGACGCAGGCTAGTGGAACTGGTGCGGCAGAGCGAGCTACTCGGGTTGGTGACCAAAGCCTTGGGGGAACATGAGCGTGTGGAGAGTGAAGTAACTGTGGGGACGGTGCGGCTGCAAACTTTTGCGGTGACAGCGGCACCGGTGCGAGCGGCGGCTGTGAGCGGTCACGCTAATGGGAATGGCGAGGTGAAAGAGGGAGGGGGGGGCGAATCGATTGGGGCGGTGCTGGTGTTGCACGATATCAGCGAGCTAAGGAGGCTGGAGCGGGTGCGGCGGGACTTTGTGGCTAATGTGTCCCACGAATTCAAAACGCCACTTACGGCCATCCGGGGCTTCGCGGAAACCCTGCTGGGAGGTGCGCTGGAGGACGCCGCGCACCGCGCGCGCTTCGTCGAAATCATCCAAGAACATGCGGAGCGACTGACGCGCCTGACCGATGATTTACTGAAACTGTCGAAAATTGAGGCGGGCCAGATTCCCGTCGAGCTGCGAAAGGTGAATGCTGTGGAGTTGATCGCTTCTTGCGTGGAGACAGCGCGATTTGCCGCGGAAAAAAAGCAGCAGAAGATTGAGGTGCGTTGCCGCCCGGGATTGCCGGCGATAAAAGGAGACGCCGGACGGCTGCGCGACGTTTTGCAGAACCTGCTGGACAACGCCGTTCAGTACACGCCGCCCGGGGGAAACATTATGGTCAGCGCCGACGCCACCGACGGCGAATTAGTGTTCACCGTTGCGGACAATGGCATCGGAATTCCGCAGACGGAGCACAAAAGGATTTTCGAGCGATTTTATCGGGTGGATGAGGCGCGATCGCGCGATGTCGGTGGCACCGGGCTGGGGCTTTCCATCGCCAAGCATATTGTGGAATCGCATGGGGGACGGATCTGGGTGGAGAGCGCGGTGGGACAGGGATCGAGATTCTATTTTTCGGCGCCGGTGGCGGAGTGAAGAAAAAGCTTTAGCGCATTTAGGACGGAATTAGTCAGAATAGCCCGGGGTACCCACGAGAAGACCGCAATACCCTTCAATCCCCACCGGAAAACAACGGAAACACGGCCGCCTCCACCTTAAAATTCACGCGCGTTTCATATACCCGTAATCTTGCGAGCGTAGGCTGGCATTTCCGGTGCTAGCAGGGCCGGAGGGAGTGACCCATGGCGAGTCAGACAAGAGGGCCGGAGCTGGTTTACCAGGAAGCGCTTATGAATTACCTAATTTCCATGGCGCGAACGGTGGAAGGGAGCCTGAACAAGGCGTTGAAAGCGCTCCTGGCCGTTTACGAGCCGACCTCCAGCCAGCTGGCGAGCGAAATTTTCCTGATGGAGCCGCGCGTAAACGAGATGGAGATCCTGATGGATGAGCAGGCCGTCCGCGTGCTGCGTACCCGCCAGCTTCCGGATGAGGAAATCCGTCTTACAGTAGCCACGCTCAAAATCACCAACGACCTCGAGCGCATGGGTGACCTGGCCGTGAACATCGCCGAGCGCGTGATATCGCTGCAGCAGATGCCGTCCGTGGAACCTCCGTTGGAGCTTGCGCCGATGGCGTCGGCGGTGAAGGCAATGGTGACCAAGAGTTTCGGGGCTCTGATTTTCCGCAATGTGGTGATGGCCGGAGAAGTTCTGGAGTCGGACGACATCGTGGACCGCTACCGCGATCAGATCTTTGAGGGGCTCATGGCCAACATGATCGAAGGGCCGGGGCGCGTGGCTTCTGGCCTGCAGTTTGTGCTGGCCACCCGCTATTTGGAGCGAATCGCCGACCACGCCACCAATATCGCGGAGGACACCATATTCTGGCTGCGCGGGCTGGACGTGCGGCACGGACGGGCGCTGGCCGCGTCACAGGAATTGTCCCAACCGGGACTCACGCAGAATTCATAATTGGTTGATAGGGTGTTGAAGTTGGCCAGATAGGAATGTGGCGTTGAGGAGCGTTTATTCCCTGGCTTCTCCGCCTGAGGACACAAAAGCTTCAGGTCGTTTCCTGCCGCGAGGCCGGCGTTCCCCTGGCGCCGGCCTCTTTTTTTCCATCAAATAAAAACAAGTCATATTTGCCAGCGGATTATCCCGTTGTTAGAGAGGTCGGAAGTCTATGCTGGCGCCAGCAATCACGCTGTTCGCGGCGGCGGCCTTTGCTACCAAATGAATGGGGCGGAAATTCTGTCCGCTGCTGCGAACCGAATTCCCGCCCGGTTTTTGTAGGAGGGACTGGCCAGGCCAGTCTCTCTCGGATTGGTTTACTTGCCGATTGTCGGAGCCGAGCCCGGCAGCAGATAGCGCAAGTTCAGGAAGAACATGTTCATGTGCGCGTTCTCCGGCTGTCCGGCAACCACGCCCCAGGGATCACGGTTTACGAAGGAATACTGTCCCATAAAGATGAGCGCGCCATACTTCGGGCTCTTCGCGAACGTCTGAGCGAAGCCCCCGGTGTATTCCGTGATCGAACGGTTCTGAGCAGGATTACCGGGAACTCCATAGCCGATGACGGTCGTCCCGTTCGTGTCGAAAGCAAGGTTTCGAGTCGCGAAGATTCCACCGTAATAGGCGTAAAGCAAGGTATTTCCGTGTGTGTACTCGAAGCCATCAACGGTCGAACCGACGTGGATTGGCGAAATGGCGCCGTTGGCGCGGATGATTGCATCCGGCACCGTCCCGAAGATGTAGCGGCCGCCGCCATCGCTCCAGAAAGTATTCACAATCAACCGCATACCCTTAAACACTTCGCCGTTCAGGTTAAGGAAAGCGCCTCCGCCCGTCGAATTGAACTTGGCGGCAGTCGTGGGATTGAAGTCGTGAAATTGGCTCTCGACTCCTCCCGCTTCAATGTGGAACCGCTTTATTGGGTCCCATGCGGCTTTCACGATGATGTCGGGAGCGCGACTGGTAGAGGCCAGTGTGGTTCCTCCATTGTTGAACTCAGCGGTACAGATAGTTCCAAGGGCTCCGGGACAAGTAATCTGCGGAGCGCCAGCCGACCCACCCGTATATTGTTCGGCACCTTCGAGGGCGAATGCCAAAGCAAACTTGTCCGAGGGATGATAAACGAAGCGGGCTTCCGGAATTCGTCCCCACGTGATACCGGCCTGGTAGTTTACGTCTATGTTCTGGGAGTAGAAGATGTCAGCGGGCAAAGGTGAGATGCCGCTGCGGTTGGGAGTGATTAAGCTCCAGGTCTGGCCGCCGAGAACTTCCCACTGGCCCTTGCGGACATCCACCCAGTACAGGCGTGAACGAAGCGTGTTGCTGTTGCTGGTCACCGCCACGTTTCCCGGATTGTTCCCAAGGAAGTCGGCTTCCATGTAGCCCATCACATGGGCACCCTTTATGTCGGCGTCCACACGGAAACCAATTCGCGAGTTCTGCATGCTAAAACGGAACTCACTCAAGTTCGCAGCAAATGGCAAAGCCCCCGTAGTGCTCCCGTAGGGAACGCCCGCGAAGTTGGTGCCGATGCCGCTGCCGCCAACACGGCTGCGCCATACGGTTGTGAAATCCATGAACCCGACTGGAGTGATGGTAGCGTCGCCGATGCGGAATTGAAGCGGTGAAGAGCTGTCCTGCGGTGGCGCGGCAGGATTGGCAGCAGGATTAGCCGCCGGCATAGGTGAAGCAGCCGCCATAGTTGTTGGGGAGGCGGTCGCGCCCGATGCCTCGCCCGCAGTCGCCGACGCAGCTGTCGTGCCGTGCGAGAGTTCGGCCTTCATCTCCGCCAGTTCGCGCCGCTGTTCTTCAAGCTGATCGGCCTGCGCTTTCAGCAATGCGCGCAGCTGTTCCATCTCCGCCACAACTTCCGTATTCGTCGGAGTGGTGGTCGCGTCCTTCTTCACTGCATCTGTCTTGGTTGCATCCGCCTTTGTTGACTCGGTCTTCGCCGTATCCGTGGCAGCTTTCTTGGTGTCCTCGGATGACTTGTCTTTACCCGGCCCGTCGGCGGCAAACACGGCCGGTGCAGCCGCGATGCCGAGTGCCAGGATCCAAACTGCTAGCTTTCGCATTATTTCCTCCTTGGGAATCGAGATTCCTTACTGGGTTCCAGCGAGCACCCCGGTGCACGCCTTTAACATCGCTCGGGACAAATATAACGAAGGGCGAGGGTAGGTGTTGCCCGTCAACCGCATGTGAGAGAATTGTTAATGTTCTGTTACAGCTAGAAGCGGCCTTTTTGTGCTAGGGAAGTGAGTGGAATCAACGGAGAGCCCCGAATTCTTGGAATGAAGGAGCAGTACCCGTTGCGCCGTTTATTCTTATAAATTATTGATATGCAATGATTTAACCTAAACTGAGGTTCCTACACGGTTAACGGAGCATGCCCTCCTGATAGGCCAGTTCTGACAGACGAGTGGCGTAGTCGTATTTCGCGCTAGCCTCTGCGATACCAGCCTCCGCCGCATTAAGCTGCGCCTGGTTCAATTCCACGATGTTGCTGAGCCCGAGGTCGTACCGGGACTGGGCGAGTTCAAGGGCTTTATTTGCAGCCTCAAACAGTTGCGCGGTAAGGGAAAGGTTCTGCAAAGCGGTGTTCGCGGAAAGCCAGGCCAGGCGAACGTCGCGGGCAACTTTTCCCTGCAAGTCGTTGAGGGCCGCCTGGGCCTGTCGCGTGCGATCATCGGCCTCGGCGCGCCGGGCACCGTAAAGTTTTCCGTTGAAAATTGGGATGTGTACGTTGAATCCTGCGGCGGAATACGCTTCGGGGAGCTGTGGCTGGCGATAAGGGACCACGCCCGCGACCCCCGTGAGGGAAATTGTCGGCAGCAATAGATCGCGCTCGGCGGTTGCGAAATGCTGCGCGGAATCAACTTCCAACCGGAGCGCGGCAACTTCCGGCCGGAGCTGATTGGCTTGCGCGATGGCCTCATCCACCGTAGGGAGCGCCGGCGCTGCGGCCTGCGGGTCAACCAAATCAAATCTTTGGTGATCGGGAACTCCGAGCGCCTCGGACAATACGGCCTGAGAGGCCGCAACATCATTCTGGGCCTTCACCAGCAGCAAGCGCGCCTCGCCTAATACTACGTCGGCGAAGCTTACATCCAGGCCCGACTTCCTTTGATTCTGCGCGAGCACATTGATCTGATCCGCGGCCGTCTGGCGCTGCTTCACGGTTTGCTCCGCCACGGTCAGGATGGCCTGGGCGCGCAGTGCGCCGTAAAAAGCGCGATCCACGGTGAGCAGAACATCGGCGCGTGAGAAATTCACGCCCGCTTCGGCAGCTTGCGCTTGCAGCCGGGCGCTGGCCACCAGGTTTTGTGTGCGGCCGAAATCGGTGACCAGCTGTTCAAGGCCTACTCCGGAAGCAAAACGGTTGAATACGCTGGGATTATTGAGAAACCCCGCAGCGATGCGGCTGCCGTTGTCCGCCTCCACGCCGGTAATGCTTCCATAAACGTTCGGATAGTAGGCGGAGCGAACTTGAGTTGTAACTTCACCGGCGGCGGCCGCCGCGGATTGCGCGGCCTGAATTTGTGGATGGTTCTGCAGGGCCAGGCGATGAGCCTCGTCGAGGGTCAAGCGCGCGGGAACCTGTCGCGAGGGCTGCCCGGGCATTTGAGGAGCCGGTGAAGACTGCGGGACGACCAGGCAGGCCATCAACAAGATGCACAAAGTAAAAAAGATAATTCGCAAAAACGAACGCATTATGCCTCCTGAGTGCCGGAAACTTCCGGGGCTCCGCTGCGGCGTCCAAAAACCAGAATGTACGCGGCCGGGACGATGAAGATCGTCACGATTACAGAAACCACCAGGCCCCCGATGATGGCCCGGGCCAGCGGTGCATAAGCTTCGCTACCGGTACCGAATTTCAGCGCCATCGGAATCAATCCGAAGACCGTTGCGAGTGAGGTCATCAGAATCGGGCGCAAGCGGATGCGGCAGGAATCCACAACCGCGTCGCGGGCGGAGCGGCCTTCTTCCTGAAGGCGGTGCGCGAATTCCACAATAAGAATACTGTTGGAAACCACCATACCGACCATCATTATGATGCCCATCAACGACAGCACGTTTAGCGTTGTGCCGGTCGTGTACAGCAGGATCAAGACACCGGTGAGCCCGGGAGGTACGGCCAGCAAGATTAGAAACGGGTCTACAAAGGAGCGGAACTGCGCGACCAGGACCAGATAGAGAAGAAGAAGAGAAAAGAGCAATCCGAGTCCGAAGCTGACAAATGAGGCCCTCATTCCCAGGACCATGCCATGCAATTCGACGCGTATTCCATCTTCCACGGGTGTGTGCGCCAGAATTTCCTGAATCGAATTGGCCACTCGCCGCAAATCCTCGCCTTTTGGCGTCACATAAATGTCAATGATGCGCTGGACCTGGTAATGATCCACCTCGGTGGGGGCCTGAAAAGGAGCAATCTTGCTAACGGCGTCGAGCAAGGAGGTGTGAAGCTCATTTTGCGAGCGGATGGGAATGTTGCGGACATCGCCAAGAGAACTAATCTGTTTCTCGTTGTACTGGACGGTGAGCAGGTATTCGATTCCGGATTTTGGATCCACCCAGTAGCTGGGCGCGATCATGCCGTTGGAAGTGAGGGCGGTGACGACATTGTCCACAACTTCCTTCTGGTTGAGGCCAAGTTCACCGGCGCGGAGGCGGTCCACATTCACGCGCAGTGAGGGGTAGTCTAGATCCTGCGGGATAAACACGCCACTGACACTGGGTAAGCCGCGAATCTGGTGAGCCAGATCCTGTGCGACAGCGTAAGTGCTTTCGAGGCGGGAACCCACGACTTGAATGTCGATTGGGGCAGGCAAACCCTGATTCAAGACAGCTTCCTGAACCCCGCCCGAAGTAAGAAATGTGCTGACGCTCGGCAAATCCGAATTGATTTGCGCCCGGACACGGTCCATGTAATCAAAACTGCTGACCTTGTGATCTCCGTTGAGTTCGACTTGGATCGTGGCGGTGTGCGGGCCGGAGTTGGTTGTATACATGGCCGAAAAATCAGAGGTGATGCCGATATTGGAGACGATAAGCCGCAGTTCATTCGGGGGGATCACCTTGCGGACAATATTTTCAGCTTGAGCCACGATCTCGTTGGTCATTTCGATGCGCGTGCCGGAAGGAGCTTTCAGGGTGATCACGAACTCGCCGGCGTCTGACCGGGGGAAGAAGGCTTCACCCAGAAGTGGGAAAAGCAACAGGCTGATGAGGAATACCGCGGCGACGGCGCCCACAACCCGCCAGGGATGCTCGATTCTTTTTTTTACCTCGTTGTCATACCGTTTCAGCATGGCCTCAAAGACACGGTAGAAGCGTTCGTTGAATCGCTGGCCAATGGTTTTTCGGGATTTCACCCTGGCGCGCCCGCTCAGTTCGTCGTACTCATTGACCTCGGCCGCGGCATGAGAATGTGACTTAATGAGTTTGGCGCAAAACAAGGGCACGACGGTCAGCGCCACGAAGTAGGAGGCGAAAAGAGCGAGCACCACGGCAAGAGCAAGGGCGGAAAACAGAAAGCGGCTTACGCCATATAGAAACGTCACCGGGAAGAAAACCACGGCGCTGGTGATTGTCGCCGCCAATACCGCCAGAGCAACTTCTTGCCCGCCCTTCTCCGCTGCGACTTCAGGCGGCTCTCCCATTTCCAGATGGCGGAAAATATTTTCCAGGACGATCACCGAGTTATCAATCAGACGCGAGAAGACGATGGCCAACCCGGCGAGTACCATCGAATTGATGGAGCCGCCCCCGAAGTAGAGGCAGATGACCGCCGCAAGCGCCGAAAGCGGGATGGAAAGGAATACCGCGAGTGTGGCGCGAAGACTGGACAGAAAGATAAGGACCATCAGGGCAGTGAGGAGCAAGCCGATGGATCCTTCACGGAATATGGTGTTAATGGCGTTCTTTACGAATTCGGATTGATCGAAGACCACGTGGGTCTCAAGTTGCTTGGGGATGTCCACCAAATTATTGAGGACGTCGCGAACTTCATTGACGACAGCGATGGTGTTGGTGTCGCCGCCTTGCTTCATGATCGGGAGATAGACGGATTGCTGACCATCCACTCGGACAATGTTGGTTTGAATCGTGGAGGCATCCTTGGTCACCCCCACGTCGCCAACCGTAACGGGAGCGGTCCCCACGGTTTTGATGGGAAGCCTATTGATGTCGGACATGGAACCGATCTGGCTGTTGGTATAAATGTTGTAATCGTACGGACCGATCTTGGCGTCGCCCGCGGGAAGAATAATGTTGGCATCATTGACCGCGCGGACGACATCCATCAGGCTCAAGTCGTGAGATTGAAGTTTGCTGGGGTCAACGTACACCATGATTTGGCGATACCGGCCGCCGAAAGGCTGTGGCACCGATGCTCCCTGAGCGACAGCCAGCTGGGTACGAACCGTAAACTGGCCGATGTCGCGCAATTGCGTTTCCGTCAGGCCCTCTCCCTTCAGTGTGACCAGACAAACCGGCAAGCTTGAAGCGTCAAACTTCAAAACGATGGGCGGGAATGTTCCAGGCGGAAGGCGGCGCAAATCCGCCATCGCCAGGTTCGAGATTTCGGATACGTCGGCATCGGGGTCGGTGCCCGGCTGGAAGAAAATCTTGATGATGCTGACACCGGGCAGGGAGCGGGATTCCATGTGGTCAATGCCCGATCCGAGCGTAAAAAACCGCTCAAAAACGCTGGTGATTTCATTTTCGATTTCTTCCGGTGGCATTCCGTTATAAAACGTGGCCACTTCAACCACCGGAATGTTGATGTTGGGGAACAAATCCACGGGCATGCGCACGTAGCTGACAGTCCCGATGGAGACAATCACCAGGCAAGCCACAATGATGAAATAAGGATTGCGGATCGAAAAGCGGGGCATTAGTGGCTCCCCTGATCCGTGGATTGAATTTGCTTGGGCTGAACTTTTTCACCGACGCGGAGCTGACTCCGACCGCCGATCACCACAAGTTCATTTTCCTGGAGACCAGAAAGAATCTGGACTCGGTTGGCAGTTTCAATCCCTACCTTAACCTGACGCTCTTCCAGTTGGTGCGACGAATTGACGACCAGCGCAGTGGTATTTTCACCGACGCTCACTATGGCTTCAATCGGAACGATAAGCGCATTGGATTGCTGATCGAGAACCAGGGAGACATTGGCGTACATTCCCGGGGTCAGCTCGAACTTCGGATTGGGAACGTCAATTTCCGTGTCCATCGTACGCGTCTCCGTGGTCACCATCCCCGCGAAACGAGTAACTTTGCCGGAAATGTCTCGATTTAATTCCGGAACATGAATAGTGGCTGGAGAGCCGACATGAATCATCGACACCGCGGATTCGGGAACGGGAATAGTCAGGCGCAATAACCCGTTTTGAGAGAGTTGCACCAGCGGCATCGCCTGCTTTTCCGAAGAGGTGCCGGCCGCGAGCATGGTGCCCTTGTCTGCGTACCGCTTGGTGACTACACCGTCGAACGGCGCGCGGATTTCCGCATAGGCCAGGAGAGTTTGAGTTTTTTGGAGTCGGGCGCGAGCCACTTCCAATTGTTGATTGGAGGAAGCCAGTGCCGCCTTGGCGGTGTCCAACTGTGCCTGGGCTTGCTGGTCTTTGCCCGCCGCGTCGTCCACGTCCTGCTGGGCGATCAGCTCCGGGCGGTTTTTTAGTACGTTTGCAAGCCGCGCGTAGGTAAGATGCGCGAGATCATAGGCGGATTGAGCGCGTCGCTGGTCTGCCTGGGCCCGGGTAATTTCATCCTCTGACCTTTTGACTTCGGCATTTGCTTGATTCACTTCGTCCTGGAGCTCGGGAACTTCGAGAACAGCGAGAAGTTGGCCCTTGCGCACGTGGTACCCAACATCCACATAAATTTCTTTGACGTAGCCCGCTTCTTTCGCAAGAAGATCAACTTCCTGGAAGGGGCGGAACTCTGCGGGGACGTCCAGCGTTCGCGCCACCGGCCCGCGCTGCACCGTGGCGACGGCGACCGTGCGAACGTCGGCCGTGTCTGCGCCCACAGAACTGCCTTGGTGCGAACAGCCCGCAGTCATGAGCACTGCTCCCAAGCAAAGTAATTTGACGAACCTGTCCCGGCGCCACACCGAACCGCAGGCGCGTTCATTTTGTGAATTCATAAGATTGCATGACCTCTTTATCCAAATTGAATTCGATAATTGACTTCACTCCAATTCCTGAATCATCTTGCGCAAACCACCTATGGAAAAACCGGAGGAGCGGCAGTACTCAATGACCCGATTGCGCCCCGCAGTGGACTTCGCCGCCATGGCAGGAATTTGCGCCGCAATTTCGATGGGTACATTGAGCACACCATGCCGGTCGCAATGAAGCAAATCGCCGGTGCGAATTTTCAATCCGCCGACTTCCACCGGGTCGCCGAAGGAAAGCAGATGGGCAAAGGCGTGCGAGACGGAGATACTGCCGGCAAACATTCGCAATCCGATTTTTTCCGCGGCAGGCAAATTTCGGACCGCACCATTCGTTACGCAGCCCACACAACCCAGCGCGCGGATGATGTTGCCATGCAGTTCGCCGATGAAAGCGCCAATCCCCGGACGCGTGTCCACGTCTTCGAGGACCACGATCCGAGGTTCGGGTGTGCGCAGAATCAAGTCCCACCAATCTGTCCGGTCGTTGAAGCTATGGCCGAAAGTGGGCGGCACCGAACACCGGATTTTCGCCGTGACTGCATATCCGGCAATGGCGGGCAGCGAAGGCAACATGCACCGGATGGTGCCGTCACAAAAACCTTCGTTCCGAAGGCGGACGTGGAATTCCTCGATGGTATTCGCAACTGTGCAAGTTTCCAAACCGGCCAGCATTTGGATCTGCTCCGGAGTGAGTGGCAGCGCCATTCATGTACTCCTCTACGGCTCGCGCGTCACGAAGATTCTGTTCGAGACGTTTACGAGAAATCCCGGGGAATTGTCAATTGTCAAGAAATCGAAAGGGCTAGGGACTAGAGGGTTTCGGGAGGCGAGCGAAGCAGCCGCAAAGTAATGGGCCGCGATTTGGTCGCGTGCCCGGGTTCCACGCTGGATTCCGCGCGCGTGGGCCGCTGTTCCCGAATTGCAAACACAACAGGAAGAATCGCTTGATGTTCAGGTGTTGCGGAATAATTCTGTGCCAGGTTGGCAATTTTTACGGAGGCTGAAAAGTATACCGACTCAGGCGACTTCCTGGAGTAATGGGAAGCCTTTGCATGGACGGCCTGGCCAGCCACGGTGATGGCAAGCAGAATGACGGCCATGCTGCCTATGCGGCGCCGAGTGCGGGCCAAGTTTCGCGTAGGTGTGGTCTCTGACAACATAGTGCGATTCATAACTGCGCCGTCTGGCGGGATCCCTCCGGCCTGCCGAGGGAATGCCCCACAAGAGAAAGGTCTCGACTGGATAATAGACTCTCACTGCGAACGAAATCAAGTTCAGTTCGCAGCTCATGTGGCACCTATTTCAATATCCCGAGTCTTTCGTGAATGCGAAGCCAACCAAGTCTCTTAACTTATAGAAAATAATGATGTTACGTCATTCACCCCTAATTCTCTTCGTTGTAACAAGAGTGTAACAATGCCCGGCAAGAATGCCGCTACGGAGGAATCGCATTAAAATGAAAAAGCCACTGCTCATTGTGTCGCTCTGCTTGGGAATTGCAGGCCTTGTAGCCGCCCAAGGGGGGACTGTTCAACTCCAGGCTGCCGGCGCGACCTTCCCGGCTCCCATCTACACGAAATGGTTTGACGCCTACAAGAAGATCAATCCGAAAATCGAAGTGAATTACCAGCCTATAGGCTCGGGCGGCGGAATCCGGCAATTGATCGCCAAGACTGTGGATTTTGGCGCCTCCGATGGACCCATGACCGATGATCAGCTGAAGCAGGCGCCCTTCAAGATCCTGCATTTCCCGACCGTGCTCGGTGCCGCGGTTCCGAGTTACAACATCGATGGGGTCAACACACCGCTGAAATTCACAGGGAAGGCTCTAGCGGGAATCTTCCTGGGCTCAATCAACAAGTGGAACGATCCTGAAATCACCAAGGCCAACCCGGGCGTCAAGTTTCCTGCTGAGGACATAGTTGTGATCCACCGCTCCGACGGAAGCGGGACAACTTACATCTGGACCGATTTTCTTTCGAAAGTCAGCCCGGAGTGGAAGGCTAAGACGGGGGGGCCGAACACAGCAATCAATTGGCCCACTGGGTTGGGAGGCGCGAAGAGCGAGGGTGTTGCCGGTCTACTCAAGCAGACCCCCAACTCCATAGGCTACATTGAGCTGACCTACGCCATCCAGAACGGCATCCTGTATGGAGACGTGCAGAATTCCGCGGGCAATTTTGTGAAGGCAACGTTGGCATCGGTTTCTGAGGCCGCTGCGGGCGCGGCGAAGGACATGCCTGATGATTTCCGTGTCTCGATCACCAATGCCCCCGGAAAAAACGCGTATCCTATTTCCAGCTTTACGTGGTTGCTGGTACCCGCGCAAATCCAGGATACGGGCAAGCGTGAGATCCTCAAAGGATTCCTGAACTGGATGTTGAAGGACGGACAGGGATACTGCGAAGGGCTTGCCTACGCGAAGCTGCCGCCTCCTGTTGTTGCTAAGGAAGCGAAGGCAATCTCTCTGATTCAATAACTGACGGAGGGGCTTTTTCACCCGTCAAGAACTTATGGCGACCTTATCAACAACTGCGGGGCCCGTGCGTCAGATTTCTCGCTCGCGGGCCCTGCTTAATTTACTGCGGGACGGAGACGAACTCGCCCATGCGGTTACCCTCACCTTCGGTGCCAGCATTCTCGTCATCACCTTCTTGCTCATCTATGAGCTTTGGATTCATTCCACTCTCTCTCGGCAGAAATTCGGATTCAGTTTCTTTTTCACCTCCACTTGGGATCCAAATTTCGGGCAGTTCGGCTCCTGGCCATTCATCTACGGGACTTTGGTCACAACCGCCATATCGCTTATTATCGCCGTGCCCCTGGGTATAGGCGCCGCGATTTTTCTTTCGGAACTGGCCCCGCCAAAGCTTTCGCGCGGGCTTTCTTTTGTCATCGATCTTTTGGCCGCTGTTCCCAGCGTAATTTACGGCTTGCTGGCTGTGTTTACATTGGTGCCGCTGATGCGGCATACCATCGAACCATTTCTCAAGAGGAATCTGGGCTTCTTGCCATTGTTCAAAGGGCCTGCCTACGGCGTCGGATTTCTTACTGCCGGCATAGTTTTGGCGGTCATGATTGTTCCTTACATTATTTCCGTTTCGCGGGAAGTGTTGCTGGCTGTGCCGCAGGATCAGCGTGAAGCCTCGCTGGGGCTGGGAGCCACTCGCTGGGAGACAACCTGGAAAGTGGTTGTGTCCTACGCGGGGGCCGGAATTATGGGCTCGGTATTCCTCTCCATGGCGCGCGCTCTGGGTGAAACCATGGCTGTCACCATGGTGATTGGAAATCAACCCAAAGTTGCGGCTTCACTGCTTTCCCCCGGATATAGCATCGCCTCCGTGATCGCCAATGAATTTGCCGAGGCGACCGCAGACTTGCACCTGAGTGCTCTGACGGAGCTGGGCTTGGTCCTGCTTGCACTGACTCTTGTATTGAACGGCATGGCGCGCGTTCTCATCATCATGACCGCTCGAAAAGGTTCGGGGGTAGCGCAATAATGACTGCCCGCACCATCTGGCGAAAGAGTTTGAATGCCCTGATGTTAAGTATCACTGGAATTTGCGCGCTGGTGACCGTTTCCACCCTGTTCTTGATTCTGGGTTTTCTTGTTTGGAACGGCGCACGATCCTTGCACTGGACCTTTTTTACAAATCTGCCCGCCCCAACGGGGGAGATTGGTGGGGGCATTGCGAATGCCATCCTTGGCAGCGCAAAACTCTTGCTCGTTGCGGCCTCCATCGGCATTCCGATTGGGCTAATCGGCGCGATTTATTTGGCTGAATACGCTGGGGCCAAGTGGGCGTTCTTCATCCGGTATGCCGCTGATCTGATGAATGGCGTGCCCTCCATCGTCATCGGAATTTTCGCCTATACCATCGTCGTCGTGTCTATGCACCATTTTTCGGCGCTGGCCGGGGGATTTGCATTGGGCATTATGATGATTCCCGTCATCCTGAGGAGCTGCGAGGAATTCCTGAAGGCAGTGCCTCGATCACTGCGCGAAGGTGCCATGGCACTGGGCGCGAGCAAATGGCGAACGATTTTAACCGTTGTGGTTCCGGCGGCGTCTGGAGGTATCATTACAGCCATCCTGCTGGCGTTGGCGCGCGTTGCAGGCGAGACAGCGCCGCTATTGTTTACAGCTTTTGGGAATCAATTCTGGTCGAGCGGATTCAACCAGCCGACGGCGGCGTTGCCTGTCGTTATCTATAATTATGCGATGTCTTCTTATGAAGATCTCCATCAACAAGCCTGGGCTGCGGGGTTGGTTTTGCTTGGACTCGTATTGGTCACAAACCTCCTCACCCGTATGGTGCTGGGCCGCCAGACGGCACAGGGCAGGTAAGGAGTGGGAGATATGGCCGCATCCGCAAGACATGCATTTGATAAGGAGAGTCCGATGATTTCGGTTCCCTCCGTACCGGCCGGAGCCCCCAAGGAAACCGCACAAGATTTGCCGATGCGGATGAAGGTTTCCAATCTTGATTTTTACTACGGGAAGACGCAGGCGCTCTTCAAAGTAAATGTGAATATCGCCACAAATCGCGTTACTGCCCTGATTGGGCCTTCGGGATGCGGAAAGTCCACCTTGCTGCGCACTTTCAACCGGATGCATGAGACGCTGAGCCACACCCGATTGACAGGTACGATCCAGTTAGATGGCGAGGACATTCTGAGACAGGACGTCACCCGCCTGCGGCGGCGCATCGGCATGGTGTTCCAAAGACCTAACCCTTTCCCGAAATCCATTTATGACAACGTCGCCTACGGTCTGCGTGTTAATGGGCACAAGAAGGCGCTCCATGATGCTGTGGAGCATAGCTTACGGCGGGCGGCGCTGTGGGAAGAAGTAAAGGACCGGCTGAATAAATCGGCCTATGGGCTTTCCGGAGGCCAGCAACAGCGACTCTGTATAGCTCGGGCACTGGCCGTGGATCCCGAGGTTCTATTGTTGGACGAGCCATGCTCAGCGCTCGATCCTATCAGCACAGCGAAAATTGAAGAGTTGCTGATCCAGTTGAAAGAAAACTGCACAATTGTAATCGTCACGCACAACATGCAACAGGCCGCGCGTGTGAGTGATTTTACAGCCTTTATGCTCACTGGCGAATTGGTTGAGTTCAGCCCGACTCCGCACCTGTTTACTACGCCGACCGATCCGAGAACAGAGGCATATATCACCGGACGATTCGGATGATTTCTGAATGCGCGAAAGTACTTGCGCGTGGCCAATAGCGGCGGTTGAACTTTGCTTCCCGGAATTGTAGTTAGTGCATCGAGGAGATACGGATGGAGCGACACTTTGAGAAAGATCTGGAAGAGTTGAAAGAGCGGCTGCTCTGGATGGGAAGCCTTGCGGAGCGCTCGGTGCACCAGGCCATCCACTCCGTTCTGGATGCCGATGAGAAGTTGGCGCACTCCGTCCTCGATGAAGAGCCGGCGATCAATGAACTGCAATTGGAGATTGACGACCGCGTTGTGCAACTCCTGGCGCTCTATCAGTTAATGGCCGCGGACCTGCGCTTCGTTCTTGCCGTGGCGCGCATCAACAATGATCTGGAGAGAATCGGCGACCAGGCGGTCAATATTGCGCAGTCGGCGCAGCGTATCGTGCGACACCCCCGCGTCAAGCCCTATGTGGATCTCCCACGCATGAGCGAATTGGCCGAGGAAATGATGCGCGATTCGCTGAATGCCCTGGTGCGCAAAGACGTGGACCTTGCCAAGGAAGTGCTTAAGCGCGATGACGAGGTGGACCAACTCCGTGACCAGATCTTCCGCGAATTGCTTTCCTACATGATGGGCGATTCGGCAGTTGTGTTTCCAGCATTTGAGCTGATCCTGGTGGCCAAGAACTTGGAGCGCATCGGCGACCACGCGACCAACATTGCCGAAGATGTGATTTACATGGTCGTGGGCAGCGACGTTCGACACTCCGCGCCCGATCGCCGCTAGCTCCGAGCTCCCTCAAGAGTTGCAGGGAGAAGCCCTATGACCTCTCCCTGCAGCCGTTCATCTCCAACACCCTGAATTCGAGCTAGTGGTGCCCTGCCTTGCCGGGAAACACGTTGTCGTTAACAGTGAAATTGTCGACGGTGACGTCCTGCCCCCTGGGGGCAATCCAGCCGCCGTCAAGGACGATATCCACTTCTGTTACCTGTTCGCTGCCATGGGAAGCGAGGACATCGGACCACTTGAAAAACGTATTGCCGACATCGACCTGCCATCTAGGCGTAGGATCAGTCGCCGATGCCACATTCCCGGTGTTCTGCCAACCATAATAGCAGTTGCCGCCGAATGGAGCCTGACCAATGTTGAGTTCATAGTTGTGGAGATTTGTAAAGATTACGAACCGCGGCGACCCGCCGCTGCAGTCCGTTCCATTCATGTTGTAATCCGTTGCGAGGATTGTGAGCTGATTCAATGTGGGAAGTTTGTTCGGATTCGTATTGAACGCTACCCCCGAAAACACAAAAGGAGAATTGACGGAACAAGTGTTGGAGTACGGTTGCGCGCCGCAATTGGAGGTCAAATCTACAGCTGTCTCGTTCGGCCCCAACCCTCCAGTGACGAACTTGGAGTTGCCAAACAGAGAGAACTTCCCCTCAACATCAGCTGCAAGGGTTGCAACGGCAAGGACACAAATAGCCGCCAGTAATAGGCCCCATTTACTTCTCAAGACACCAGGATGCTTCATAGGGGTTTTCCTTTCGTTTTTTATAATCGTCCAGAGAGTTGTTCGCTGACGCTATCCGTGCGGGTAGTGGCGCTAACTTCAGACTGGGCGAAGCTATTGCTCATACGACTGAAACACCCGCATTCTCGCGAAGGTGTGCCCGAAAGTCGAGCGATTTAAATTTAGCAAAGAGGATTATTCATGCCTGGGCAATAACTGGAGGTATCTATGTCGTATTATAAAAGGGCCTTCGCTTCGGCACGCACGTCGAAAAGGGATTTACTTAAGCGACCGGAAAAGCTTGAGCTTGCCGCTGAAGTAAACAAGCTTACCGACGCCGCGCAGTCCAGCATCATAATCCGGCGCGTCATAAGCCCACACGTAGTCGTAATCCTTCCGCACTTGCGCCCAATCCACTTTTTCGTTGTAGTCCAAATCCCAAAAACCGTCGAGGGTGTATGAATCGGTTTTGATATGTAGCGGCAGCAGTCCGGGAGATTCCAGCAGATATGGGGAAAACCACCCGCGCTCAATTACCCCGTATGCCCAGAAGTGCGCGTAGTACTGAAGTATGGGATCTTCATCATGGCCCGCGACAATAGGCAGCACGCGCACGTTGGGCGGTGTCAGGGCAAAGGCCTCGGCCATTCCGGCCATTTCCGGCTGAGCCGCACGGAAATGGTTCGTCACATCGAAAGTCCGCCCGGCAAACAACAGTAATGCCAGTGGAGCGAGCCACCACCCGCGGCGGCCAATTCGAGCCGTGGCAAAAAGCACCACAAACAATACTGGCAGCACGCGGATGTCAATGTCGTACCCTTCTCCAAATCCATTCGGCAACACGGCGAAAGTAATCACCAGTCCACAGGTCACCACCAGCCAGCGCCACTGCCACTTGAATTCGCGGTTCCACAACCAGGCGAAAAAGAAAAAAAACACGATCGCGGCGATAGAGACTTGGTCAAGCCTGCTGGAATATCCATGCAAGATCAGCAAGAATGCCTGGAGTTTGTCATGCAACGTTCGGAAATCCGCGCCACTCGTTTGGTGTTCGGCGGCGCGAGAAGAAATGAAGTAGAAAATGACCCCCGCAGCCAATAGCGCTGCTGAGCGCAACCATTTGCGCAGGTTTAGACGCGTAATGGAATAAAGCCCGATGACAAGTCCGGCAAACAGGAAACCAATCAGGTGCGTGAAATAGGTAGCCATCAAAGCAAGGAATGTGAGGATCCACAAATTGAAGGAAGGTGTTTTCAGCCAGCGCAGCCACAGCCCAAGAGCGAGAAACATCATCGCCAGGCTGCAATAAAATCCAACAAAGCCGTAGAGAAAGAAGAGATTGTGCACTCCAAGCAAGACCCAGAGCGCCGGCGCGTTCTCGCCGGGATTGGCTTGCCTCAAGAAGAAGCAGGCCGCCAGGGGCAGACCAAGCACTCCCAAGCTCACCACAATTTTCCCTGCAATAAGCTGCGGCATCACCCGGCCGAGCGCGCCCATCAAGAAATCCGTAGCGATGTAAGGCTTCAGCCCCCAACTGGCGCTGTAGTATTGGCCGAAATCGTAGGACGAATTTTGCAGACGCGCGAGGACGAAACTGCTGGCCAGATGGTTGGGGTAATCGAGAAGCGGCGGAAATCGCACAATCCAGATGGGCAGCAGCAGCGTAGCGGCAATGACTGCGAGACCTGCGGCGGCAAGTCGATTTCGTTGAATCAAGCTGAGGATGCTTGTTGGAGACGATTCCTGTGCGCTCATGACCTGGCTGGCCGGCTGTTTTCCATCATGCCAGCAATTGCGCATCCGGCGTTAGTGGATGTCGTCCGGAAGTGGCTCGTTCCAGATGTAGTGCCCAAACCAGCGCAGGTTTTCTTCCGTCACGGAGCGCTGCTGCTTGGGCTTATTGATGGGATGGCCGAATCCGGGATAGACAACCATGCGCACGGGCACGCCCAGATCGCGAAGAGCCTGGTAAAGCTCGAAGCCGTTGGGAATCGGCACGCGTTTGTCGCTGCCCCCATGTTGGATCAGAGTGGGCGTCTTTGCCGCCTTCACGTAGGAAATCGGCGAAGTTTTGCGGTAAATTTCAGGATCATCCCAAGGAGTGGCGTGCAGATATTGCCGCGTGAAGGGATGAATGTCCGTGTTCACGTAGTAGGTCATCCAGTCCGAGATCCCAGCGCCAACGGAAACGGCTTTGAATCGGTCGCTTGAGGCCGTGATAAACGCCGAAATGTAACCGCCTTCGCTCCAGCCCATCGCACCAACGCGGTCGCGGTCCACCCAGCCTTTGCCGATGAGGAAGTCCACGCCGGAAATCACGTCGGCGTAATCGCCCACGCCGAGGTTGCGTACATTCAATGAGCGGAACGCTTCTCCGTAACCGGCCGAGCCGCGATAGTTGGGCCGCAGGATCAGCGCGCCCTTCGCGGCGAAAATTTCCATCGGGTAGTAGCGGTCCGCGGAAATTGAGCCACGGTCAACACCCGTTGGGCCGCCGTGAATGACGATCAACAACGGATATTTCTTTGCCGGGTCGAAATCCGTCGGCTTCAGCAAGACCCCTTCAATTTTCGCGCCATCGGTGGAATTCCATTGGATGATTTCGCGCCGCGCAGGGCGGAAGCCCTTGAGCTGATCGCCCATGTTGGTCAGGGCTTTCGGCGAAAAAGAACGAAGAGACGACACGCACACCTCACCGAAATTGTTGTCCGATGCGCCCACAAACGCCGCGAATTTGTAGTCGTGGGCAAATGAAAATTGCGACGCGATGTACGCGTCAGGCGAAGAGACTCGGTCAATCGCGCCAGTCTTGGGATTCACCCGGAAGAGATGCGAATAAGTGCGCTGCAGTGCGTCAAAGTAGATGCCGTCCGGCCCCCAGGCGATGGGTGAGGTGTCTTCGTCGAACTTGGACGTGAGCATGCGCGGTGTCCCTCCTGAAGATGGGACCACCGCGATCATACGATTGGTATAGAAGAAATTTGGATTCGCATTCGATGTGGAATAGGCAATCTCGGTGCCTTCAGGGGACCATACGGGATTCGTGTTCGGGCCGGGTGCATCCACGATCTTTTTGACCGCGCGATCGGCGACTGTCAGCACATAGATGGCAGCGGTATCCGCCGAGCCCAGGTCAGGGTCGCGTTGAGCGGAAAACGCGATGCGCGTGCCGTCTGGCGACCATGAGAATCCTCCAACAGTGAAAGTACTGCCTTCGGTGAGTTGGCGCGGCTCGGGCACACGCGCGCTGTCAATCGCATCGGGGTCGGCCAAATTCACCATCCAAAGTTGGGTCATGGAATAGTCGCCGCTGATAATTTGAATTTCGCCGTACTTCTCGTCACGATCTTTGCGTCCCTTGGTCGGTGCATCCGTGCTGGTGAACGCGATGCTGTGGCCGTCCGGAGCCCACCCGAATGAATTCACACCAGTTTCAACCTTAGTTAGCTCGCGCGCTTCGCCGCCCGTTGCCGGAATCAGATAAATTTGCGATTTGTTTTCCTTGGCGCCGGAGAGCAGCGGCGGGCGATCCGACAGAAACGCGATCCATTTCGAGTCGGGCGACCACTGTGCGTCGGAGCTTGATCCTTTTCCTCCCGTCAGGCGGAACCGCCGCGCGGAGGATGTGTCGGCAAGCCACAGTTCACGCTCGAACGCGTTGCTCTCCCAATTCGTACGCGTGATTTCGTAAGCCACCCAGCGTCCATCCGGAGAGATCCGCGGCGCGCTGGCGCTGCGCATCTCCAAGGACTGATTGATCGTCGGCGCCCCGGCTGGCGCGGTCGTCAGTGCATCCGTGGCCTGCTGAGTTGACGCGGGTGGCGCGGTCGCCACAACGATTGCGATAAGTATCAGTGAGCACGAGATGCGCGAAATTAAGGTCTTCATTGCGATTCTCCCGGAGTACATCTCCAAATCAATCGCCAAGATTCACGGCAACCGCATTGAGAATCCTGGCATGCCCCAAGGATCCGTGGTCGCCACGATTCAAGAAGAAAACAACCTAAGATATTCGATATGGGAGCAAAGTCAACACAGCGAATTAGAGTTCAACCAAAATGATCCAACAACATTTACATCAAGGTTGAACCCCGGCGTACACCGGGATTGCCGCGCGGGACACATTTTTGTACACCACTCCGCCCTTCATCACGAACACAACCCTTCGCACCGAGGTGATGTCTTTCACCGGGTCGCCATCCAGCGCGATGATGTCCGCCTGAAGTCCGGGCGCGATCGAGCCGATCTTGTCGCTCATGCCCATGGCTTCCGCGCCGATTGAATTTGCGGAAACCATCGCCGCCATGGGATCTTGTCCCCCGTCCCGCACGCGATCAATAAATTCCTCGGCATTTCGGCCGTGCGCGCCTGCGACGGCATCCGTGCCGAATACAATTTTCAGCCCGGGGATTCTCACAGCATGCTGCATCAGTTCGTGGTCGGCGGGAATAATTTTTTCCATGGCCGCGAATCCTTCCTCGGTGTAATTGCCGATGCCCAGGTAATGCGCCCTGTTTTGAAGGTAGTTCTCGATCACTAGTCCAGCCTGCGGATCGAAATAGGTTCCGCGCTGGGCGAGCAGGCGCAAATCGTCATCGTTAGAGAGCGTGCCGTGCTCAACTTGGGTGCATCCGGCCAGTGATGACGCGCGGACTGCGGCGCCATACGCATGGACCAGCGTCCGCAACCCGAGTTTCTTGGCCTCATCGCATGCGGCTTCCAGTTGCTCCTGCGAGAGGGTCAACCCGCCGCCATCGCGGATGCTTTGTGAAGCGAAAATCTTGATAAGGTCCGCGCCAGCCTGGGACTGCGTCCGGATATATTCTCGAATTTGGTCGGGAGTGCCCGTGCGCTCGCCGCGCCCAACCAGCGGTTGATTGGCAGTTAGAATTCGCGGGCCGGCAAGGGCACCCCGGGCGATGGCGTCCCGCAAGGGCTTATCGTCTGGGGCCCCCACACTTTGAACTGTCGTGAAACCCGCCATCAAGGTCAGCCAGGCATTGGAGGCAGCCGCCAGGGCATCCTCTTCCTTCGACGCGCTTGCTCCCGCAAACCGCCCGTCCGCGCCGAAGTGCCAGGTAATATGCACGTGCGCGTCAATCCACCCCGGAAGTACTGTCAACGACCGCAAGTCGTAATCGGCGTGAGCTTTCTCTCCTTTGGCAGGTTCGACTGAAACGATCTTTGAGTCTTCGACAACGATCCTCATGTTGTGGAGCACGTTGCCGCGCCCATCGAAAATGGTGTCCGCAGCGATCACAATTCGCTTCTCCTGAGCTGGAACCGTGTAGGAGAGGCAAACCCCGAGTACTGCTGTCACGAAGAACTTCATCGTCACTCGCATCCGAGACTCCTTGAAAGGTAGATTGGAAGTCATGCTCTATCACGATTGAATGGCCGTGTCACGCCTGGACTTTGCGAAGTAAATCTAACCGATATAATCCACTTAATAGGTTAGTGCAGCCGCAGGCCTAACCCTTTAGGATTCAGCTAGGGCTTGAGGGGCATCTTGTGCCCTGCCACCAGCACGCCAGCTTTTGAGTGGCTTGCCCTGATGCGCGTCTCCAAGATCGCAAGCTACAAAACTCATTGGCGAAATCCCTCCGCTGTTGCTATTCTCACTTGCGAATTTGCTTCGATTCGGTGGACCAAGATGCCAAAGGAAGTAATCCGAGTGGTTCTGTTCGCGCCGGGCAGCGAAGATTCGCGCGTCCGCAAGCCATTCGAGGAACTGGCACAGGGGCTGCGGAATGAGCTAGGAAAGAATGTCCTGCGGCTGGCCTACATCCAATCCGCATCTCCCAACCTGGCGGAAGTGGCAGAGGAAGCGGCCAATGACGGTGTCGCACGCTTGCGCGTTCTGCCGCTGCTGTTAACTCCGGGTGGACCATTGGACAAGGAAATCCCTGAGCAGGTTTCCGTAGTGCGTGCGCAAGTGCCGCAACTGACCGTGGAGGTTCTTCCATCGGTGGGGGAGCACCCGCGCATGCGCACTTTGCTTCATGCTCTGGCCCGCGAGGCCGCCAAGTTTTGATTCGCGGTTGTCACCCCTCCATTCCTCACCTATCGCGCCTTAGGATCGATCCCCTGCGAGATCCAAACCGTTGAAGAAGACTGAATCAGCATGGGGAAAATGTGCTGCCCGCTGGTAGCTTATTCGATCCGCAAAATTTCAAGAACGTCGAGCCGGGCAATGCGGCGTGTGGCGGCCCAAATGCTGGCTGACGCGATCAGAGAAATGAAGAGGATGGAGAGGAGGAATGTTACGGGACCTGTGGGTTTCGCTCCTTCAATCAGGCTTTCGAGAAAGCGTCCGGTGAACATCGCCCCCGCGATTCCGCAGATCGCGCCGGATATGACTGCCAGTAATCCATTACGAAGCAAGTTTGTCCGAAGGCCGTTCGGTGTCGCGCCGAGCGCCAGGCGCACACCCATTTCACGCGTCCTTTGGGCAACGGCGTAGGAAACAACTCCGTAAATGCCGATGACAGCCAGAAGCAATGCGAATCCCGCAAAAAACAATCCTGCCGTGCGGTAAAACTTTGGACGCGCGACCACGTCGTCCATTCTCCGCTCCATCGTCTTGACGCCGAAGACAGGAACTCGCGGATCCACCGACCGGATTGTATCGCGGATGGCGGGGAGCCAATTCTCGGCGGGACCGTCCACACGGACAACAAAGGCAGGTCGAAAACCTCGTGGAAAATCCGCTGGAATGAAAATCTGACCTGCTTTTGCGGTGTCCATGCCGTCGTCCATATAGTCCATTCCCTTAACGACGCCGATGATCTTCCAAGTTGTTTCTTTACCTCCGGTAATCTGATGATCCAGCACGTCCGCCGGCGAACCAAATGCGCTGGCGAAGCGTTCGTTCACGACTGCCACCTTCGCCCCGGACTGAATTTCCGCGCCGGTGAATTCTCGGCCGTTCAGAATCGTTCCGCCCATCGTCTTGAAATAGTCGGCCAGAACCGGGACGAGCATGGCGTGGATGGACGAGCGCCCATCCAATCCCCAGCGTCCCCCGATGAATCCATGGGCGTCGAGCGGAAGGAATTCGGTAGCGCTAGCGCTCCGAACGCCGGGGACCCGCAAGATTCGGTCAAGCGTCTCTTCATAGAAGGGAAGCCTGTGCCCATCGAGGTCGTGAGTTGTGCCATCCAGAGACACGCCCGCGGTGACCAATCCCTTCATGGCGAAGCCGCGATCGGTTCGCATGATTTGGATGAACGCGCGCCCCACCGAAAACGACGCCGTCAGGAGGATGACTGTAAGCATGACCTGCCCGGCGACTAATGTCTCGCGAATCAGCCGCGCGCCGCGGGTTCTGCCTGACCATCGAGTTCCGAAAACGTGAGCACGGCCCGCGTACAATGCCGGTACTACGCCGAACAGCAAGCTGCTGATGATCGCGGCCGCGACGGTGAAGACCAGCACTCGGCCATCGAGAATTGAATACGCCTGCGTGGAAAGTGGCGCCGGTTGAACCTTTGCCGCGATGGAGGAGACCCAAAACGCGACCAATAATCCAGAGACAGTGGCACCCAAAGCAAGTAGCAAACATTCGGTCAGTAACTGCCGCGCGATCCTCCCGCGGCTTGCTCCCAGTGCGGAGCGTATGGAAAGTTCCTGCGCGCGGTCCGCGGTGCGTGCCATTAAGAGATTCGCGACATTTGCGCAGGCGATCAGCAAGATCAACACCACCCCGGCCATTAGCATCAGCGAGGCATTTTTCACCGGCCCTGCAAGTTGGTTTTGCAGTGAAATCATCTCCGGAAAAAGGCCGCGATTCACTGACTGGCCGTTTGCCGACTTGAGGCGCTCCGCTTCCACGGCGAATGCCGCGCGGGCTTGCGCCCAGGTGATCCCCTGTTTCAGCCGGACAATCGTTTTCCAGCCGAAATTGCCCTGAGAATACTGTGCGGCCTTCCACAGAGCGGTGCCGTTCGGATAGTCGAACCCGGGCGGCGCCACGCCAATAATGGTGAGCGGCGCCCCATTTAAGCGTATCGTGGCATTGAGAACTTGTGGGTCGCCTGCGAAAAGCTCTTGCCAGAGCCCGTGGCTGATCACTGCGACATCGTTTTGCCCCGGCGAATCCTCACTGTCGTGGAAGGTCCGTCCAAGCGCGGGCTGTGCGCCGAGGAGCGTGAAAAAATTCCACGACGTTTGGGCAATATGCGCTCTCACCACGCTTTGTACTTCGCCAATATTGAAGTCGGCTTCCTCGAAAAGCGCGGCGTCTGCCAGGTATGAACTTTGCTCCTTCTTCCATTGATGGAATTCTTCCGCGTTGGCGCGTGGCGGAAAGAATTTCTCGAGTGAAGCAAGCCTTCCCGGATCCTGGAACGGCAACGAGCGCAATAGCAGGGCGTTGACCACGCTAAAAACACCGGTGTTTGCGCCGATTCCGATGGCCAGGGCCAGGATTGCGAAGGCTGTGAATCCGGGGCTCCTCCGGAATTTGCGCGCGGCATATCGAATGTCCTGAAACAAAGGGTCAAGCCAAATGATTGGCCACATTACTTGTGTCTGTTCCGGCAGCCGCGTTATTTCACTGTTTTTGTCATACTTTTTCGTGGACATTTGAAAGAAAGGTATGGAACTCGCCATAGGCTGTCAATAGGCGCACGCAATTTTCCGAAGGACTGCCCGATGGTGTACATTAGAAGCATCAATTATATAGTCAGGAAGCCTAATGCCTCCTTCACAGCCATCGCAACTGTCGTCACAACGCGCCGGCACAACAGAAAACTCGAGCACACGCCGGGATACGCTCTCCATAACGGATAACCGCACGGGCAAGAGCTACGAAGTGGCGGTTACCGACGGCGCCATTCGGTCGCTAGACCTTCGAAAGATCAAAGTCAACAACGACGATTTTGGGTTGATGTGTTACGACCCGGCATTCAACAACACAGCTTGCTGCACCAGCCGGATCACCTTCATTGATGGCGATAATGGGATCTTGCGCTACCGCGGGTACTCCATTGAAGAGCTTGCGGAAAAAAGCACCTATCTCGAAACGGCCTACCTAATCCTTTATGGAGAGCTTCCCACCGCGCAGCAGCTTACCAGTTGGACCTACCACACTTCGCACCATACTTTTATTCATGAGAGCATCAAGAAATTTCTTGACGGCTTTCACTATGACGCCCACCCCATGGGCATGCTGATTTCCACCATTGCGGCGCTCTCCACTTTCTATCCCGATGCCAAAGACATTTTCAACGAAGAATCGCGCCTGAAGCAGACCTGGCGTCTGATTGGAAAGATGCCCACGCTTGCAGCATTCGCGTACCGGCACAGCTTGGGCATGCCCTACGCCTATCCGGACAACGACCTGAGCTATCCCGGCAATTTCCTGAACATGCTGTTCAAGACCACCGAAATGAAGTACCGGCCCAACCCCACGCTGGAGCGCGCGCTGGACATACTTTTCATTTTGCACGCGGACCACGAGCAAAATTGCTCGGCCAATGCCATGCGCAGTGTAGGCAGCTCGCATGTGGACCCATTTTCAGCAACGGCGGCGGCCACCGCGGCGCTTTACGGGCCGCTGCACGGCGGCGCGAATGAAGAAGTCCTGCGAATGTTGATGGAGATCGGCTCGGTGGCCAAAGTCCCGGGTTACATAAAGCGCGTGAAGGCCGGCGAAGTGCGGCTCATGGGTTTCGGCCACCGCATCTATAAGAACTACGACCCGCGCGCGCGCATCATCAAGCAGGAAGCCTATAAAATTTTCGAGCTGATGGGCAAAAACCCTCTTCTTGAGATTGCCCTGGAGTGCGAGCGCATTGCCCTGGAGGATGATTACTTCGTTTCGCGCAAACTTTACCCCAACGTGGATTTCTATACCGGGCTCATCTACCAGTCGATGGGCTTCCCCATGACCATGTTCCCCGTTCTTTTCGCCATTCCTCGAACGTCCGGCTGGATAGCGCAATGGCAGGAGATGCTGCTCGATCCCGAGCAGAAAATCGCCCGCCCGCGCCAGATCTATTTGGGCCACGACGAACGGCCCTATGTGTCGCTGGAAGCACGGGGATAAGTACAGGAGGCAGTCCATGGCCTCGAATGGGCTGTGGTGCCATTAACACACAGTTATCATTAAAACTGAGGAAAACCTTTTGCCCGTTTTGGCGTCTGTATAGGTGGGGTGGTGTGGCACCCCCCGGGCGGGTTGGGCCCTTTCGGCTAACTTACGCCTGATCCCAAGATTCCCTGATTTTCAAGGCAGAACGCGTCGGAGGCCGGGCACTCGCAGTGGCGGATTTCTTATCACATCGAGCCATTACAGAAACGGAGCCGACCTCCGCGAGAACGGAGACGCCTGCGCGCGGTGAGCCGTCGTTACCCGTTGGACAGGCAAAACTGGCGCGGCCTCAGAGTCCGTGGCGGAAGCCTTGGATTTGGGTCGCTGTGCTCGTGATGATCGTCGCGGGCATTGCGTACGCGATGCTCCGGCGAACTCAAACCGGCGGACAGACCGCCGCGGATACTACGAGGGCCGCGAAAGTGGAACGTAAGGATTTCGTTCGCACCGTGCGGGTGAGCGGAACGGTTGAAGCCGTCGAAAGCCATCCCATTGTCGCGCCTCGGCTGGCGATCCAGGCCGCAAATACGCTGGTCATCACCAAGCTGCTTACGACCGGAACTGTGGTTCACAAGGGCGACCTTGTGGCGGAGTTCGACCGCCAATCGCAAGTCCGCGACGCCCTGGACCGCGAGGCGGAATACCACGATTTCGTGGAGCAGATCAATAAGCTGAAGGCAACACAGGCCTCCGACAAAGCCGTGGATGACACGGACATCAAGACTGCGGAAGACGCCGTTTCCACCGCGGCTCTGGAAGTCCAGAAAAATGAAGTGATTTCGAAGATCCTGGGTGAAAAGAACCAGGAAAACCTGGACGAAGCCAACGAGAAACTGAGGCAGTTGCGCGCTACCTACCTCTTGAAGCGTCAATCGGCCGAATCAGCTTTGAAACTGTTGGAGAGCCAGCGCGATGCAAAGCTCTTAGCCAAGGAGCATGCTACCAAGAACGCTGAACTGTTGAGTATCCATTCACCGGCGGACGGACTGGTTGTGGTGAATTCTACGTTCAAGAATTCTGGAATGGCCGACTGGCAGGAGGGCGATCAGGTTCGCGCTGGAGCGGCATTCATGCAGGTGGTGAATCCCGGCGCCATGCGTGTTCGTGCTCCCGTCAATCAGCAGGACTTGCCGGAAATTCAAATTGGCCAAAGCGCCGAAATTTATTTGGACGCATACCCTGACTCGGTTTTCCACGGCAAAGTGGACCGGATTTCTTCTGTTGGAATCTCCGACGACTTTTCATCCACAGTCCACACATTCATCGTGATGTTTTCGATCGATGGGTCCGATCCCAAATTGTTGCCAGATCTTTCCGCGGCCGCGGATGTCGAGTTGCAGCGGAAACCCAATTCGCTGGTGGTGCCAAGGGATGCTTTGATTGCCGAAGATGGAAAAATGTTTGTGCGGGTTTCCTCGGGCAATGGCGTGCAGAAACGGGAAGTAAAAGTTGGCGCATTGACGGACGTGGATGCTCTCATCGAATCGGGCGTGCAACCAGGAGAGACCGTGATCCGCGGAGTGGCCCCAGGAGTAGTCTCCGCTGCCTCAGCGGGCGCGCCTTCGGGGAAGTAACGATTTGGCAATGCTGAAGAAATAAGAAAGGCGTCTCACCATGATGGGCCGAAAAAAACGGGGATGGATTCTTCTTACTGGCCTTCTGATCTTGGCGGTCGCCGGCGGCGCAACCTGGCTGATTGGGATGCGACATGGAGCGGGAAGTGTGTCGGCCGCGGCGGGCATACCCACATCGCAAGTTCTTCGCGGTGAACTCGTGGACACCGTCGAATTGCGCGGCCAAATCAAACCCGCGCGCTCGGTGGATTTGGTCGCCCCATCGGACTCCGGCGATATTCAAATCCTGAAACTGAGCAAGGATGGGACGATGGTGAAAAAGGGGGAATCCGTCGTCATCCTGGATCCCACCACAATTCAAAACACATTAAATCAGCGCAAATCAGACCTCAGGCAAGCCGAAGCGCAAGTGGAAGATGCCAAGGCCAAAGCAAAGCTTGCTGAAGAGGGAGATCTGACGCTCCTTCAAAAATCGAAGTATGACGTGGAGCGGGCAAAGCTGGACGCCAGCCAGTCGGAAATTCTTTCCGTCATTGACGGCCAAGAGAAGAGATTGACGCTGGCCGACGCGGAACAATCCGAAAAGCAGGCGCAGCAAAAGGTTGATTCCGACCGCGCCAGCTCCAAGTCGGACATCGCCAACATTGACCAGAAACGCCAGAAGGCACTGCGTGATGTCCAGCACTACGAGGACGCGATTTCCCGCCTCACCTTGTTTGCGCCTGTGGATGGCATGGTTCACTTGTTGCCGAATTGGAGAGCCGGCGGAGTGTTCGGTGACAACGCTCCGCCCTACAAGGAAGGTGACCGCGCCTATGCGCTGGCGGCAATAGCTCAACTGCCTGACCTTTCCTCATTAAGAATCGTTGCCCATCTGGAAGAAGAAGACCGGGGTCGCTTGAAACTCGGCAACACGGTTTCGGCGCGCGTGGACGCGGTGCCCGACAAGGAATTCATAGGGCAGGTAAGCTCTATTAGTCCTCTGGCAAAAATTGACTTTAGCGGTGGATGGCCTCCGGCAAAAAACTTTGACATGACGGTGGTGCTGGATCATCCCGACCCGCGTCTTCGCCCGGGAATGAGCGTCTCGGAACGCATTGCCGTGCAGCGCATCCCCAACGTAGTGCTGGTGCCTTCGGAAGCGATCTTCACCCGGAATGGGCGAGACGTTGTTTACGTCCAACAGGGCTCCAAGTTCGGGGACAGCTTTGAGGAACGCTCCGTGGTGACTGGCCACCGCGGCGGCGGGCAAGTGGAAATTAGGAGCGGCGTGCAGCCCGGCGAGCGGGTAGCGCTCAGGGATCCCGTGGCGATGAAACCATGAAAAAGCGGACACGACTGCGAATCATCATCGGGACCCTGGTCGTTGTCGCCCTCGGCGTGGGCATTGCCGTCTCGGTGAGCAAGATGCGGGGACCGGACCGCGGCATCCCCACCACACGTGTGATTCGCGGCAACGTGGATTTGAAGGTCTATACGATTGGTGCGCTGAGAACACCCAATACCGCGCTGCTAATGGGTCCGCCGGTGGGCGGAACGTTGCAGATTACTCTCTTGGCGAGGACTGGTGACGAAGTTAAAGCAAACGACGTCGTCCTGGAATTCGATCCAAGTGAGCAAGAATACAACCTGGAGCAGGCCCAATTCGCGCTGGATCAGGCCAATCAGCAGTTGGTCAAAACGAAAGCAGACGGAGACATCTCAGCGGCGAATGATCAGGTTGCATTGTTGCACGCCAAGTACGATGTCCGCCGGGCGGAACTGGACGTAAGTCAGAACGAACTGGACAGCGCGATTCTCGCCAAGAAAAATGACCTTGCGCTCGATGAAGCTAAACGGCGGCTGGCGGAGCTCCAGCAGGACGTCCAGTCACGCGTGGCATCGAGCAGGGCAAACCTGGCGGTTTTTGAAGCGCAGAAAGCCAAAGCACAGTTGGACATTTCCCAGGCAAAGCAACGCATCTCAAGCTTGTCGATTCGCGCCCCCATCTCTGGACTGTTTGTGAGAAAGGCCAATACGAACGGCCTCTTCATTTTTGGCCCCGGCATGAGCGTGCCGGAATATCAGCAAGGTGACCAGACTTTCCCGGGCGGCGTTGTCGCCTCAATTCTCGACGTCACCCAAATGGAAGTAGCCACGCAGGTTCCGGAAACCGCCCGCGCCGACATCAATGCGGGAGAGACAGCGGACGTCGTCGTGGATGCCATGCCCGAAAAAACTTTCCCGGCCAAGGTGAAAACTGTGGGAGGACTAGCCTCTGGAGGAGATTTCTGGTTCGGTGCCGATTCCACACGAAAATTTGACGCCACCTTTCAGATGGATCAGCCCGACGCGCGCCTGCGGCCCGGTGAGACGACGCACGTGATTGTCCACGGTGAGCAACTGAAGAATATCCTCTATCTTCCGCGTCAGGCATTGTTCGTACAGCAGGGCAAACCCACCGTTTTTGTGAAAGCCGGACGCGGCTTCGAGCCGCGCGTCGTCAACGTCAAGCACATGACGGAAAACCAGGTGGTCGTCGAAGGCGTTAACGAGGGCACGGAAGTCGCGCTCGTAAACCCGGAAAAGGGTGGAACACCTTCATCGCCGGCTCCAACAACCGCTGGCGTGAAAGCGGGCGGCAAGTGAGCCCCGCGCGGCAAACCAAACACCCCTCCATGATTCCGATGCGACCGGAACGCGATTGGGTGCAATACCTCTCCGATCTTCAACTCGGGCTGCAAAATCTCACGCAACACAAGCTGCGCTCGCTGCTCACCATGCTGGGAATGATTTTTGGCGTCGCCGCAGTAGTTTCCATGCTTTCCATCGGAGCAGGAGCTCAGCAGCAAGTGATGGCCTTCATTGAGCAGATGGGTCTGCGCAACGTTATGGTTGAGGCCAAGGAAGCGCACAATGACACGGAACTGCAAAAAGTCCGGAAAATATCTCCCGGTCTGACCTTTCAGGATTACCGCGCCATCCGCGCCAATGTGGGTGGCCTGACGGGGACCACCGCGCGGAAAAGATTCACTCCAACGAAATTGACGCCGAAGCCTGCGCGCGAAATGCCGGTGGTCTACGGAGTTGAGCCCAGTTACATGGAAATCGCGAATCTTCGTGTCGTGGCGGGACGCTTTTTCAGCGAGGACGAAAACCTGCGTGGCGCGCCCTTCTGTGTGCTTGGTCAGGCCGCAGCATCGAACCTTTTTAGCGGTCAGGAACCGGTCGGCCAGTATGTGAAGGTGAACACGCAATGGTTTCACGTCATCGGAGTTGCCGGACCGCAGCTAACGGCATCCGCGCAAGTGGCGGGTTTGCCGACGCAAGACCTGAACAACCTGATCTATGTCCCGCTCTACGCCGCGATATTCCGGCTGGCGGATCAAAACAGCCGTCAAAAGGATGAAATTGACGGCGTCTATCTTCAGCTAGCTTCTTCTGATCAAAGCCCGGAAACCGCGGAGGTTGTCCGCGGTCTGCTCGGAACTTCGCACCGCGGGGCGGACGACTTCTCAGTGGTTGTGCCTTCGGAACTTTTGGCGGAACAGAAGCGCACGCAGCGCATCTTCGACATTGTGATGGTCGCCATCGCCTCCATTTCACTGCTGGTTGGCGGCATCGGCATCATGAACATCATGCTGGCCAGCATCCTCGAGCGCACGCGAGAAATCGGCGTGCGTCGCGCCGTGGGCGCGCGGCAAATTGATATCGTGCGGCAGTTCCTGATTGAGGCGACGATGATTTCGTTTGTCGGCGGATTGATGGGCATCATTGTCGGCTTCGGAATGTCAACATTGATCGGCTGGCTTGCGGGATGGACCACCATCGTGACCTGGATCTCCATCGTGCTGGCTTTCGTTGTTTCCGTTTCAGTGGGACTGGTCTTCGGGATTTATCCGGCCAGGAAAGCCGCCCGGCTCGATCCGGTGGAAGCTATCCGTTACGAATAATCCATCCCGGTTTTCCGGGAAAAATCAGCACAGGGGAGGGGTGAGATGCGTCGTTCTCTTTCAGTTGTTGTGGGATTGTGCGCTCTTTTGGGGATGGGGCTTGCGCCGGGCGCGGCTCAGGCCCAAAGCACTCCCTTTCCCGCGCCGCAGTGGTGGCGCGAAGTGGTCCACCGTCCCGGCTTGCCTTCGCAGATCCCGGACCCGGAGCACCTGCGCGATTACCTTGCGGACGGAAAACTGCGCCTGACTCTGGAACAAGCCATTCAACTGGCTTTGTCGAACAACACCAACGTCCTGATTGATCAGCTGACTTACCAGAATTCCGCATACAACATTCTCTTCGCGCTCTCCCCGTTTGACCCGACCATTCAAAGTAATTTTAGTGCCAACCATGCTGGCCCCAGTTTCTCCAGCACGCAGACAACTCAACTCACTCCCGGCTCCCTGACGCAAGTGCTTTCCACGAACTACAATCAACTTTTTGAGACGGGCACAAATATCGGTGTTGGCCTCTCGACTGCGCGAAGCTCGTTTGGAGGCTTCCCGGCGAACTACTTTTCCGCGCTGAATTTCAGCGCATCCCAACCGCTGCTTCGCAATCGCGGACTGTTTCCAAACCGCGCTCCCATCGTGATCGCCCGGCGCAACCTCCATCAATCGCGGATGAACTTTGAAGCTCAGGTCAGCAGTATCATCCAAAATGTTGTCAGCCAATATTGGAGTGTGGTGCTGGCGCGGGAAAACCTCGACGTCCTGCGCAAATCGGTCGCTCAGGCCCAGGCCAGCTACGACCATGACAAGCGGGCGTTGGAGCTCGGCGCGTTGGGTCCTTACGATATATTCCAATCCGAATCGCAATTAGCCTCGCGAAAGGTCTTGGCGACTCAGGCGGAATACACCCTTCGGGAACAGGAAGACTCCCTGCGCGTTCTCATTGGTGCCGACCTCGATCCGCGAGTCTCTGCACTGGACATGGATCTGGTGGAGGCCTCTGATCCCGGTAAGGACTTGGTCACGCTCGATGTCGGACAGGTGCTGCAACTGGCGAGGGCAAAGCGCCCGGAGTATTCGGCGGAACAGGATCAACTGGCCGTCGATGACCTCAACATCCGGTTGGCTCACAATCAGATGCAGCCGTCATTTAATCTTTCGGCAAACTACTCGGGACAAACCCTTCCTACGGGGGGCGTGAGCACCCCGCTTGGCCCTTCGCTCAGTCAGGCTTTTCAATTGAATGCGCCCTCCTATGGATTCGGTCTTTCACTGAATCTGCCCGTTCGCAACCGGGCCGCGGAGGGACAACTGGGCACAACAGAGGTCAACAAACGGCGCGATCTTTACAGCAAGCGCCAGTTGGAGCAGAGCATCCAACTGGAGGCACGCAATGCAATCAACAATCTCGAGGTTGCCAAGCTTTCCCTGGCCCAGGCATTCATCGCGCGCGATCTGGCGCAGAAAAATCTGGAAGGTGAGCAAAAGAAGTACGACCTGGGACTTGATAGCATCTTTGTGCTGCTGCAAACGCAACTGCAGCTTACATCCGCCGAGCAGGCGGTCATTCAGGCGCAGGTGAGCTACCAACTTGCGTTGGTCGGCGTGGACCATGCCACCGGCGAAATCCTGGAGCACCATCACGTGGAGATCAAGGATCCCAAACTGTAACGGGACTCTGACTGAAAGTGAATTCAGGCGAAGGTTGAGCCGAGATCGCTGGTGGCAAGAACCGGTCCATCATTCTAGATGATGCTTGACACCCGCCCTCCCGGTGTGATATTTCGCTGGTATCGGTGGAGTTGTCTGCGAGCGAATTGGTCGCAGAGAGTGGATCCAATGGAATCCGGCCAGCAATTTTTTTGAAAATTGAATTGTTGCGATTTTTTTCCAGCAACACCCCACCCCGGGAGGTGAAGACCGCCAGGTTTTCACCTCCTTAATTTTTGGGGGCTCGCTCAAAACAAGTAGGACTTTTCCCGCCAACCTCGAAGACTCAATTCACACGGAATGGATATGAGAAAGTTGCGCGGAACTCTGTTTGCTCGTCCGCTTATTAGTGTAAAGCAGGCGGTCCGCTCGCTCCAGAAAAGCTTCCGGCGATTCGCCTGCTTCGTATCCCGCCCACCCCGAGGCGTAAGTTACCGGAATGCATTCGCCGCCGTGAGTCACCTCGATTTTGGCTAGCCGGTTGAACAGCGCATCGATCTGCGCTGCGGGACATTCGGGGAGGATGACCAGGAACTCATCGCCGCCCATTCGCACGGCATAGTCGGATACACGGATGGAGTGGTTTAGACGCTCGGCAAACTCCTTCAAAACCAGGTCGCCCGCCGGATGGCCGAATTGGTCGTTGATCTGTTTGAAATTGTTCAAGTCAAAGGAAACCACCGTAAGCGGGTGGCCATATCTCTGCGAGCGTGCCACTTCGCCGGCGAGCCTCTGTTCGGCGAAACGCCGGTTGTAAAGCCCGGTGAGAGGATCAACCGTCGCCAACCGGTGGAATTCGTCACCGCGAACTTTCAGGAGGTTCATTACGTCCAATTGTCCGGAGAGTTGCCGGCGCAGCCGCTTAATCATCACCTGCTGATAGATAACGTAGGTGTTGAACAACAGCACCAGGCCAATCAAGCCGCGAACTGATTCGTTCATGCTGAATTGGAAATAGGGGTCGTCTACGCTAATCATCCCCGGAAAGGTCAGGGAGATCACAGCCGTGGTGAGTAGCAGCATCACGATGATGGCCACAGCCCATAGCCACCAATCACGACGCTCCAGTCGTCTCAAACTCGAGTGAATTTCATTCAGACTGCTTTCCGGGATTACTTCAGGAATGGAAGACAGGTCTGAGCTCATGGGCAACATCACTCCTGCCCGGAGCCCAAGTCGGGTTAGCTGATTCAATTATACGAGCGCGCGACGAAAACATTTGGAAAATGCAAACCTTCCTGTTTGCGGATAGGACGCACGGCGTACTACTTCAATATCGAGCGGCTGGGAGGCGCTTTCAAATTATTTTATTAGCATACGAATCCTCCCGATTGGCGTCTAATCTAATGTGCCGGCTTGCATGCCAGCTCATCCTGAGTGACTTTTTCAGTGGCGGCGAAGGCTTCCTAAATAAGCACGCTGGCGTTGTGGCAACTCCGTCGTATAATGCTTCCCAGCCGGGAGCTGCTGGAGGAGTCCGGTGAAAACGGTTATGACTACCGAACATCCCAAACTCGAAATCATCACGCGCAATGACGCCGGTATCGTGATTGTGGAGCCGCGCGGCCGAGCCACGCTAGGCGAAAACAGCGAAATCTTGGACCGCGAGCTGCAGCGGCTGTCCACCGAAGGCTGGACAAAAATGCTGGTCGACCTGACCGGCCTGGTACAGATTGACAGCTCAGGCATCAGCGCGCTGGTCCGACAATGCACCGGACTGACCCGCAAGGGCGGCAGCCTGCGGCTGGTTTGCCCCGCGGGGCGCGTGCATGACGCGCTCAGCGTTACGCGACTGCTGGACGCGATCCCCACGTTCGGAAATCTTTCCGCAGCGATTCAGAGTTTCCACGCCCAGGCACCAAAGGCATCGGCGTCGTAGTTCTTCTTTAGTCTCCTCCTTACCCAAGCGAGCATTTTCATCCTGCTTTGCTGAGACATTTTTTGTGTGCCGCAGGGCTCCAGCAAACTGGACCCCGTCGGCCCGGTCGTTCCGTACGACCGGGACCCCCTCCCCCATCATTTCGATATGAATATCAAAACAAAGGGTTTGTGGGCGCGCATCGTCCAATGAATTTCATTCTAAAGGGCTTATGACCCGACCTTCGTAACTGCGGACATCAAAGGACTTAAATCTTCATTTCGGCTTCCAACGACGAAGAACCGCGCGGTTTTTCGCTCGCATCGAACGAGCAAGGCGACAGGGTGTGATTTGTTGCAGTCCCGGGCGCCGTAAAGAAGATACTTGATTCTAGAGGCCCTCTGGCTTGAAGGATCAATCCAGACTGCAGTGCATGTTACCAATTCAGGTAATTATCGTCAAGAGAATATTTCGAGAATCGTGTGTGGAAAAGAATTCAAACTCCACTTGGTTTGCACACTCTTGGTCTGGCGCTGCGGATCAAGGGTGGGCTCCGACACGGGCGTCAATTCTTTCCGGCGGGGACTTTGCGGCGCAGCTCGTCGAAGAAATTGAAGATGAAGCTGACCGACTTGATAGGAGGGGGTCCAGATTCAGTGCTGGAAGTTCTGAGGACAGCGATTCGTTTGCCGTCGGGGTGCAGACTGAAGTTGGGATTGTTGACGTTGATCCGGCGATCTGCGAATTGGCCGGGCGACCAGAGATGCGGCTTGTCCGCACGGAAGGAGTCGCCTGACGAGGCGTAGCTAACCGCCATGATCTGATGGCTGGACGGAACGAAAAACAAAAGCTCATTGCCATTCCGGGACCATTCGGGTCCCCAGCCTCCGATCTTATGGCCGCCCCCGTTGGAAACCTGCCACTTTCCGCCCGGGCCGGGAAAGGGCCGGACGTAGATTTCGTACATTCCCGATTCGTTGGACATGTACGCGATCCAATGGCCATCGGGCGAGAGCGCGGGGAGCAGCTCCAAGGATGGTGAGTTCACGAATTGCGTTGGCTGTCCCAATTTCCAACCGGACTTCTCGCTGCCTTCGACAGTCAAGGTCACGATGCCCCATCCCGTCCCGGGGTTCGATTGAGAAAACGCAAGGACCTTTCCATCGGGACTCCATGACGAGGGAGACTGGGGGTCCTTACTTTCGGTCAAGCGTTGGGCATCGCCCCCGCCGTCGGCGCGAATCCACCAGAGGTTGGACGCCTCCCCTTTCTCCGCAGATGCATAAACGATTCTTTGGCCGTCGGGCGTCCAGACGGGAGCGTAATTCTGATCGGCGGAAAAAGTGAGCCGGGTAAGTGCATCCCGCTCCCAGTCGTCCACCCAAATGTCGGTTCTGTCCCCATTCGTAATATCCATTGCCAGCCGCTTGCCATCGGGAGAAACCCCGAGATCGTGGTAATTGCCGGGAGTCTCGCGGAGAGGAGTGAATTTGCCCGAAGCATCCATCCAATAGATGGAGGCGTCCGGATTCGCCGCGGAGCCTCCGACATACATGAGGGTTCCAGAATCGGAGACAGAGAATAGTGCTCCTCCGGTTTGAGTCGTTGCGACACCCCCCAGAACAGGAGCGGACTTGCCCGTCACTTCCAGCCGCTGTAGGTCGAAGGGGGCAGCAAACAGGGTGTTATTACGCTCATAGACAAGATAGCCGCTGGGCACATAGTGGGCGTACGAGCCACCGTGAAGAACTGTTTTCGACTTCCCGGAAGCCGCGGAGTACGCAACAATATCCGCATCGTCGAACCCGATACCTGTAGGACTGAAGGTGAACAGCACATCCTTCCCACCGGGCAGAAACTGAGGCCAACGATGCGTGCCCGCGCGATTCTGGCTATCCAGCACTGTGAAGGGTTCCGGTGTTCCACCTGCCGAGGACACCTTTGATAACCCTGTCGCGACTCCAGGGGCAAACACGATGAGGGCCGTGTCCCCCCAGCTTCCACCGCGTTCATTGGGAGCATCGCAAAGCGTGAATGCTTCGCCGCCTTGCACGGAGATCTTTTTCAACCGGCCCCCGGCGAAGAAGGCGATCCACTGGCCATCCGGCGAAAAAAAGGGATCGCGGGCCTCTTCCGTACCGAGAAGGACCGTGGCGCGCATCTGATCCAGCGAGCGGATGTACAGGCGCTGCTTTTTGTCGGTTCCCTCGGCAACAAATACCATCCGCGCGCCATCAGGTGAAAGAACGGCGTCGGCCCCATACCCAATTTCGGATAGAGACGCGTCCGCGCCAAGTTCCGCATTCAGACGCACCGGAGGCATGAGCTGCGCGGGCTTTGGTGCGCGCTGAACGTAACCGATAGCGAGCGCGATGGCAATCACCCCCAGGACAGCCGCGATGGCTGACAAAGTTCGCTCACGAGTTTTGTGGTGCGTTGCATCAGCCGGGGGTACGCCTGCCTGCATGCCTGCATCTTCAATCCATTTTAGTTCGAGCAAGAGGTCGCGCGCAGTCTGCCAGCGGTCTTCGGGATTTTTCGCCAGACACTGGCGCACTGCGCGGTCAAGCGCGGGCGGTGACAACGGCTGAAGCGCGCCGATGGGCGGCGGCTCCGAGGTCAAGATAGCCGCGATGATGCTGGCTCGGCTGGCGCCGGAAAACGCGTTCCTGCCGGTGGCCATTTCATAGAGCACCGCGCCGAATGAGAAAATGTCGCTCCGCGAATCCAGTTCCTTGCCTTCCAGTTGCTCGGGGGACATGTACTGAAACGTGCCAACAACCATTCCTCGTTCGGTGAGAGATTTCCGTTCGGGAGGGGCGGTCGGGGATAACGTCGAGCCCGTTGCCATCGACGTATCCACCGCTTTCGCCAGACCGAAGTCCAAGAGCTTTACACCTTGCTTGGTCACCATGATATTGCCTGGTTTTAGATCTCGATGAATGATGCCCCCGCGGTGAGCTTTGTCGAGCGCGTCGGCAATCTGGATTCCGATTTCCAGCAACTCTTTGATGAGGAGCGAACCTTTATCAATCCGCGCGGCCAGAGTTTCACCTTCGATGTACTCCATCACGAGGAAATCGGTGCCGTTCTGCGTGCCGACATCGTAGAGCGTGCAGATGTGAGGATGGTTCAGCGCGGAGACAGCCCTCGCTTCGCGCTCAAAGCGCTGGCGCGCTTCCGGCGTTTCGGCAAGATGCTGGGGCAAAACTTTGATGGCGACGGTGCGGTCGAGGCGCGTATCGCGGGCGCGATAAACCTCACCCATGCCGCCCGCACCTATACCTGCGACGATTTCGTATGGCCCTAGCCTCGTTCCGGGATTCAGCGCCATGTCACTTCCATTTGGTGTGGGAGCATCCGCGCCGAATTATAGTCATCTCCAAAGCGAACCAGCAATTTAAATAACTACTCGTCGTCAGTTGTAAATCCCGCAGAGTTCCTTTTCTTTGACTGCGCGCTTAAAAGAAACTAGGATTTGCGTCGAATGGCGGAACCTTCCTCTCTGATCGGCCAAACCTTCCCGCAAGGCGGTATTCAGAGGCCAAATCGCAACTGGACCGGGCGCTTGCCATGGATCCACATTTCTATCTTACTCACGAGCGCTTGCTTGAATCCTATGAGATTGAGGGGCAATTCGAGGAAGCGCGCCAGGTTGGAATTCTCAATTATCCAGAATTCGGCAAGATGAAACCAAGGCCGGACAAAAATGGATATTGGCGCGGAGTTCTGGAAGTTGCGCGGCAGAAGACAGAAACCCGGGGAGAAACCTATATAGATCGAATTCTCCACGCAATAGCGTGGGCGCAACTGGGTGAACACGAGAAATCCATTTCCTGGCTGGAGAAATCAGCTGAGAATGAGGACGACCTGCTCCCGAGTTGGATCCACTCTCCCATCCTTGATCCTCTTCACGGCGACCCTCGCTACAACGCGCTGGTCCGCAAATTGAACCTCGCCCCGTGAAATCGCTCCGGATCCGCCCGTGCGGATAGGTGTGACGATTTCGTAGGGGCCGAGTCTTGTCCTTGCCGTGAGCGTCACTTCACACCCTCGATCAGCGCAAGCCTGGATACGTTTTGGTTGTAGGAGTAAGCGTAGGATTTCCCATCGTCTGAAAACGCAACTTGCGAGATTTGGACCACTCCTGCCCGGTCAGCTGGTGAAAGTTCGCGAACTCTTGTTCGACGACCCGTGGACAAGTCAACCAATTCGACCACCGATGGAATCTGCATCTGGCGGTAGACGAGGACTCCCCGGCCATCCACCGTCCAGCGGATCACGCTCTCATCTGGCGCGATCCATGGCACAGATCGCGCAGCGCCACCGGCAATTAGATAAACAAAATACTTATTCTCTCTGCCACTCGCGAGAACTGACTTATCATCTGGAGAGACAATTCCCCAATTTGTCCCTTCGGGAGTAATTGGATGTGGCTGCCCTCCGCCAATATCCTGCATAAAGCAACGCGTTCCATGCTCCGCCTCGTTCCCGCACACAAGTGCGTGAGTCCCGTCATGAAAGAATATCCCCCAGGAGTAGGTCACGATCTTCCCATGCTCGAGTACGCGCTTTTCTCCAGCCCCCGTGGGATAAACCACTAATTGGGAGGGAGGACCCGGAAGCAGGGAAAGAGCCCATGCGCCATCGGGCGAAAATCCCATAGAGACGCCTTCACCCAAACGAACGGGCGGCGAACCATCCAATGCTTGTAGCAGAAGGCTATAATTAGCGCCTGCGCCCGAATCCTCCTCGGTGAAAAGCATCTGCTTGCCGTTTCCGGTAAGTGCTGGATTGCTGGATGCGTCCAGCCAGGAAAAATCGCGCTCCGCCGAAGCTCCGGGCCCCAACGCTTTCAAAACATTTACGAACGTGTCTCCTGCAACGAGCAGATCTCCTTTGCTGTTCGTATCCTCAAGAAAAAGGTTGTCGGTACTCTCAAAAACACTTCTGACTTTGCCTGATAGGGTCACCGCGAAAATCTGGAGCACGGTTTCGGACACCTTCTGCGCGCCGAAGTAAACCGTTTCTCCGTCGCGTGCCCAGGCCAGGCCCTCCTCGCTTGTATAGCCATCGGTAAGAACTTTTTTGTGGCCTTCGAGGTCCACCAAGTCTACCGACCCTCGATCATCGCCCGGCAGAGGGTGGTCCAGGAACGCGATTTGATCGCCGCGCGGTGAGAATCGCAAGTCGCTCACATATCCCGCGGTCTCGTAGAGCACTTTGCCAGCGGGATACTCCAGGCGGCTCTTGCCATTTATCGCACGAATGATCGCGAGACCGGATCCATCGGGATTCCAATCCGCGCCCTGGACATCTTGCAAGATGGCTCGCGGTGCTCCACCGCCCATATCCATTCGCGCCAGCGTTCCACTGAACAAAACATGCGAAGCGAAGTGCGCGTCCGTCAGGACGGCCATCTCTCCTTTCGAGGAGATCGAAAGCAGGTGCGTGTCCGGCGGGCCAAACGCCTGAGGCGCGGGATAGTCTGCCCGGTGAAGGTATAACTGCGGAGTGTTCCCCTCACGGGCAGCACTATAAACCGCGGTTGCACCATCGGGCGCGAATCGCGCATTGAAAACACACTCCGTCTTGAAGTTCAGTGGGAGAACCTCAACCTTCCTCGCGTCTGGCGTATTTCGAAACACGAAGATTGTGATCAGGGATCCAGCCGCCAGTCCCAGCACCAGCCAAATGACCGCGGGCATCGCCCAGGCGCGTTGTTTTTCCGGTGCAGCAATTCCCGCTGGCGTGGAGCCGGAGACGCTTGATGCGCCCGAGATCGCTTCGAGCGCAAATCCCAGGTCGCGCGCGGATTGAAATCGCTCGGAGGGATTCTTTTCCAGGCAGCGTCGAATGATCCGCTCCAACCCCGGAGGCACCGTACGGTTCGTGGCGATAAGTTCCGGGGGATCCTCCTTCAGGATTGCGTTCATCGTCTCCACGGCGGAATCGCCGTGAAACGGCTTATGCCCCGAAACCATCTCGTAGAGGATCATGCCCAGCGAAAACAAATCCGACCGTGCGTCGGCCGGCATTCCGCGAACCTGCTCGGGCGACATGTACCCGGCTGTGCCCAGTACCGCCCCCGGCCGCGTGTGACCTGCGCCGCTACCGCTTCGCGTGAGGAGCGTTTGCTCCCCGCCGGCCGGCGAAACCTTCGCCAGCCCGAAGTCGAGAATTTTCACCCGGCCGTCATTCGTGACGTAAATATTTTCCGGCTTCAGGTCGCGATGAACAATTCCTTTCTCGTGTGCCGCCGCGAGCCCCGCCGCGGCTTGCACTCCGTAGTCGAGCGCCTTGCGTATCGGGAGCGCGCCCCCCTGCAACCGCTCGCGCAGGGTTTGGCCTTCGAGCAATTCGGTGACGAGGTACGGCGAGTCTTCGCTCTCGCCGATGTCGTAGATCGCCAGAATGTTTGGGTGATTCAGCGCGCCCACCGCACGCGCTTCCTGCTCGAAGCGGTGTAGACGGTCCGCGTCACTTGCAAAAAGGGAGGGCAAAACTTTGATGGCAACGGTGCGGTCGAGACGCGTATCGCGGGCGCGATAGACTTCGCCCATGCCGCCCGCACCAATGGGCGCGACGATTTCGTAGGGGCCAAGTTTCGTACCATTCGATAGGGGCATCAGCAGCGCGGATTATAGGATGCGGAGAAGAGCTGCGGGAAAATAAATTCCGGGTCCATGATTTGTGAAAGCCCGCGGCGAGCAGTGGCCATTGCAGAAAACCGCATACGGCTCTCTTTTCTGAATAACTAGCATCGTGGTAACCTCTCTCGGAATTTGGTTGGGAGTTTAAGCATGCCATTCTGCACAAGATACGGCCGGGCGCGAGCGAAAGTCTTCTTGGTTGCCAGCTTGCTGCTGGGCGCACTGATCCTGATGCCGGATCCCGGCCATGCGCGGCCGGCCAATCATGGGTTGCAGAACCCTTCTCGAGTCGCGCCGCCCATTTCGCTGGCGGCACCCGATCTGGACTCTTTGGCGAAAAAAATGGCGGAGGAAATCGACAAGAAGAAACCAGACAGCGTTGTTGTGGTCGGGGGCGGGGGGCCGGAAGCCAAAGTAAGCGATCTGGGCGCGAAACTGCGCGATGCATTCAACGATTCGTTGGTGCTCCAAGCGCGGAGGAGCCGCGTGCTGGAAGGAAATGTCGTTCGCGAGATGTTGCGCCAGAGCCGAGTCTCAGAGGGAATGCTCTATAGCGATGAGATCGGGGCATGGATTGCCGATCATGCGCGGGCGGATGCCTATGTCACATTCCGGGTTTACGCGCTTACCGGCTTGCACGCTTCACTGGTGGCGGAATTTTTTACCAGGGGTAAAGAAGGGTTCCAATCAATTCACCTGGAGGCCGGAAGCATTACTCTGACGGACCAACAATCGGCATTGGCTGACTCGGACTTCCAGCCGGAGTCGAATTTTCCCGGAGCTTCTCCTGTCGCACCAGGCGCGGGCTATCCAAGATGCGTGGTTTGTCCGAATCCTTCCTATTCAGAGGAGGCCAGACGGCTCAAGATTTCAGGAATTGTTCTATTGCTGATTGTTGTTCGGCCGGACGGCCTGGCCGACGATGTCATGGTCGCCAAACCCATGGGGCACGGACTGGACGCCAATGCGATTGATACGGTCCTGGATTGGAAATTCCAACCAGCCAAAGATGCGCAGGGAAATTTGGTTGCGGTGCAGGTGCCCGTTGAAGTTTCGTTCAAGCTGAGGTAGGGCGCACGATTTTCAAGGTCCTTCCGGTGAAATTCCTGATTTCCCATAGACGAGAACGGTCAAGAAAAAGCTGGTTCGCTATGTGTCTTGGTGTTGTCTTGTTGGGCGTCTCTGAATTCAGTCATGCGCAGCAACCGCCCGCGCAGGCCGCTGGTCAACAGGATTCTGCCCAAGAGATGACGCCAATCTCCGAACAGCAGATGGACGCTCTCGCCGACAAGCTCGTACCGATTATCAACTCAAAGCGATTCTCTGCCGTCACCGTCTTTGGCGGATTGGGGCCCGTGGATGAATTGACCACACTTGGCCCTGTCATCGGAGATGCATTAAGCGCGGCCTTGGCTCGACGGGCACAGGGATTTCGCGTAATCGACCGGTCCGCGCTCCGAGAACGGCTGCGACAGGAGCGGGTCTCCGACGTCATGTTGCTGACTAACTCTCTTGCAGCATGGATCAGTCGATTAATGAAAGCACAGGGCTTTGTATTCATGAGTTTTGAATTCATAACGCCAGCTTCTCTAACCCTAAAAGTATCTCTAACAAAGGCGAGTGATCCAGAGGGGACAATCCTCGCAACAATCTCTTTCCCATTTGTTTTGGATGCAACTCAGTTCAAGGCGGCAAAAAAAACATTTATCCATTTGCGACGCTCCGCGATGAAGATTTATTCATTTCCGATGAGAGGGATCTTCAGCTGAAATCGTCAAATCAACCGTCTGGCGAATCGAAAGCCACTGATGCGTCGTGCGAATACTGTCCGCGCCCCGAATATCCGGAATGGGCGCGCAGTGCCAAGATTCAGGGAATTGTCGGGCTAACTCTTACTGTGATGCCCGACGGTAGGGCGACGGACGTCTCCGTAGTTCGTCCCGGTAGATTTGGGTTTGACGAGGCATCCGTAATTGTAATTCAGACCTGGAAGTTTAAGCCAGCCAGAGACAAAGATGGCAATTTAATAAGCCGGAGAATTCATGTGGAAATTACGTGTCAATTGTATTAGCGGTTGCGCTGGAGCTCGATGCCACGCGGGGCGCGAAAAATCCCCGGCCCGCCTGAAAAGAAAGCTGGCCCTTGGAAAAGAAGATCCTATGAGCTCTTGCGAAGTTCGTTCAGGACCAGCTTGGCTACTTCCTTGAGGGTCTCGAATACTCCGCTTCCTGTGACGGCTACGGCTTCGAGGATCGGCTCGCCTTTGCGCTGAAGTTTCTGTGTCAGATCTGAGATGGACATGATGTCCGGCAGATCGCGTTTGTTGCACTGAAGGACGTAAGGAATCGTGTCGAAGGAAAGGCTGTGTTCCTTCAAGTGCTCCTGCAAGTTATCCAGGGTTTCCAGGTTGGCGTCGAGCCGCTCTTCCTGCGAATCGGCGACGAACACCACTCCATCGGCCCCTTTCAAGATTAGCTTGCGGCTGGCTTCGTAGAAGACCTGTCCAGGCACAGTGTAAAGGTGCAGGCGCGTTTTGAATCCGCGGACGGTGCCGAGATCCAGCGGAAGAAAATCGAAGAACAGGGTGCGATCGGTTTCCGTAGCCAGTGAAATCATTTTCCCTTTTTGATTGGCATTGGTGTGCTCGTGAATCCACTGCAGGTTGGCGGTCTTGCCACCGAGTCCCGGTCCGTAATAGACCAGTTTGCAGTTAATCTCCCGAGCGGGAAAATTGATAAAGGGCACGAAGTCTCCGAGACTGACCTTTGATTTATAGCATAGGGTTCACAGTGGGCCAATGCGCAAGCGTTGGCTGGTTGCGGGAGGCGAACGTGGTACACAGGGCACCAAGAACCATAAGCGCCATCGAGGCGAGAAATCTCAAAGGCCAGTGTTTCGCCGAGCCCTGTTACACGAACCAACGAAATGTGCGATCGATGCCGCGGGGGTGGTCAAAATCGTCAGAATTGGAATGAATTGAGGCGTTTGACCGGAAGCAGAGGCAGTGGTAGAGTTTGCGGCATATGTCGCGCATGAAGAAGTCGTCAAAGCGCCGTGTGGCGAGGGTTCCGTCAGGGGCCGCAAAGAGCGCTAAGCTATTGAAGAAAAAGGCAGTTAAGCCGCTGGCGGCACCACGGACTCCGCCAATAGATTTGGTGGATCCACGTGTGCAGGCCCAGCTCAAAATGTACGAAGAGGCGCTGCGAAATTTCCAGCAGCAGAAATTCCAGAAGGCCAAGGAGCTTCTGGAGAAAGTGGCCGCCGCACCAAGCAAGGAATTGGCAGACCGCGCGCTGGTGCATCTGCGAGTATGCGAGCAGCGGATTGGAAGGACGCCGGTATCCGCGCTGAAATCCCCGGAAGATCACTACCAGCACGGAGTGGCTATGATGAACCACGGCCGGTGGGATGAGGCGCGCGAACATTTGATGCGCGCCCGCAAGCTGGCGCCGAAAGCCGACTATATCGTCTACGCGATGGCGGCGCTGGATTGCCTTACGGGCGAAGCGGAATCCGCGATGGAGAATCTGAAATTGGCGATCGAGCTGAAGCCTGAAAACCGTTACCACGCGCGCAACGATGAGGACTTCGCATTTTTGCAGGAAGACCCGCGCTTTACAGAATTGCTCTATCCGGAACGCGAAGGCGCCAGCGGATAGTCCGCAGCGTTTTTTCCCGAAGAGTTGAATTGAAGGGCCAACCTCCACACCACGTGCAGCCCGCCCGCATCGTAGCCATCGGTGGAGGCACCGGACTTTCCGTGGTGCTGCGCGGGTTGAAGAAGTATGTAGCGCTGCGTCCGCATGATGGAGGGGCATTTCCCATCTCGGATCTCGCGGCGATTGTCACGGTGACCGACGACGGCGGCAGCTCGGGCAGGCTGCGCCGCGAATACAGGATTCTCCCCCCCGGCGACATCCGCAACTGCCTGGTGGCGTTGTCGGACGATGAAGCATTGCTCGGTCAATTATTCCAATACAGGTTTCACGCGGGGCGCGGGTTGCGCGGACACAGCTTTGGAAATTTGTTTCTCACCGCGCTAAGCCATGTGACCGGGGATTTTGCAAAAGCAGTACGCGTGAGCGGCGAGGTACTGGCCATCCGCGGGCGCATCTATCCTTCAACGATACAAAATATTTCTCTGGAAGCGTTGATGCAGGATGGGCGAGTGGTGAAAGGCGAAACCAGAATTGCGCGCACGCGCGGGCGCATACGCCAGCTTCGACTGGTGCCGCGGCGAGTGAAGCCCTTGCCGGAAATCATCGAGGCGATTGAGAGGGCCACGCTGATTCTGCTTGGTCCCGGGTCGCTTTACACCAGCGTGATTCCTAATTTGCTGGTCGCCGGAGTGGCCGACGCGATCGCGCGCTCGCAAGCCACGCGAATTTACATCCCCAACCTGATGACGCAGCCGGGAGAAACCGACGGGATGTCGGTCTCCGCGCATGTCCGTGCAATTTACCGGCACACGAAGCGCCGCCTGCTTGATTGGGTGATTATCAATGAGCATCCCATTTCGCCCGGGGTGGCCGACCGCTACCGATTGAAGGGAGCCGAACCGGTGCGCGCGGATTTGGAGACTCTGCAGAAACTGGGGTTGCGATGCGCGTTCGATAATCTTGTGGAGGAGCACGGCGTGGTGCGGCATGACTCGGCGCGACTGGCCCAGCTGTTGATCGAGGAGTTCGTCGCGAGGCGTCCACCGCGTTGATTTTATTGCGCTTCGGAGGCGAGGCTCGTATACTTGGCGCGCTGCTCGCCTGGCCTCTGGGGCGCATGATTATCCGGGTCCGCGAGACTGAACCTCTAATTCATTCGTCATCAGGGCAATCCGAGGAGATTACTGCATGGCCATGGTAGCCGCTAAGAACGAATTAAATATCTACGAATCGGCGGAATCTCGTTTTGAAGAGGCCGCCCGGCGGCTGGGTCTTGAAGATGGTTTGTACCGGTACATGAAGTATCCGAACAAGGAAATCACGGTTTATATACCGGTGACGCTGGACAACGGGAGGCTGGAAGTATTCATTGGTTACCGGGTGCATCATTCGATCGTTCGGGGGCCTTGCAAGGGCGGGATTCGCTTCGACAAGAATGTGTCGCTGGACGAAGTGCGCGCGCTGGCGGCTTGGATGACGTGGAAGTGCGCGGTGGTGAACATTCCCTTCGGCGGGGCAAAAGGCGGGGTGATCTGCGACCCGACAAAACTCTCCAAGGGTGAAATTGAACGCATTACGCGGCGCTATACCGCCGAATTGAGCGAGTGGATCGGGCCGGAACGCGACGTGCCCGCGCCCGACGTGGGAACGAATGAACAGACGATGGCGTGGGTGATGGATACGTACTCGATGCACGTTCGCCACACCACCACCGCGGTGGTGACCGGAAAACCAATCGAGTTGGGCGGGTCGCGGGGGCGGAAAGAAGCAACCGGCCGCGGCTGCATGATTGTGTGCGATCGCGCCCTCGCCCGCGTTGGACTGAAGCGCGATCAAACGCGGGTGATTGTGCAGGGCTTCGGAAACGTCGGCTCGATGGCAGCGATGCTGATGCACGAGGCCGGCTACAAAATAGTTGGTGCGGCGGATATTCACGGGGCGCTCTACAACGAAAAAGGGTTCGACATCCCCAAGCTGATTGATTGGGTCTATACGCAGCGCAAACCCCTGCCGGAATTTCCCGCCGGGGGCACAAAGTTTACGTCGCAGGAAGTTCTTTTCCAGCCATGCGAGATTCTGTTGCCTGCGGCCATAGAGAATCAGATCACCACGCAAAATGCTCATCGCGTACAGGCGAAGATTATTTGCGAAGGGGCTAACGGCCCGACCACGTCTCTGGCCGATGAAATAATTGATGGCAAGGGTATTTTCGTTATTCCTGATATATTGGCAAACGCAGGCGGCGTGAGCGTCAGCTACTTTGAGTGGGTGCAGGACCGGCAGGGGTTTTTCTGGCGCGAAAGCGAAGTCAACGAACGCTTGCGCGACATTATGGAGCACAGTTTTGACGAAGTAGTCCGCTACGCGGAGACCCATGGCGTCAACAATCGAATCGCCGCTTATATGCTGGCCATCGATCGCGTCGCCATCGCGTTGAAGCTGCGCGGTATCTACGCTTGATGCTGTCCCCGGCGCACGCGTAAGAATTATAGGACCCAGTGTGGAGCTGGACAGCTTGAGCGCTACGGGATTGACCATGTGCCCCGATAACATTTCACCCGGTCACCGGAAGTCCGGTGAAGAGCACCGCCGAGAGATTTGCACTGCGGGATCCTGGCTTTACCAGCGCGGCTTCATTCCTTCCTCTGACGGGAATCTTTCCATTCGACTGGGGTCCGATCGCGTGCTGGCCACGCCCACCGGCGTGTGCAAAGGCATGCTCACGCCCGAAGACCTGGTGGTGACGGACCTTGAAGGGCGCAAGCTGGAAGGGTTCCGTGAACCGTCGTCAGAATTGAAGATGCACCTGTTTATTTACAAACGACGGACAGACGTGAATGCCATCTGCCACGCGCATCCGCTGGTGGCCACCGGTTACGCGGCCGCTGGATTGGCGTTGGACAAGCCGCTGCTGGCGGAAATGGTTTATTCGCTGGGGAGCATTCCGCTGGCGCCCTACGCGCCGCCGGGCACGGATGCACTGTCCACGTCGCTCGAGCCGTTGATCGCGAATCACAATGCCATTCTGATGGCCAATCACGGTGTGGTCACGTATGGATGCGATCTGCTGACCGCCTTCCATCACATGGAAATGGTGGAGCACCACGCACGTATTTCACTGGTGACGGAGTTGCTCGGGAAACAGAGCTTGCTTTCTGGCGGCGATGTGGAAAAATTGCTCGCGGCGCGGCCGCGTATCGATTGCTGATTGGTTTGGCGCGGAGGTAACGGAATGGGCGAAGCCCTGGGCATGATCGAGACCAAGGGGCTGGTGGCGATGATTGAAGCATCTGACGCCATGGTGAAGGCCGCCAAAGTGACCCTGGTCGGTTGGGAAAAAATCGGCGCGGGGTACGTTACCACCATGGTGCGCGGGGATGTGGCGGCCGTGAAGGCCGCAACCGATGCGGGAGCGGCCGCAGCACGACGCGTTGGCGAGCTCGTCTCCGTTCACGTGATTCCCCGGCCGCATGAATCCCTTGAAGCGATTTTGCCCATCGGCAAGTCAGCGGCATCCTCCGGCGGAGTGGGAGACTAATTGGAGTCGCAAAGGACTTTCTCGGATTGTCGGCATTGTGGCCGGATGAGAATTTGAATGATTCTCGGCCGCATCGTCGGAACCATCGTTGCCTCGCGCAAAGACCCTCGCCTGGAAGGAATGAAGCTCCTCATTGTGAAGCCGGTTACACCCGAAGGCGGAGATGAATCCGGATATTTGATTGCCGTGGACACGGTGGATTCAGGATTTCGTGAAACTGTATTGATTGTTTCGGGCAGTTCCGCGCGCATGGCCGCCGATTGCAAGGATAAGCCGGTGGACGCCGCGATTGTAGGAGTGGTGGACAGCGTAAATCTGGATGCGTTGCACGAAGCGGAGCTGGCTTCCTCGCGCAGGAAATAATTCATGCAACTTGGGCGCGTCATCGGGAACGTGGTTTGCACCATGAAGGACGCGCATTTGGACGGAAAAAAGCTGCTCGTGGTCCAACCCGTTGACCGGCACGGGCGCGAGAAGGGACGCGCGCTCATTGCCATTGATTCCGTGGGCGCGGGGACGGGTGAACTGATTTACTGGTGCCGCGGGAAAGAAGCCAGCTTCCCTTTTTTGCCGGAAGAAGTGCCCACGGAAGCAACGATTGTCGGGATCGTGGACGAAATAAATCTGCCCGTGGGGACGTAGCCCGCGGATAAGTTGAACCAGCAAGGAGTGAACGGCTCGTGGTGATTGGAAAAGTTGTCGGGGATGTGGTGGCCACGCAAAAAACGCGCTCGCATGTGGGGCGCAAGATCCTGCTGGTCCAGCCGCTGCAACTCGATGGCAGCGACCGCGGCGAGCCCGTGCTCGCTCTTGACTCCGTGGACGCTGGAGTTGGCGACCGGGTCTTGCTGGTAATGGAAGGTTTTTCAGCGATGACGGCGGTTGGCCGGCCAAACTCACCCATCGATATGGCCGTGATCGGCGTGATAGATACCGTGAATCTCGTCAGCGACGCAAAGTAGAGTGCTTGTCTCCCCCTAAAGATTCTTCAAATTAGCAATTCTCAAGAAGCCAGGGGAACTGCACTTGGCAGATAGTAGACGTGTCCCGGTGCTGCTAAGATTCCCGGCAACAGACGATTTGGCCAGGAGGCAATTTTGGATAAATCAAAGATCAGTCACGTCATGTTGGGTGTGGAAACCACGGCGCGTTCGATTCCTTTTTATCGCGATATCCTTGGTCTCACTTTGCAGGCCGAGCATCCAGGATTTGCTTTCTTTGATGCGGGTGGATTCACTCTGGCGCTAAGCGAGGGCCTGGCGCGAGCGAGCACCACGCGCGTCGGCGCCACGGAACTGGTTTTTGGCGTGGAGGATGTCCGTGCGGCGTATGACGAATTGCGCGCCAGGGGCGTGACATTTCTGGGCGAACCGCGCGCGGTGACCGGCCCCATGTTCGCGGCTAATTTCAACGACCCCGATGGACACCGGCTTTCGGTTTTTGGTCCGGAGCACAAGGCTTAGCCATTGCGTTGACACCCCGCTCCCACTGCTCAATAATCCTTTCGCCGGGCTTTCGCCCTGCTTATGCCGTGATGGTTTCCTACACCAGATGATTGCACAGCTCCGCGGAACGCTTCTCGACAAGCGCCCCAACCAGGTGCTGATTGACGTGGGCGGCGTCGGCTACCTTGTGCACATTCCGCTTTCTACTTACTCCGCGCTGGGGGATCTGCACAGCCAGGTGACTGTGCTGGTGCACACGCACATGCGCGATGATGGCATCTCGCTTTATGGGTTCCTTACTTCGCGTGAGAAACATTGCTTTGAATTGCTGATTGCTGCCTCCGGGGTGGGGCCGGTGCTGGCGATGAAAATTCTTTCCGGCATCAGCGTGGATCAACTGGTGCCCGCGATCCGACGCGGCGACCTGGTGGCGCTGACGCGCATCCCCGGTGTGGGAAAAAAAACTGCGGAGCGGATTGTGCTGGAGCTCCGTGACAAACTTGCGGCCATGGAAGCGCCGGGAGCGCCGCGCGCGGTGTCACCTGCAGGGCCGGTGGAGGACGTGGTTTCCGCACTGGTTAATTTGGGCTACGAAGAGGCGGCGGCAGAGGCTGCTGTATCGGCCTGCAAGCAGCAAGTGGGAACAAATTTTGAAGATTTGCTGAAGGCCGCGCTGCACAATCTTGCTTCACCCGTTGAGCGGAGGGCGCGCGCCGCGCATTAGCGCGCGCAATGGTCATGAGCGCAACCAAGCCAGCCGGACCCACAGACCCGCGGATGGACAGGCACGGCCAGAGGATTATTTCCGGGCAAGCGTTTGACGAGGACTCGCGCATCGAATCGAGCGTCCGTCCGAAGCGGCTTGAGGACTTCATCGGGCAATCGCGCGTGAAGGAGAATCTGGCCATTACCATAGAAGCCGCCAAGAGCCGCGGTGAAGCACTTGACCATGTGCTGCTGTATGGTCCTCCCGGCCTTGGAAAGACCACGCTGGCGCAAATCATTTCCAGCGAAATGGGCGTGGCCATCAAAACCAGCTCAGGGCCGATGCTGGAACGCAAGGGCGACCTTACCGCTGTGCTCACGGCGCTGGAGCAGCGCGAGGTTTTTTTTCTGGACGAAATTCACCGGTTGATGCCCGCCGTAGAGGAAGTCCTTTACCCGGCGATGGAGGATTACCGCATCGACCTGATCATCGGCCAGGGGCCCGGCGCGCGAATCCATCCGTTTTCGCTAAACCATTTCACTCTGGTCGGTGCCACCACGCGCGCGGGACTGATCACCGCGCCCCTGCGCTCGCGTTTCGGCATCGTCCACCGGCTGGATTTTTATACGCCCGAGGATCTGGCGGTGATTGTCCAGCGCTCCGCGCGCATCCTGGATATTTCGATCGATGAGGATGGCGCGGTGGAAATTGCGCGCCGCGCACGGGGCACGCCGCGCGTCGCCAACCGCCTGCTCCGGCGAGCGCGCGACTTTGCGCAAGTTCGCGCCAATGGCCAAGTCACCAAGGATGTCGCGCACGAGGCGCTCGAAATGCTGGGAGTGGATCAGCACGGGCTGGACGAAACCGACCGCAACCTGATGCTGACAATTATTCAAAAATATTCAGGCGGGCCGGTAGGATTGAACACCATCGCGGCGTCTCTGAGCGAGGAAGAAGATGCCATCGAGGAAATTTATGAGCCCTACCTGATGCAGCTCGGCCTGCTCGACCGTACACAGCGCGGCCGGATGGCCACTCCACTGGCCTACAAACATTTTGGAATGGAAGTTCCGCGCCGTCAGCAGCCCCTATTTTAGCGGCGGCCCCCATGTCACTCCACACCGTTTACCTTTCCCTCGGGTCAAATCTGGGCGACCGCGCCTCGCACATCGAGCGGGCGCTTGAGCTGCTGATGGAATCGGGAGTGCGCATCACGCGACGCTCCGCGCTCTACCAAACTGAGCCGGTCGGATTTCAGGCGCAGGGCTGGTTCCTGAACACTGCCGTCGAGGCGGAAACGGAGCTTATGCCACGGCAACTGCTCCATGTTGTTCGCCGCATCGAACAACAACTGGGCCGCAAACGCATCGTTCACGCGGGCCCGCGAACGATGGATATTGATATTTTGTTTTACGGGGCCAGCATCATCCGGTCTGCCGACCTCGAAATTCCGCATCCGCGAATGGCCGGGCGCCGGTTCGTCCTCATACCCATGGTGGAAATAGCTCCCGCGCTTCGCCATCCTTTGCTGCGTCTGACCATGGCGGGACTGCTGGCCGCAACGCCCGACCGCAGCCAGGTTCGCGCTTGGCTTTCCTAAAACATGCCATGTGAATTTGTCTTGGAAGGACTTCAGAGCAGGTGAAATTGAGTTGATTCTTATAAAAAATCATCCCGCTTCTTGATCTTTTTTTTCTTCTCTTCTTCTTCCTGCTTTTCGTATTCCATGAGTTCTTCCTCAGTCATCATGTATTCATCGCGCCCCGAGAACATGTTTGTCCGTCGCTTATCCAGCCTCGTTCCGATGCGCACGAATGGGCGCGGCGCAACCTGCAACTCCGGCTGCACGTTGACCATGGACGTACTGATCGCCCCCGCCTCAATCAGCAGGTCGCTCACTTTTTGAAGAAAGTCATGCAGGTGGTAGGGCTTCAGCAAATAGGGCAGGCCCACGCGCTCTAACATGGGTTGAGCTCGCGGCGCCGCCATCATGGGCACAAGATAGAGCACGCGCGTTGGCGTCCGAGCGCCCTCCACGGCCTCCGCCTGCGCCAGGACCCTCAAGGTTTCAAACACAGGCCCGGAAAGGCCGGTCATGGAAACGCTGGCGATCACCAGCCGCGCTTGCCAGCGAGCCACCTCCGCAAGGGCACGATCCATTCGCGTGACCACATGGACTTGCCAGCCCTCGGAGTCGAGCACTTGGCGCAGCGCGGCCTGGCTCACCACATCATCGTCCAGGATTAGGATGTTGATCGGTTCCACCTGCGGGGCTCCTGGTTAAATTATAGACCCCGCGCCTTAAAGCATAATGGGGCGTTCATTCTCTGCGGCGCATATTGAGCACTGTACCTCCACCTGGACATTGCCCTTTCGTTCATCGTCCTTATTTTCAAAAACATCCGGCACACCCGCGGGCACATCTAGGCTATTGTATGGAAGTGACTCCTATGCCGGTTGCCCACCCATCCTTCACGCACGTAATGAGCTGCGGCCTGCGCCTCCGCTGCCCGCGATGCGGCCAGGGGCGACTCCTCGAGCGCATGTTCACCATGAATCATGACTGCCCGGCGTGCGGACTGAAATTCTTCCGGGAGCCTGGCTACTTTGTGGGAGCCATGATCATCAATTACGGCATTACCGCGGCGATTCTTATTACTGCTTATCTGGTTTCGCAGTACTTCCCCGAGATGTGGCACGCCTCTGCCGAGGTCAAAATCCTGGTGTGGATGGCCGTCGCCATCATGCTCTCGCTCATTTTCGTTCCTTTTTCACGCGGCATATGGCTGGCCGTGGATTATTGGATGGAACCCTGGGCGGATTGAGCGTCTAGGGCGGCGTTTCCACAGGCGAAAATAAAGCGAATATTTTTCTTGACAAAGCGAACAAAAGGCGAATACACTCCCTGCATTGGAGCACCTATTCAGCGACGAGCCGGACGATGGCCACTTTTCCCACTCCCTCCTTATTTCCCATCGTCCCGCACCACCGGGACAACGCGCCTCCAGCTTCGCTACCACCGAAGCTTGCTGCCGGCCTTGCCGGAATCGCCCGCCTCGCCGCTGATTCTCCTTGCGCGGATGCCAAGCGCGGCACCGAATATTTTCTGCTGCCCGTGCGTTCCATTGTCAACCGCTGCGAATCCACACGCGTCCCTTTTCCATTTACCGTAAATCCTTATCGAGGCTGTGAATTTGGGTGCCTCTACTGCTATGCACGATACACGCATGAATTCATGGAGCTTGATGGTGGCGATTTCGAGCGCAAGATTTACGCCAAAGCCAACGCGGGGCCGATTGCCTCGCGCGATCTGGCCGAGATGCGCATCGGCGGCGGACATATCGCAATTGGCAGCGCCACCGACCCGTTTCAGCCCGCGGAGCGCGAATTCGGCGTAACCCGTGCAATCCTTGAGCGCATGGCCGAACGCGAAGGGCTGAACCTTAGCATCACTACGAAATCTGACCAGGTGGTGCGGGAGATTGACCTGCTGAAACGCATCGCGGAGCGTTCGTCGCTCACCATCAATGTAACCATCGTTACCGTGGGTACGCGCCTGGCGCGCATGCTGGAACCTCGGGCGCCGCGCCCGGATCTGAGGTTGAAGGCCCTGCGCCAATTGCGCGACGCCGGACTTGCGGCGGGCGTTTTCATGATGCCCGTATTGCCCGGGCTCACCGACAGTGAGCCGCACTTTGAGGCCATGGCTCGCGCAGCGAGCGAGGCGCGCGCGCAGTGGTTCCTGTCGTCTCCACTCTGGCTCATGCCCTCCGCGGCCAAACATTTTCTACCCTTCATTGAGAAAAAATTCCCCCGGCTCGCGAAACAATATGGTGAGTGGTACAAACGCGAGGCTTACCCGCCAGAGACTTACCGTCAGGAAATTTCCCAGCGCGCCGCGGCGATGCGCAAGAAGTATGGATTGGGTGCGCGACCCGTGCAATCAGTCTGTGAGTTGCCATCGCCGCAGCTCAGTCTTTCGCTGGGCGCCGCTTAGGGTGTTATTCAGCGAATTGTCAGGGATGGATGATGCGGCTTGGTTCGGCCTGAGGCTGAGCTTCGCGCGGCAACTGCCCCCTCAGGAATTCCAGGAACATACGCGCGCGGGGCCGCCCGTTGGTCTGCTGCCGTCCCACGCGTAGCAGGAACACCAGAAAGTAAAAGATGTCGGTATCCTTCAGACGGCCGGCGCCCAGCCGCCCGGCAGCGCCCTGTTCAGCTTCTTGTTTCCTGAACTCCTCCAGATATTTGCCCAGCGCGGCATAAATCGCCTGCGGAGGTCCGCCCGCGGGTGGCTTCTCGTAGTAAATCCCCGAGCCGAGCGTGCGATAGGTTTCCGCCAACGCTTGCAGTGCCGCGAGCACGTCCGCGTCCACGGTGGATGGCTCATCCGCGGCAGTCTTCAAAATTGTGAAGGCCAAGCCGGAAACCACGTTGCGATGCTGGTGGATAATCGCGGGAGCGAACTCCACATCCGGAAAAGGTACTTCGGATCCAGGCAGCGGCTTGTTTTGCCGCTGTTCGTAGCGATGCGCGGCCACCAGATACGCGCAATCCGCCGGGCAATCAATGGTGACTTCGCGCTCCGTTCCGCAGCAAACGGCGCAAATCTTCTCACCTTTTGCCGGACAGAATCGTTCGGCTTTTCGTTTATTGCAGATGGGACAGAGCATATTTGGAGACGGGCCGTGCGCGGGAGACTTTCACCCGAAAGACGCGCCAGAATCGAAATCTCAGATTACGGGAACTCAGCGCGATGTGCAAACCAGTGCTTCGGACGCACCCCGGCCTTTGCCGGGGGATTTTGCGCTGATTCTGCCAAATGATTAACGCGACTTCGGGTCGGACATATTCTTAGGAGAATGGTCGTTCAGGACATCCAACAGCTCTTTTGAGGAAGGCGGCGCAGGCGCGGCTCGCCGGAGCACGATATCCCTCGCCTCCATTTTCTTTCCATAGATAAGTTCATTGGCATCGTTGTCCGGACGAAGCGTCGAGCCATCCAGCGAAATGCCTGCAAAAACACCGCGCGAACGCGAATAAGTCAGCACTTCCGCGCGCATGGTTGCGTCCGTATCGGCCTGCGCATTGCGGCCTACCGGGCCTATGGCTGCCGCGGCGTCCGCTCCCAGCTTCACTTTGCTCGTGAGGATGGAGCTGGCTCCGCGCGCGTTCATGATCAGAAGCACGAAATCAGTCGCCTCGCCGCCCAGTTGGAAGCCCACGCTTCCGCCTTCCAGGGCCATCATCGTCGGCGCCCCCCAGGGCCCGTCAAAGTGGTCTCCACTTCGGCAACTCATAGCGCCGCGCCCGTAGCTGCCCCCCACTATAAATGCTCCCTTTAGGACGGAGGGCAACACGACCACGCATTCTGCTTTATTCAGCAGATCCTGCGGGATGTCATCGGGAACATTCAGGATTTCGTGCATCACGGTGCCGCAGTTGCGCAGCCGCTCTTCATCTTTTTCCTTGTCGGCCGCCAGCATGGGGAGAGTCACCAGGGCCATCGCGGCCAGCAATGCGATTGATTTGCGCATGTATTTCCTCCTAATTGGGTGGGACTTCATGATAAATCGTCATCGGTTTTGAAGCAAATCGGGCTTGCCGGCCGGCGGCGTCGCCTGTTGCGCGCCACGGCAGGGTTTGACGCGCCTCGCGATAAACGATAATTTCAATTGTGACCCGATTGTTCCAAGGCATGCCGGTTTGAAAATACGATTAGGTTTTCGCAAAGAGAACATGGCGCAAACCTCTCGATATCGAAGGTTTCTTTACCTTTCCGCTCTGTGTCTATTCGCCCCTTTGCTTATTGCCGCGTCATTTGCCCAGGGACCTGCGCGGCGGGGGAATTCCGAGGCTGGCGCCTCAACCGGAGTGGCCTCATTTCGCGCCAGGGTTGAGAAGATATTGGCTGCTCCCGAACCGGGGCGCGGTTATTGGGGCATGCTGGTGGAGGATGCCGACACCGGAGAAGTACTCTTCTCGCTGAATTCCGACAAATACTTCCTGCCCGCATCCAATGCCAAACTTTTCACCGCCGCGCTCGCTCTCGCGACGCTCGGCCCCGACTATCGTTTTCGCACCACGATCGAGGCGCGCGCCCCACTCAATTCGGAAGGCCTTCTTCAGGGCGATTTGATTCTGGTCGGCCGCGGTGACCCGAATCTCTCCAATCGTGTCTTCCCATTTGTTAAGAAGACCGAGCGCGATGGCCCTCCGGAAAAAGCTCTCGCCGAGCTTGCGGACGCTGTAGTCGCTCGCGGCGTGAAACAGATTTCGGGTGACATCGTCGCGGATGACAGTTATCTCGCTGGAGGGACTTATCCTTCCGGATGGGCGATTGATGACATGCTTTGGAATTACGGCGTGCCGGTTTCAGCGCTGCAAATCAATGACGGAATTCTCCTCATTGAACTAACTCCGGGCAGAGTTGCAGGTTCACCGGCAACCTACACTGCCGTTCCTTTGACGGACACCTATCGCGTCCACAACGAAGTCATGACTGCCGCTCGCGGCTCCGTGCAGAAGCTTTCCGTGGAGCGCGAGCCCGGCTCGAGCGAAATATTTCTGCGCGGCTCAATGCCCTTGGACGCGGCGCCTCACTCGATGGGGCTGGCCATTGACCGTCCCGCCGAATTTGCCTCGGCACTGCTTAAAAGTTTGCTGGAGGCTCGCGGCGTAGTTATTTCTGGGCACGCGCGCGCCGTCCACTCGGGAGACCCCAGCGCTTATTACGGTGCTGCGCCAACGCCCACGGCTTCAGCCGCAAATTCCGTGGCGTCCCCAGCGGCTGCCGGAGCTCTGGTGCCGGGCGCGACTGTACTCGCTGAACATATTTCGCCGCCCCTTTCCGATGACCTGCGCGTTATGCTCAAGACCAGCCAAAATCTGCACGCTGAAATGTTGCTGCGGGTTTCCGCACGCGCAAAAACCGGGGACTCTTCCGAGGATACAGCGCTGCAATTTGAAGAAGACTTCCGCAAGGGTCTCGGGCTGAGCGATGCCGACGTAGTGATGACCGACGCCTCGGGTCTTTCCCGCAAGGACATGGTCACACCACAATCGGAAGTCACCCTGCTGCGCTGGGCCGGGCAACAACCCTGGGCTGAGATCTTTCGCTCTGCGTTGCCCCTCGCCGGGGAAGACGGCACGCTAATGGATCGCATGAAGGGCACTCCGGCCGCGGGACACGTCTGGGCAAAAACTGGATCATTGACTCACGTGGATTCATTGGCGGGCTATGCCACTTCATCACGCGGCGAGCATCTGGTATTTTCTTTTCTCGGCAACAATCACAATCTCAAAAGTAAGGCCGCGACCGATGTCCTTGATTCGCTGGCTGTCGCCATGGTGGAGGAGCTGGGCAACGCGCGCTGCTGCGCAGGCCACAAATAAGAAGTGGCACAGTCGGCCTTGCGGTCAGAATCAAACTGGGATTTGCAATTTCTAAATGTCACGAACTGCTTCGGACCTCCTCGAATTCGACCGGCTGCGTGAAATCGTCCGCGGCTTCGCTACCTGTGCGCCCGGCCGGCGCGGCATCGAAGCACTGACGCCCCGGCGGGATCGCGCCCAGCTAGATGCCGAATTCGCGCTGATCCGTGAAGCCATGGATTGGCTGCGCGACGGGAGCGAGCTGGGGTTTGGCGCGCTGGCTGATCCCGAGCCGTGGTTGCTGCGTCTTGAGCGCAGCGACTATTCAGAACCCGCCATATCCTCGGCGGTGCTCACTCCACTGGAACTTTTGGACACGGCCTCTCTCCTGGAAACTGTGGGCTGGCTGAAGGATTTTTTTCGCGATGCACGGGAAAAGTTCCAGGGATTGTCTTCGCGCGCGGATTCGCTCAGTGACTTCCGCGTCCACCTGGCGGCCATCCGTCGCGCGGTGTTGCCCGACGGCGCCATTAGCGATGACGCCTCACCGGAATTGCGCCGTATTCGCGCGTCCCTCGCACGCACGCGCGACTCCATCCAGAAGTCTCTGCGCGAAATTCTGCGGGCGCGTGGCGCCGAGCCGGGTGAAGACTACGTCACGCTGCGCAACGACCGCTATGTGATTCCCGTGCGGGCTGCCGAGCGGCGCAATTCCAATGTGCGCGACGCCATCGTTCACGGTTCGAGCGCCACGGGACAAACCGTTTTTGTCGAGCCCCTGGTGGCCATCGAGTTAAACAACAAGCTGGTGCAGCTTGCCGACGACGAGGCCGCCGAAATTGCGCGCATCCTGGCCGCTCTGACACAGATGCTGCGCGGGCAGGCGTCTGCATTGCGGCACGACGCGCAAATTATCGCTGAGCTCGATTCGCTTTTTGCCCGCGGACGCTATGCTCGCAAGTACGATTGCGCCATTCCCGCTTTCCATGACGACGCTCAACTCAGGCTCGATGCCGCGCGGCATCCCATCCTGGAAGCCGCGCTCCGTAACGAAGGGGGAGCTGTCGTTCCCATGTCGCTCGCCATGGGCTCAGGGGAAACCGTACTGGTCATCAGCGGGCCGAACACCGGAGGCAAAACCGTCGCATTGAAGACTGTCGGTCTGACCGCGCTGGCCGCACAATCGGGCATTCCAGTGATGGCTCAATCTGCAGAGCTGCCATTATTTGACCGCGTGCTCGCCGACATCGGCGATGAGCAATCCATCGCCGCGAGCCTTTCCACTTTTTCGGCGCACATGCTCAATCTCCGTTCCATGCTCGAAGCGGTCACGGAGCGCTCGCTTGTGCTTGTGGATGAGCTGGGTACGGGAACAGCGCCGGAAGAAGGCGCGGCGCTTGCTGTGGCGTTGCTGGAAGAATTTCGCGCGCGGCGCTGCCTCACACTCGCTACCACGCATCATGATCGCTTGAAAGCTTACGCCTCCACCACTCCCCGCGTGCTTAATGCCGCGGTGGAATTCGATGCGGTGAATCTTCGCCCTACCTACCGCCTGCTCGTCGGCGTGCCCGGTGGCTCGAGCGGCATCGCGATTGCCGAGCGGCTCGGCATTCCGGAGCGCATTCTGCAGCGTGCTCGTGCTGAAATGACGCCCGCCGCGCGTGAGGCTGGCAACCTGATCGCCTATTTGCATTCAGCGCGGGATGAAGTGGACACGCTGCGCGCCGCGTTGCGCGAACAATCCGCGGAGATTGATCGCCAGCGGAAGAGACTGCAGACCGAATGGGCGGAGCGCCAACGCAAACGCATCGCCGACCTGGAGCAGAAATTTACCCAAGCGCTGAAACAACATGAAGCAGCTCTCTCCAATGCGCTCGAAGCCATCAAGAATCGAGAACTTCAATCGCAGCTCAATAAGCAAGCGCAGCGCGCCGTAGGCAAGGCGCGCGGCGAAGCGCGTGAAGAAGTCGATGACGCCGTGGTGCAACATCTCTCCGCATCGCAGGAAGATTTGGGCCCAGCCCTCGCGCCCGTCGAACAACCCGTTAAGGCCGAGCGGCTTGTCTCCGGAGTCAAAGTGCGCGTGCGCGGATTCCCGTCGCCCGTTGTGTTGCGCCGCGTGGATGGACGCGGCGCTGAAGTTGAGGCCGGTCCGCTGCGCATGAAGATCTCGCTCGACGACGTTACCGCGATTGTGGAAGATCGCCCGGCGGCCGGGACTCCACAGCCTGCGCGATATGCCTCTGGCATCACCGTTCAAGCGCAGCCAACCGATGAGCCGTCTGCGGATGAGATCAACGTCATCGGTTGCACCGTGGAAGAAGCCACGCGGCGCGTGGACAAGTTCCTCGACTCGGCAGCGGTGGCCGGGAAACCGCGCCTGCGGATCATCCACGGGCACGGAACCGGCGCGCTTCGCCGCGGGCTGGCTGAATTTCTCACCGCGCATCCGCTGGTTGAGCGAATCGCTTCCGAATCAGCGGATCGCGGCGGCGCGGCGATCACCGTTGTGGAATTGAGAGGTTGAACATGAAAAGCAGCCCCTCCAGCCATTCTTATCTCCCCGCGCTGACGCTTACTGGTCTCGCGATCATATTGTTCATATTTACGTTCTCGATTTGTTCCGCATTTTCGCAAGCCACAGGCAAGTCCTATGCGCTGCCAACCGGAGACTACAGAGTCGATCAATTCGCTATTTCCGAAGATGAAACCGCAATCCTTCTCACATCGAGCCACAGCCCCGATGATGGAAAACGGGATGTCTTTCTCTTCGACCTGAAAGCCGGACAGGTGAAGAAGCTCCTTACGGGTGGGTCCGTCGGGGTTTGGACTGTGCCCATTCCGCGCACGTTCGCTGTATCCACTTCGGAGGGCCTCTACCTAATCAAAGAGGATGGGACGGTAGGGGCGCCCATGGTGATCAACAATCTCCGCGGAGTCCTTCAATGGACCCACGACGGAAATTATTTCGTCTTCATGACCGACCGCCCCAAGGTGGACAAGAACGCGGAAAACTACAACGACATGGGCTTCACTGCCATTGGAATTCTGGACCTGGACACTCAGAAAGTGCGTCAGTTCGCGGTCAAGACGCCTGCGTTCCGTTTTCATGTTCTTTATTCGGGCGACAGAACTGAAAAGATTTATGTTGCGGACGACACGGCTGAAACGGACAAGCAACCCACTATCAATATTTATGATGTTAAGGGAAAGCACCTGGACACCCGCTTTAACATGTATGGAATTAATTTCTCAGCGACCGGCGAATATTATTTGCCTTATATATTCGAGGCCGGGCTGCCTTTCCGCGCCCGCTACTCGGACAGCGGCAAGACGGCGCTCTCCTTTGCAAACGAGGGCGACGAAGAAGACGAGAATCCGGTGTGGAACCCGCAGGACGACAACCTTCTGCTTGTGGAACATCATGAGAAACAGGATCTCAAATCCATCGTGCGCTTCGATGTCTTGAATGTCGCGCAGAGGACAATCGTAAAAAGCGTTCCGTTCGGAATCGCCCAGTGGACTCCCGACGGAAAAACCCTCGTAGTTTTCCGTGACGGCAAATTTGTGTTTGAACTGATCCCCCCCTAAACTGTTTAATATCTCCCCCATGGCGGAAGCTGGATCATTTGCGGACAAAGTGAAGCAGCAGGCGGACATCGTCCGAGTGATCGGCGAATATGTGCCTCTGCGCAAGAGCGGGCAGAATTTTACCGGGCTGTGTCCGTTTCACTCCGAAAAAACCCCCTCCTTCGCTGTCCATCCGGTAAAGCAGATTTATCATTGCTTCGGCTGCGGCGTGGGCGGAGACGTTTTCAAGTTTGTGATGGAAGTGGATAAGCTCTCCTTTCCCGATGCGGTGCGCGCGGTGGCCGAAAAATGCGGCATTCCGGTTCCACAGGCGCGCGAGCGCAGTCCGGAGGATCGCCGCACCAACCAGCAGCGCTCGGTTCTGGTGGAAATGCACCGTGAAGCGGCCGCTTTTTTTGCACGGCACCTGACCAACACTGCCGAAGGCAAGGCTGTGCGCGCCTATCTGGCGGATCGCGGACTGGACGAGGAAGCCATCACGCGATTCGGGCTGGGCTTTGCGCCTTCAGGGGGTGATGCCCTGTTGCGTCACCTGAAGCAGAAATTCCCTGAAAAACTCATCGACCAATCCGGCCTGGTTTCGCGCGATGACAAGGCCCGGCTCTACGACCGCTTCCGCCGCCGCATTATTTTTCCAATTGCCAACGAATCGGGAAAGATCGTCGCGTTCGGAGGGCGCTCGTTGGGCGATGACATGCCAAAATATCTGAATTCGCCCGAGACTCCGATCTACTCCAAGAGCGGTCTCCTTTACCACCTGGACCGCGCCAAGGAGCCCATCCGTCGCGCGGGATTCGCGGTGTTGGTCGAAGGCTACATGGATACGATTGCGGTCGCGCGCGCGGGCATCGGCAATGTGGTGGCCAGCTGCGGCACCAGCCTCACAGAATCGCAGGTAAAACTGCTGGCGCGTTTCACGAAACAAATTGTTGTGAATTACGATCCGGATAATGCCGGGCAGGCTGCCACGGAGCGGTCGCTGGCGCTGCTGCTGGAGCAGGATTTCGAGACGCGCGTCCTGGCCTTGCCTGCCGTGGATGGCAAGCCCGCCGATCCGGATACCTTCATCCAGAAAAAGGGGGCGGAAGCGTATGGGGAACTGTTGGGAAAGGCGGCCCCGTTTCTCGATTATCTGATTGGCCGCGCGCGGCAAATGGACATGACCACAGCACAGGGTAAGCTGCGTGCCGTGAATTTCCTGATGCCTCACGTTCAACGAATTCCGAATCCGCTGCTGCGCTCGGAATGGGCCACGCGGATATCCCAGCAGTTGCGCGTGGAGGAGCCTGTTTTGCGCGAGGCGCTGCGCAAAGCGGCTGCGGAGCGCCGCAGCGAAGTGAAAACAAACCCCGAACTCCTGTCGCGCAGCGCCAGGCCTGCTGAGCGGAGGCTGGTCCAAATGCTCATTGAAGCCGATGATTTTCGCGCGCGGCTCTCCAATTTACTGGCGGCGGAGGAAATCTACCGCGGGCTTGAAACTGAGCGCATCTTCGCGGCCCTGTTGCCGCTTTGCAAAGACGGCGCACGTCCGGATACTTCCACGCTGGCTACAACCCTGGATGAGCCAGACCGGAGACTGCTGTACGACATCGCGTTTGAGACCGGCGCGCCCTCCACCTGGGACGAAGTGGAAAGCTGTCTCGGCGTTCTTCGCCGGCGGCGCGCCGAACTGGAGTTAATCGATTTGGAGAAGCAGATCGAGTCACAGTTTGCGAGTCAGAAAGCGCGTCCGGATGACCCGGCGGTCACCGCTCGATTGCAGGAACTCTGGACGCTCAAAATAGAGCTGCGCCGCCGGCACGGCATCGCTTAGAGTCAACCCCTCTCCATTCATTCCAATGTCTCCAGACTAGAAGTACTGAACGTACCGGTATACGGGTAATACCGACTCTAACGTACCATTGCTATATGTTGGGCATTCCACTCAACATGGTAATAGGTGCGAAATATGTCTTCATTGCGCAATCTAACCGGCGCATCCAATCCGTTGCCCCACCTTGCCGAAGCTCAGCACGGCATCTACCCCGGTATTTTTATGGAGCCATTTGCGGGCGGCGCGGGCACATCCATCATCATTGTGCACGGCCTTTCAAATGCCGGCCTGCTGATTGACGAAAGCCCCGGCGTGGCCGCCTTCTGGCGTGCTGCCATTGAGACACATGAGTTGACCAGAAAAGCCGGCGCATTCATGGATACGCGGGGCAGGGGTCGAGATCTTGTGGAGAATCTGGAGCGAGACCCTTCCTTCTGGGCCTTCATCCAGCCGCTCTTCTACCCCGGTTTGAATCTCACCAGTGGACACCCGGATGGCGAGAACTCGCAGTGGACCATCAACAATCTGGTTGAATTTCTCACTCAAATTCGAGTGGTATCCGGCCGCGTAAGAGTTCTGGAAGGCGACGCACGGTCGTTAGTAAACCAATTTGCTGAAGGCACCGACGAGCGCGCGGTTCTGGAAGCTCCCTACGTGGAGTGTGGGAAATTCATCTACAGCTCGATTGAATTTGACAACAAATGGTTAATGAAAATCCTGGCCCGGTGGAAAGGCCGTTGGCTATGCTCGTACGACCGGCGTTCCCACGAAGTCAAGATTGTGTTCCTGCGGCCCGCTGCGAACACGGATTGTTCAGGAGTCGCCTGGATGACCCACATGAGCGTGAATTCCAATTTATCGAAGTGACCTTTACCAAAGATCAGTCTCTGTCGAATTGAATCCCTTCTTCACAATCAAAGATCCCCCAACCTGCCGGTGCCGCCGAACCAAGAGCCATTTTGCATGTTTCGCGGGACCGGGGGTTAGTGGAAACGGAATTCTCTTATCGAAGGGCGACGGTCTTCAGGGCATTCTTGACATGCAGGTATCCGTTATAGGAGATCAAGCCACGCTTGCGGAAACGATTCATGAAAAAATTCACTCGCGACCGAGTGGTGCCAACCATTTCGGCCAGGATCTGCTGGTTCACGATGGGAATGTGACCAACCTGATGGGGGGGATGCATGTGGGCCATGTGCAACAGCGCGCGCGCGAGGCGTTGTTCGCTGGTGCTGACGAGCATGTCATGAAAATCATCGCGAAGTTGAATCATGGAAGTGAGCAGGCTGGTCCAGAAAAAGGATGAGACAGTAGCTTCCTTAAGCAGCATTCGGGCCATGACGTTTTTCTTGATGACGATGATAGAAGCCGCCGTTATGGCCGTCGCTGTGGAAAGGTGTTTTCGGTGATCGTTGAGGCATGGCTCACTGAAAAAACTGCCCGCCGACAAGATGGCAATCACCGCCCTTCGGCGGTTCCTGGCCCTCACCGTCAGCATTACTATGCCCTTCTGAATAAAGAAGACTGACTGGGCGGGCGCACCCTGTGCGTAAATGATTCCATCCGCCGCGACGCGCCTCAGCGTCCCGGCTTCTTCCATGATGCCGTTTGCAGATGCCGCCTGAATGTCTATAGCCCGCATTCTGCGCATGCGATGTCCTTCTGGACGCAAGTCAATGGTAGGCAGCGAGACTCATGAAGTCTGTTCAATTCGGTACATATGCGGGATATCAATAGATTAGAGACAGTGGGAAAAACCGACAGGCTTAATCGTGCAGAACAACGCTCAGGAGTGACCTGTTGATGTGGACCCCGTTATTGTATTCAATGAAGCCCAGCTTCCTGAACTTGTTCATGAAAAAATTAACGCGGGAACGCGTAGTGCCGATCATTTCCGCAAGCAATTCCTGGGACACTTTGGGAAGCAGCTTTTCAGGCTCGGATTTCTTTCCATATTGGGCCAGAAGCAGCAGTGTGCGGGCCAGGCGCTTTTCACTCGAATTGAAGAGCTGGTCCACCAAGTCTTCTTCCACGCGGATGTTCCGTGAAAGCATGTACGAAACGAAGCGGTCGGAGAATGCATGTTCAGTGTGAAGAACGCGGACCATTTCTTCTTTATCAATCACCATCAGTGACGCAGGCGTGACGGCTGTTGCCGAACTCATTCGGATGGACTGGCCCGCCAAGCATCCTTCCCCTACAAAATCCCCGGGACCAAGCATGGCCACTACGGCCTCTCTTCCGATCTCATTCACCACGGAGAGTTTGACCGCCCCCTTCTGGATGTACATGACGGTTTTGGCGGCGTCACCCTGCGAGAATATGTTCTGCTTCTTGTTGAAGTCAGCCAACTTTCGCGATACGCCTGCGGACTCTAGAAATCTCTGAGCATCGAAAGCGGACTTCTTGGAAGACTTCTTACGGGAGGACCGTGTGGCTGCCGACATGAATGCTCCACTCTTTTGTGATTTTAACCTGGAAATAGCGTCTACAAAAGTGGGATCCACTGGCGGACCTGCCGGTTTTGGATTTCTAGCCTTCATGAAATTGGCCCAGGCCCTCTTTCACTACAACTGTTGCAATTTCTCAAGTGTCACCACAAATCGCTGGGTCAGCAAGCGGAGACCGCGTCTTAACTGGCAGCACTCTTACCGGGTAGCGGATGATTCTTTATATCTAGGCACCGAGCCCTTCAGATCGGTGGACACACTAAACCCCCAATCAACGTCTATCATATTTGAGATTTCTTTACTGTTCAATATTGCACACTTTCGGAGGTTGAAGATCGTATCCCGGGATTGTCCCAATTCGGGAATATTCCCGGCAATTTAATTTCTTACTGGCTAATTGCGTTATTGATCCGATTTCTTTGTCGGTAGCGGCAATTCATGCGGAGGATAGTAGGGCTTGTCGCCGAGTTTCTTAACTTCATTTGCAAACGTGGTGCCGTAATCGCGTTCTGGATTGTCGGAAAAGAGAAAAGCCTGGCGCTTGTAATTCCAATTGTCGGGAGCGAGTCGCTGCGCTTCCTTGAAATGCGGGACAGCGTCGGCCCCGTGACCGGAATGGTAGAGGTACTCGGCGAGACTGAATTCGGCGTCCGCTCCGGCGCGGTCCGGGCCCGCGGGAGTCAAATGTTCCCTGAGTTGCGTTTCAGTCGGGAGAAAGGAACTTCGGTCACCATTGGTGATCCAATCGCGAATCGCATCAAGATAGGGAGCGGAATCCAGGTGTGAAAAAGACTTGAACCGGTCGTCAATAAAAGCGACTTCGTTGGGCCGGACAATTTTGCCTTGCTCGTTAATCCATACGCCGGTGGGAACATTAACCATGCCATAGAGTTTGGTGACGATTTGGTCCTGGTCAATCAGGACTGTAAATTCGGGATTGGCCTTAGTGATCCAGGGGGATGCGTCTTTCACCCCGCCGGTGTCCTGAGCGACCGAGACGATTTCAAAATTCTTGTCTTTTAGTTCGTGGTAGAAGACCTGCCATCCTGGCAGGTCGAAGCGGCACCCTCACCAGGAAGCCCAAGTGACCAGCAAGACCTTCTTTCCGCGAAAGTCGGAAAGGGAATGAACCTTGCCGTTGATGTCGGGAAGCGTGAAGTTTGGCGCGCTCAGCGATGAAAGATAGCTGTTCTGAATGTCGGCTCGGGGACCGAAATACCAGGCCGCGTGTGGGGCGTCGTGAGCGGCCGCCTGATGAGTAAGGCGGGCGAAGGCACTGAGGTTAAACCAGGTGTCGGAGCCGCGCTTTGCAATGTAGTCGCTCTTGTTCTTCGGGAGAGGAACGCACAGTTCCTTGCGGCAGACGCCCTGTGGCTTTACTTCGTAGCCGGTGGCCCGGGTGAGATCGGCCAACGTTACCCAAAGGTCGGGAGAATCTTGAAATGGCGATGCGGCGGTCAGTTCGGTCGCGTTGCCATCAAAAATGATGGTCGGAAGCGGCGCCACGTCGGCTCTGCAGGCGAAAGAGCAGAAAAACACGGCCAGAGCGCACTGCACAAGAACAGAACGTTGGAATCGAATCTGCAAGTCTTTTTCAACCCATTTGATTGTCGGCAGCAAGGATCAACCGCCGCAACAATTTCTTTCAAGCACGCCAATCTTAGCATGGAGGGTTGCTGAAGGCTCAAGTCGCGTTTCAATCTTCTTTTGGGAGAGCTGCGCCAATCCAGTGCCCGTTCTTCAGCTTTGGACGGCAGTTGTGCCTCGCTGAAGAGAGCTTAACTCTGGCGCGATTGCCAACTTTAGTCATTCTGACGGGAGATTTCTTCACATAGGGAGCTTCGGAGAAGCGACCCTGAACACAAAGGTATCCCGCGCGTGAAGTCCAAATAGCGGAATCATGGCACCAGCGATATGAGAGGAGGTTTTACGGTACTCTACAGCCGCCAGCACCCAGCTCGAATGGGCTAACGCTTTTAGTTTCTGTTAGATACAGATACACCGCGAATGCTTAACTCTAACTAAAACCTAGACTCAATGTATGACATATGGTATACTCATCGCGTTGTGTCGACCTCGAATATGAAGGGGCACATGGAACCAGGCTGCGGGTTAATTCCTGCAGCTTTTTTTGTTTGGGGCAGAGTACCCGACCCGTCGCGGGACGGCGGTGCCATTCACCGCGAGATTTAGGCGCGATTTAACCAGGCGCAGCGCTTCCGATTCAATTGCCGCTAAGCGAGGAGGAAACCGTGCAGGTTCTATCCGAAGGGAAATACATCAAACACGACACCTATGGATTGGGGATTGTGACCGAAGCTGATTCCGAGCGGACGGTGATCCACTTTGAATCGCACGGATTGAAGAAGTTTGTCACCAGCATTATGACCGCAGAAGTGCTGGGCGAGACTCCCGATAAGCCCATCAAGCTGAGGAAGCGCACCAAGAAGCCCACAGCGAAAGCCGCCGCCGCGCGCGCCTGAAAGTTATTTTCCTTTAAGCAATCGCGCTCCTACCTAAAAAACGCGTCGGCAGGCCTTTGGCACCCAAGGCCTGTCGAAGGCAAAATCCTTTATTCATGGCGCAAGGCGATCATCGGCTCGACGCGCGCGGCGCGGCGGGCGGGCAGCCAAGTGGCCAAGAGTGCCACCAAGAGCAGTATGGCCGGCGCGGCCAGGAAGGCCACCGTGTCGCGCGGTTTCACTCCATAAAGAAACGCGGTCAAGAGTTTGGTGACCGCGAAAGCCCCAGCCAATCCCACCACCAACCCCACCGTTGCGCGTAATGCCGCTTCCCCAATCACCATGCGAAGCAGGTCTGCAGGCCTGGCTCCCAGCGCGGCGCGGATTCCCAATTCCCGCGTGCGCTGCGTGACCAGGTAGGCCATCACGCCGTAAATACCGATGGCGGCGAGTAAAACAGCCGCGACGGCGAAGCTGCCGATAAGCCAGAGCATGAATTTCCGCTGACCGAGTGATTCGCCAACTACATCCTCCAGGGTCCGAACCTGGAAAACAGGCAGCAGCGGATCGACGGCCCGGACTTCTTCCGTCAAATTGCGGCCCTGTGAAATGTTGGCGCCCGCGGCTGAGCGGACCACCAATGTTGTGGGCATGATGCTGTTGACCAAAGTGGAGACGGGCGGGTTTACCTGACTGATGGGCACAAAGGTTTGCCAGCTTGCGGGCTGATCGAGGCTGGTTTCGTGGATATCCGCCACAACGCCGACGATTTCGCGAGGCGGGTCGGCGGCGGTCTTGCCGATGAGGTCCCAGGCAATGGTGATACGTTGGCCCAGCGGAATCTGCTTTGGAAAAAACTTTTTGACGAAAGACTGATTGACGATGACCACAGGAGGAGCGGCGGCGGTGTCGCGCTCATCAAACATCCGGCCATCCTTGAGCGGCATGCCCATGGCGCGGAAAAAATCCGGAGTGATGCCGAACCATTCCAGGTTGCCCAGGAAATCCCCCTTGAGGTTGGGCTGGTTCTCAATCGAGCCAAGCGGAATGTTGAAGCCGCCGCTGAGAGGGAGATAATTGGTCGTGGCGGCGGCCTCGACCCCGGAATCGCGGCGTACCCTTTCCACCAATTGCTGGTCGAACAGGGCCACCTGCGCCGGAGTCTGATAACGCGCGCCGGTGAGACTGACCTGCGCGGTGATTGCGTTTGCCGGATTGAACCCCGGATCCACTCCCAGCAAACGGACGAAACTACGAGTCAAGAGCAAGGCTCCTACCAGCAGAAAGACAGAAACGCAGTATTCGACGACCACCAGTGCATCGCGCAAACGCCGATGGCCGCGGCCCTGGCCTCCGCGAGCTCCGCCTTCGGCCAGGGCGTCGCGCGGATCGGTTCGCAGGACCTGCAGAGCGGGCGCGATTCCGAATAGTATTCCTGTAAGAACTGCAAGAGCGGCGGCAAACAGCGCCACGCGCCAATCCACGGTGACCTCTTCAAGCCGCGGGAGGTCCACGGGCTTAAAGGTCACCACGGCCCAAACGGCCACATTCGCCAATCCCAATCCCAGTGCGCTGCTGATCAGCGAAAGCGCCAGGCTTTCCGTGAGCAACTGCCGCAACACACGGCCGGCGCTGGCGCCCAGGGCCACGCGCACGGCGACTTCGCGGCGGCGTACCGCGGCGCGCGCCAGCAAAAGATTGGCCACGTTGGCGCAGGCGATCAGCAATACCAGGCCAACGGCGGCCAGCAGAATCAGAAGCATGGGCCGAATATCGCTGCCGATTTCCGCCTGATAGGAATAGGCTCCGGCGGTTTCGCCCGGAGCAACGCCGTTAGGATACGCCGCGCGATATTGATCCGCGACCACGCGCATGTTGGCGTTGGCCTGCGCCAGGGTCACTCCGTCGGAAAGCCGGCCGAAGACCTGGAAATTTGAGCCATTGGCCAGCGGGCTGGTGGACGGGTCCACCGGTGTGAATACATCGGCAGCCAGCGTTGAATCTATACCCGGCGGCGCCACCCCGACGACGGTGTAGGATTTGCTTCCCAGGATAATGGAGTGGCCAATAGCGCCCGGGTTTCCGCCGAACGCGCGCTTCCAGAGGCCGTAACCCAGCACGGCGACCGGTGCGGCCGCGGGTCCGTCTTCGCCGGGAAGGAAGGTTCGGCCGATGGCGGGTTGCACACGCAGGACGCGAAAGAAATCGGCGGTCACGTCGCGGACCATCACGCGGTCGGGTTGGTCACCGCCCTCCAAATTCACATGCCGTCCGCCCATCTCGGCGGCAATGGATTCCAGGGAGTGCTGGTGGTCATGCCAGAAGGTGTATCGGCGAGCGGACACATTGGACTGATGCCCAAAAGGAGCGACCCTTTCCACCAGGACGATGCGGCCAGGTTCTTCATAAGGCAGAGGGCGAAGCATGACGCCGTAAACGAGACTGAAGATGGCCGAGGTTGCTCCGATGCCCAGCGCTAGCGCAGCCAACGCGGTAAAGGTGACTCCGGGCGTTTTGCGCATCATGCGCAGGGCGTAGCGCAAATCCTGGACGATGGAGTGAAGCATGGCGGTCCCCCCTTCGCGTATAGACGGATCAACGCCACGGAGGTGAGGATTGTTCCATAGTGTCTTGGTTCAGGACAATCGGGTGAGGCCACCGTCCCCGAGCGAGTTCATTCAGATGCCATCTCGCTTAGAATGACCCATGCCGGAATCGCCCAAACTGTCTCCCCCCGAACCGCCTCCAGACTCGAAGCGCTCATTCACAATCTTGCGTGCCACCAGTGCTAACTTAGGCCTCGCTCGCCAGGCAATCACGGAAGTAGACGGGCGGACAGTGCTGGATGAGGCCGCGCTCGTCGAATTTATATCCGATCCGGCACGATATCTTCTTCTGGTGATTGAGAGCGGCCGTGTAATCGGCAGCCTGAACGGCTACGCTTTGCAGCGACCCTATCGCCGCGAACCACAGTTCTTGCTCTACGAAGTTGGCGTGCGCCCGGAGTGCCGAAACCGGGGGGTTGGGAAAGCCCTGGTCGCAAAATTCATCAGCGAAGCGCGATCCGCCGGAGCCTTCGAGGTATGGGTAATCACCAGCGAAACCAATGAAGCGGCGATGGCCATGTATGAAAGCTGCGGGCTTGGCCGCGAAACACAAGATGAAGTAGCGGCGATGTTGAATATGGCGCTGAGCGGCGGCAAACAGAAGCCTGGCTGACACGGGCAAATGTCGAAGCCCAAGCGCCCGCCCCCCTGACTTGATAGAAACTGTCCATTCTGTGATAGGCTCCCGCCAATTAGGTACCCCGCGAGTGGGGCGAGATTCAAACCGTCACAGGGATTGGTCTGTAAATTCACGGGTAAAGGAGAATGCTCATGTTGATGTATTGGGTGTGGATCATTGTGATCGGTATTCTTGCGGGATTCCTCGCGGGAAAGATCATGCGAGGCAAGGGATTTGGCGTGGGGGTGGATCTCCTGCTGGGAATCATTGGGTCGTTTGTAGGAGTGAAGATCTTCGAAATGCTGGGGATAGGCGCTTACGGTCTGATTGGGCAATTGGTGGTGTCGCTGGTGGGCGCGCTGCTGATTCTGTTTGTGGTGCGGCTGATCAAGAAAGCATAAACGCCGGTCATAGACCCGCGTCTTCGGCGGCCAGCCGGGCAATTACCGACCAATCTTTTTCGCCCAGGCCGTGGCCGAGAGCGGATAGAAAACGGTCATGCACAAGGCTGGCGACAGGAAGCGGCACGCCCGCGGAATCGGCAGCCGCAAGAGCGAGGCGCACGTCCTTGAGGCCCAGCACGGCGGCAAATCCGGCCGGTTCGTAGGCTTCTCGGGCGATGATGGAGCCGTAGATTTGGTGCAGGGGAGCGCTAAAAACAGTTCCCGTCAAGATTTCCAGAAGCTTCCCGGGCTCGACGCCTGATTTGCGCGCCAGAGCAAACGCTTCGCCAAAACATTCGATGGTGGAAGCGATCAGGAAATTCCCCAAAAGCTTGATGAGGGTTGCAACGATCGGATCGGCTCCGGCGACAAAAGTTTTTTGCCCCAAGGCGTCAAACAACGGCTGACATTGGGCGACATCCTTCGCGGCGCCCGCGGCCAGGATGAACAGCTTGCGCGCGGCGGCAGCTTCGGGGCGGCCAAGCACGGGGGCGGCGACGTATCGTTGACCGGCGTCTTTATGGGCCGAGGAAAGTCGCGAGGAAAGAGCGACGCTGATGGTGCTCATACTGATATGGATTCCTTCGGGCGGGAGTGAATGGAGGATTCCATTTTCACCGAAGACCACCGAGTCAAGGGCGCGGTCATCGGCAAGCATGGTGATCACGATGCCTGTGCGCGCCGCTTCGCCAGTTGATGCGGCCACACGTGCACCCCGGCGTTGTAACTCATCCGCGCGGGCGCGAGTGCGGTTCCACACGATTACGGTGTGGCCTGCCTGAACCAGGTTGCCCGCCATGGCGCGTCCCATATTACCGAGACCAATAAATCCAATTTCCATTTAGACCTCCGGGATACGGTCAGCAACTTCAACTAGGGAAGGGACGAGTATACCGCCGGGTGGGATTGGCACGCTGATCCTTTGGGCATGCTGGTCGCATGCCCTCGGGAAGAGATTGGCGAAATCAGGAGCCGGAGCTGGTGGCCATCGCCAGGCGTGTGGCCGGACCACGTCCACGGCGGAGGAGCGGCGCGAGACGCTCCGCCAATTGATGACGAGCCCGCCAGAGCCGCGCTTTCAATGTGTTCTCGGAAACTCCAAGAGCGCGGGCAGCTTCTGTGGTAGATAGCCCCTGGCTTTCGCGCAGGAGGAAGGCATCGCGAAGGACTGGTGAAAGTTCGCCGAGATTGGCTTCCAGCAAGTCTCGGAGTTCCCGGCCGGCGCAAATTTCTTCCGGGCTGGGATCCGTGGCAGGGAAACGTTCCTCCGGCGGCAAGGCGTTTTCTTCCTCGGGCCATTGATCAAGTGAAATGGCCGGGCGCGAGCGCTTGCTTCGCAGACGCATGAGCGCCGCGTTGATCACGATGCGGGTGAGCCAGGTGGAAAATTGCGAACGCCCCTCAAAGCGCTTCAAGTTGCGATAGGCCGCCAGCAGACCCTCCTGCAAAGCGTCTTCGGCGTCTTCCGCGTTCCCCAGCATGCGCAGAGCGGTCTGGAAAAGCGCGCGGCTGTGGGGGGAATAAAGCGCTTCAAACGCGGTCGCATCCCCTTTGGTAGCGCGGCGGATCAGCTTGTTCTGGTCCGGTATTTCTCGTTGCCCGATCTGATTAAGAGACTGAGCTATGGTTGCCATGTTCCCCTCCCGGTTACAGCCGGCCCTTCATTCACGATTGCCATGAAAGGGCCGATAAAAAAAATCTTGCGCGTGCGAACAGCGCGTGAAATCAGCGAGTCAGGATCGTCGCGCTCACGTTCATGCCCGGGCGCAGAATGGCCTTGTCGGGCGGAATCGGATCGAGGACGATCTTCACGGGAATTCGCTGCACCACCTTCACGTAATTGCCGGTCGCGTTTTCGGGCGGAAGCAAACTCAAGCGCGAACCGGTGGCTCCCGCCACCGAATCAACATGCCCGGTGAAGGTCCGGCCGTACATATCCACTTGAACTCTTGCAGGCTGACCGGCGTGCACGCCCGCGAGCTGCGTTTCCTTGAAATTGGCGGTGACCCAGATGTCTTGCAGCGGAACCAGGATCAGCAGACCCTGACCCGGATCGACCACCTGGCCCACTTCCACCGATTTGTGTGTGACCACGCCGTCCACAGGCGCGACGATCGTGGCGTAGCTCAACTGGAGCTCGGCTGCGGCGAGATTTGCTTTCGCTTGAGCGATTCCGGCAATCGCGGCAGCGGCATTTGCGGAGCGAACGCCCACTTGCTTAAGGTTGGCCTTGGCCGTAACTATGCCCGCCTGAGCCTGTGCCACTCGAGCGTTTGCGCCCTCGAGTTTTGCTTTGGCGACCGAGACGTTCTGTTCGGCCTGCGCGAGACGCTGCTTGGCAGATTCCAAGTCGCCTTGCGCAACTCCCGCCGCGGCAACGTACCCGTCCAATTGTTGCTGTGAGATTTCGGCCTTGGCTGCAAGCGGCTTCATGCGCTCGAGGTCGGCTTGCGCGCGATCGGAGGTGGCCTGTTGCTTCGCCACCTGTGCGCGGGCATAAGCGAGATCAGACGTTGTGGCAGTTCGATAGGTCTGGTCTGCGGCCGTTTGGTCGGCAAGCGCGCTCTGCAAATCAGCCGATGCGGTGGAGGTACCGCTTTGGGTGATTTCCTGCGTCAGCGGAATATTGACGTTGGCCGCGGCCGCCTGCGCCACGGCCAAATCGAGCGCCGCGCGCATCTGGTCCACACGAGCCTGCAGATCGCGCGGATCGATTTTTGCCAGCACCTGCCCGGCTTTCACCGGTTGGTTGTCTTCCACGGAAACATCGAGCACATTGCCCGAAATCTTTGCAGATACGGGATTCAAGTGGCCGTCTACCTGTGCATCGTCCGTGGACTCGCGTCCGCCAAAATACCAATAGGAACCCAGTGCGACCGCCACCAAAATTACTCCGCCGCCCAGCACTGCCCGGCGGAAACCCGGCCGCGACCACAGACCCGCGCGCGGCGTCATACCCGGTGCAGGTGTTGATACGCGATGATCCTCGCTGACTTCCGGCGTCAATTCTTTTTCAAGTTCACTGATGTTGCCTGCCATGTCCCCACCCTCATTCAGCATTCGACTATTTCGTATAAAGCGATTCCATCTGTCCAACCGCGTGCGCCAGATCGGCGCGTGACTGGTTGTACTCGTATAACGCGGCGATTTGATTGTCGTTGGCGCGGGCCAGCGCATCTTGCGCCTGAATGACTTCAATGTTGTTCGCTACGCCGGCGGTGAACCGATCGCGAGCCTGCGTAACTTCCTCCTGCGCCAATTGCACGCCGAGGTTGGCGACTTCCACTTGATGTTTTGACGAATCCAACTGAGCAAGGGCGGTTTTCACTTCAAGCGCGATTTCGTCGCGCAGGTCCGCGCGGCGCTGCTCGAGTTTCTGGACTTCCAGATCTGTGCGCACGATTTCAGCGTGGATGCGGCCGCCGGTGAAAAGCGGCAGATTCATTCCGACCTGATACTCATAAACAGGAATGCCCGTATTTATGGAGAGTCCCTGGTATTGCCAGTTGCCGCTGGCTTGAACTACGGGAAGTCGGGATTGGCTGGCGGCGCGTTTCGTGGCGGCAGCGGCGCGCAGGTTGGCCTCCACCTGTTGCAACTCGGGCCTAGCCTGATAAGCGCTCTCGATGGTGCCGGCGATAACGAACTCAGGAGTTTGAAAAAAACTTACCTCGTCGGCAAGTTCAACCGCCTGGTACGGGTCCAGATTGAGCAGTCGCGCAAGCCCGAAGAGGGCTACCTGGTGCTGCGTACGCGCGACAATCAGGCGCTGTGTTTCGTTTTGCAATTCCACGTTCGCTCGCAACGTGTCAATTCCAGTGCCAACTCCATTCTTCTGCAGGTCGGCGGCCTGGTCATAAAGCGCCTGCGCCAGCGAAACTCTCGATTCCGCGGAATGAACCTCCGCCGCGGCGCGCAAAGCTCCCAGATATTGCGATACGGTCAGCAACGTCATCTGCTCACGCACCGATTGCAGATCTGCACGCGCCGAAGATGCATTTTCTTTAGAGGCCTGGTAACGGCTCCACAGTGTCAAATCCAAAATCGGCGCGTTCAATTGAGGGCCAGTGCTGAAAACCTCGAAGGGACCAAGGTGCTCGGCGAATCCCGGAAGAGGCTTTCCAAAATTGGTTTCAATGTTTGCGCGAACAACCGAAATCGAGGTGTTTAGCTGTGCCTGCGGCAGCAAATCCGCGCGCGCGATGTTTTGATCCTGTCGGCTTTCGGCCGTCTGCAAAACGCCGATTTGCACCTGCGGATTCTGCTTGAGCGCCAGCACCACTGCGTCGTGGAGCGTCAAGCTGATTGTTGGTTTTTCCTCTGCTTGGGCGAGATGGTTTCCGGCAAACAGGAAAAAGAATATGGAGATTACCGCCGGCTTGATAGCCCTCTGTGCGCGGCTCGACGATTTATCCTCCGTGGTTGTGCTGCCCAACCTGCCGGAAACTTCGGCTATGATTGCTTTCGTCAAACAACCGTTGCCCAGCAGCGTTGCGCCTTCGCGATGCAGGCGACGGAGCAATGCTTTGCCATCGGCATCAATGAACGTAACGCCAGCCAGATCCACGCGGACCGCTTGACCCTCGCTGCTTTCGGCTTTCCAGGAGGAATCAACTTCGGACACCCATGCCCCAATTAATTTGCCCTCAAGAATCAGGGTCTTTTCGTCGCTTTGCCGACTAACCGTAATCTTAAGCATCGAGTCCTTTTGGCCGTGAGGCATGTTGATTGGAGGCATTCGGGCGGCCAAAGGATTCAATGCGGGAAATTACTGATAAACTATTTATATTGAGCATTTTACGGTAACTATGGACATGGCCGGTGTGTTCCAATTCATGGTGACATGCCGACAATTCGGCACATGCCGATATGTCGGCACCTAGCTCTACCTGCCGGGAAACACTACTTAGCGTTGGGCGAGAGCCGGACGCTGAATCCCTAGTTTTTGCATCCGTGATTGAAGTGTGGTGCGCTTCATTCCAAGCCGCGCGGCAGCTCCATTGGGGCCAGCTAGGATCCAGCCAGTTTCGTGAAGCGCCCGGAGGATGTGTTCGCGCTCGGCAGCTTCCAATGTATGCGGCGAGACAGTGGGATGCGAAGTGGACTGGCGAAGCTCGGCCAGCGGGACTTCCAGGACTGTGCCACGGGAAAGAATCACGGCACGCTCGATGAGATTCTCCAATTCGCGGATATTGCCGGGCCAGTGGTAATTGGTCAGCACAGTCATGGTTTCCGCGGGAACGGAATCCACGGAACGCTTCATCTGGCGCGAATATTTTTGGGCAAAATAACGGACCAGCATGGGGATGTCTTCACGGCGCTGGCGCAACGGCGGCATCTGCACGGGGAAAACGTTTAACCGGTAAAAAAGGTCGCTGCGGAAATGGCGCTCGGCGACCATTTGGACTAGATCGCGGTTTGTGGCGGCCACCAGGCGGACATCCACGTGGGTCGTGTGAGTGCCACCGAGGCGCTCGAATTCCTGTTCCTGAAGGACACGCAAAAGTTTGGGCTGAAGCTCAAGCGGTATGTCGCCCACCTCGTCGAGAAATATTGTGCCGCGGTCGGCCAGCTCGAATCGCCCGATTTTCTGAGCGATGGCCCCGGTGAAGGCGCCGCGCTCGTGTCCAAATAATTCCGATTCCAGCAGGCCCGTGGGTATGGCCGCGCAATTGATCTTGACGAAGGTGCGCTCGCGACGCTTGCTCAAGTTATGAATGGCGCGGGCGATCAGCTCCTTTCCTGTGCCCGTTTCTCCATGGATCAGAACTGTGGATTCCGTGGGAGCGACGGTCTCAATCTGTTTCAAAATATTCTTGAGGACGGTACTTTCACCGATGATTTCCTCGAAGTTCAACTCGGTGCGGATTTCATCTTCCAAATAAAGCTTTTCTTCAGTGAGTTTGTTCTTTAACCGGGCGATCTCTCCGAAGGCAAGGGCGTTTTCCACGGCGATGGCGACTTGATTGGCCACTTGAACCAGGAGATCCAAGTCGCGTTGAGAGAAGGCGCCGTCCTGACGGCTGGCCACGGTCAGCGTGCCGAGGACACGTGACCGCGTGATGAGCGGTACGCAACAGAGCGAGCGAACCCCTTCTGCTTCCAAAATCTGCGCCGTTTCGGGGCGATAGTTTGCAAATTCCTCGGCGCGTATCATGAGCGGTTTCCGTTGAGTGAAGCAAACCCCTGCGGGGCTGTTGCCCACCGGCCCCTCCATCTCTTCGCGGATATGACCGCGGCCTTCCGGAAAATCGAGAGCCTGAATCCGCAACACGTTTCGCGCGGGGTCATGCAGAGCAAGGCTGGTGGAATCGTGGTGCAAGACCCGTCGCAGCGAAGCAGCAATGGCGGAGAATAACGTTTTGGAGTCCAGGTTGGACATAACCGCGTTGTTGACGTCCAGCAGGACGCGAAGCCGGTCGCGCTCCTCAGCGAGCTGCTGCTGATATTGCTGCGCGCGCTCAAAGTTCAATGCGTTATCCACCGCGACGGCCACCTGGCGTGCCACCTGACGCATGAATTCGACTTCATCGTCTGAATACGGCTTCCCCGGGCCGCGCCCGAAGCCCAGGCAGCCGAGGGGATGTTGCGCAGTGGTCAACGGCAAAATACAAACGGATGCAATCCCTTCCCTGAGCATGACCTCACGCATCCTGGGAAAGCGGGTCTCGTTTTCGACGTCGTTTACCACCAGCGGTTTTTGCGATTCGAAGACCTGCCCGACCGCAGTCCATTCGACGGGAATTTCCGAGCCGGGCTTGAATTGTGTCGGGCGCGTGGCTTCCAGGATGTGCAGGCGCATCACGTTTCGCGCCGCGTCATGCAGGACCAGATTCAAATACTCAAAATGCACGATGCGGTGCAGTCTTCCGGCAAGGTCGTGGAACAAGTCGCCAAGATCGAGGTTCGAGGCAATCGCTTCGGCCACTTCGAGCAGGACCTGGTAGGAGGCTGGCGCGGATTTCGCAGGCGGCGTGGATGAATCAGAACCTTCCATCCTGGCAGGATAGCATTGCGCTCGCGGGCGCCTCAACTCTTCAGCCGGCGAAAACGGCCTGTGAAAAAATCATATTTTTTACTTGACGTCACTTTGCGGGCCTCGTATAAATATACATAGGTATGAATAATCTCGCAGTCGCGGTGAGTACGCAGAAGCGCTACCGGCAGGGTCAGATCCTGAAACTGGTCACCAGCGATGCGATTTCAAGTCAGGACGAGCTGCGAAAGCGCCTGGCGCACATTAAATTACCCGTGACACAGGCCACTCTGTCGCGCGATCTTCGTGAACTAAGATTGGTGAAGACCGGCTCTGGCTACAAGCCGCTCGCCGCGCCCGCAACAGAAGCAACTCCCCTTTCCGCCCTGGCCAGGGCTTTGAAGGAATTCCTCTCCGACGTTCGCCCCGCGGGAAACATGCTGGTGCTGAAGACGCCGCCCAGCGGCGCGCAGCCGCTCGCGGCCGCGGTGGACGCGGAGCATTTTCCCGAAGTCGCCGGCACGATCGCCGGCGACGACACCGTACTTATTATTACGCCCACGCCCAGGGCCCGCGGCGCGGTGCAAAAACGCATTGAGGAGCTGCTCCGATGAGCGACCCGCGACGGGTCGCCGTCGTCGGAGCCACGGGCTATGCGGGATTCGAGCTGGCCCGGCTTCTTCTGCGGCACCCCCAAATCGACAAGCCGGTCTTTTATTTGCGCGAGAGCTCGGCGCATGTTCGCTGCCTCACGGAAATCTTTCCTCAGCTACGAGGATGGGGCGAAGCGCCGTGCCGGACATTCTCGGTGGACGCGGTGGCAAAGAGCGGAGCGGCAACTGTATTTTTGGCCACGCCTCATGAGGCGTCAGTGGACCTGGCCCCGGCCCTGATTTCTGCAGGCCTGCGAGTTGTGGACTTGAGCGGCGCGTTTCGTTTCCGCGACGCGGCGACTTTCACAAAGTGGTACAAGCTCCCCGCGCCTCCACAGGAACTTCTGGATGAAGCAGTCTACGGACTGCCGGAACTGTATTCAGACCAACTGCCGAAAGCACGACTGGTCGCGAATCCCGGCTGCTATTCCACCTCGGTGATCCTGGGATTGAAGCCGCTTGTCGAGTCCGGCTGGATCGCCAGCGAGCGCGGTATCGTCTGCGACTGCAAGTCCGGCGCGACGGGAGCGGGCAAGGAACCCAAGCGCGAAATGCAATTCGTGGAAGTGGACGAGAATTTCCGCGCCTACGGAATGTTCACTCACCGTCACACCCCCGAAGTGACCGAGCACCTGGGTTTCGCGCTCGATGACGTGATGTTTTCCACCCACCTGATTCCGGTGGCGCGGGGAATTCTTTCGACTTTGTATGTCTGGCTGACTGAAAAGCATGAAGCTTCAGAAATCGAATCGCTCTACCGGAAGTTTTATGCCGGGCGGCCGATGGTGCGTTTGTGGCCGGCCGGAAAGCTTCCGGAATTGCAGCACGTGGTGAATACAAATTTCTGCGACATCGGATTTGCGTTGGATGCGTCAGGGCGCCGTCTTGCAGTCGTTTCCTGCCTGGACAATCTGGGCAAGGGAGCGGCGGGACAGGCCGTGCAGAACCTGAACGCGATGTGGCAATTCGATGCGCAAGCGGGAGTGATATGAGACTGGTGATCAAATTGGCGGGCGCGTTGCTGGACGATCCGGAAACAGTGGCGTCCATCGCGCGGCAGGTGGCGGTTGTGGCTCAGGAAGGCCACGAACTGCTGATCGTCCACGGGGGCGGGAAAATTTTTACGTCCACGCTCGAGCGCATGGGAATTCAAAGCCGCTTCGTCGCCGGATTGCGCGTGACGGATCGCGAATCACGCGACGTGGCTGTAATGGTGCTTGGTGGACTGCTCAACAAGCGCGTGGCGGGCGCCATTTCGCAGGCGGGCCAGCCGGCCATTGGCTTGTGTGCGTCGGACGCGGCGGCATTTCTCGCCGAGCCGATGACCTACAACGAAACACGCGGCGCGCTCGGATACGTTGGCTACCTAACGGGCGTAAATGTTGAATTCATCGAATCCCTCTGGAAAAACGGAATCGTGCCCGTGGCTTCTTGCCTGGGACTGGGCGCCGATGGCGAGCTTTACAACATTAACGCCGACCACATGGCTGCGGCGTGCGCGGAATTCATTCGCGCCGACAGGTTGATTTATTTGACAGACGTGGCCGGCGTGCTCGATGGCCGGAAAATCCTGAGAGTTGTTTCAGCGGACGAAGTGGAAACTTTGATCCGCAACCAAACCGTCTCCGGGGGAATGATCCTGAAGCTCGAAGCCTGCAAGCGCGCGCTGGCCGCGGGAGTGAGCCAGGTGCGCATCGTTGGCGGTGCTAAAACGGATGGGTTGCTCTCCGCTGCGAACGGCGGCAAAGGACCCGGCACACGAGTGCTTCCTGCATATCCGGCGGTGAGCAGCCCCGCATCCTGAAGGAAAATCCTAAAAGACATGCCCAGCAAACGGAAAATTCGTCCTCGGAAGAAGCATTCTCATTCCACAAACGGCGTGGCCGCGTTGCGCGACGCCACGCGGTACCTGGCGAACACTTACAAGCGTCCTGAGCTGGTGTTCACGCACGGTAAAGGTTGTGTCCTTTACGACCACCATGGCGAGGCCTATCTGGATTTCCTCGGCGGCATCGCGGTAAACGCGCTGGGGCACGCGCATCCGCGGTTGGTGCGCGCGATCCGGCGTGAGGCCGGGCGCGCCACGCACATTTCCAACTTGTTTCACAACCCTTATCAAGGCCCACTGGCGAAAAAGCTTGCCAAGTGGTCAGGGATGGACCGCGTATTTTTCACCAATAGTGGCGCTGAAGCTGTGGAGGCCTCGCTGAAATTGGCCCGCGCCCACGCGCGGGGCAAACATGGCGAAGGCAAGACGCGCATCCTGGCACTCGAGAATTCTTTCCACGGACGCACTTTCGGTGCGCTGGCCATTACCTGGCCGCTCAAATACCGCCAACCGTTTGAGCCGTTGATGCCCGGCGTCGAATTTGTGCGCTTTAATGACCTGACGGATTTGGAAGCAAAGTTTGACGCATCCGTTTGCGCGATTATTGTGGAGACAATCCAGGGCGAAGGCGGCATCTATCCTGTCAGCGAAACATTCTGGCGCCGCGCCCGTGAACTTGCTTCGCAACACGACGCCGCGCTCATCGCCGATGAAATCCAATGCGGCCTCGGGCGGACCGGGCGCGAATTTGCTTACCAGAAATTTGCCGGAGCGCCCGACATAGTCGTGGTGGCCAAGCCGCTGGCGGGGGGCATACCCCTGGGCGCGATGCTCGCGCGGGAATCTTTTGCGGAAACATTTGTTCCTGGGATGCATGGAACCACGTTTGGTGGCGGGCCGTTGGCTTGTGCCGTAGCCCTCGAATTCTTGAATGTGATCGAAGACCAGAATTTGCTTGCCAACATCCGTGCGCGTGGCGTGGAACTCCGCGAAGGGCTGGGGGTGCTCGCGAAGAAGTTTGATTTCATCCAGGAACTCCGCGGCGAAGGGCTGCTCCTCGGATTCCAGCTCACTGTGGAGGGCGCGCCCTTCGTCGCGGAAGCCCTGAAGCGCGGGGTGCTGATTAATTGCACGCATGAAACCACGCTGCGATTCCTGCCACCTTTCATTATCAAGCCCGCCCACGTTAAGGATTTTCTCAGTCGAATGGAAATGGTGTTTGCGAAAACGAAGAAACCGAATCCCAAGGCCGCCGAATCTTCGCGGACGAATTCGCTCGCGGAGAGCGCACGGGCGCTCGCGGTGGCGAGGTGAAAATGAACGCCCTGGCCCCAACTTCAACCGGCCTTTCTCACGACCTGGCACGCGATCTTGTCACCGGCATGGAGTGGCCGGCAGCAACGGTGCGTGATTTACTCAGCCTGGCCGCCGACGTCAAGTCGCGTCCCGAAAACTACCGCACCGCTCTCGCGGGCAAATATCTGGCGCTGATTTTTGAAAAGCCCTCGCTGCGCACCCGGACCACTTTTGACGTAGGTATGCAGGGCATGGGTGGCGGCGCGGTATTTTTGGACCATACGGCGACGCGGCTCGGGGAGCGCGAGTCCGTTCAGGATGTGGCCAAGAATCTCGAGCGTTGGGTGCACGCGATTGCCGCGCGCACGTACTCGCAATGCGCGCTGGAAGAACTTGCAGCGCATGCAACCATTCCTATCATCAATGCTCTCTCCGACCGCTACCACCCCTGCCAGGCCTTCGCGGATTTCTTCACGCTCGAAGAACACTTCGGCGGCGTCCGCGGGCTGAAGATGGCCTACGTCGGGGACGGCAATAATGTTTGCCATTCGCTGTTGCTGGCCGGGGCGCGATTAGGGGCACAAGTCCGTGTAGCGACGCCCGCGGGATATGAACCGTCAGCGGACATCGTGGCGGAGGCCAAACGCGCGGCGCGCGACACACGTGCCAAGATCGAGTTGTTCCATTCCGCGCAGGAAGCCGTCGCCGGTTCGCAAGCGGTTTACACCGACGTTTGGGCCAGCATGGGCCAGGAGAACGAGACCGAGGCGCGCGCGAAAATTTTCGCTCCGTTCCAGGTAAATAAAGCGCTCATGAAGCTGGCCGCGCCCGACGCCGTTTTCCTGCATTGCCTGCCCGCGCATCGCGGATCGGAAGTCAGCGCGGAGGTCATGGATTCGCCGCGCTCGATTGCCTATGACCAGGCGGAAAACCGCCTGCACATTCAAAAAGCAATTCTGCTTTTACTTCTAAGCTGAGGGGATTCGGCGTTGCCAAAGAAAGTTGTCCTTGCCTATTCGGGCGGTCTGGATACGTCCATCATTATTCCGTGGTTAAAAGAGACCTATGGCGGATGCGAAGTCATAGCCATGATTGGCGATGTCGGCCAAAAAGAAGATCTCGAAGCTGCGAAGAAGAAGGCGCTGGCCACCGGCGCTGCAAGCGCCACGATTGAAGACCTGCGCGAGGAATTCATCACTCAATATATCTGGCCCACTCTTCGCGCGGGCGCGGTGTACGAGCACAAATATTTGCTGGGCACTTCCTTCGCGCGGCCGGTGATCGCCAAGCGTCAAGTTGAGGTCGCGCTGGCGCAGGGCGCAGACGCGGTATGCCACGGCTGCACAGGCAAGGGAAACGATCAGGTACGGTTTGAGCTGACCTATAAAGCGCTCGGGCCAAAGCTGCAGATTATCGCTCCCTGGCGCGAGTGGAAGATTTTCTCGCGTGAAGACGCCATCGCCTACGCGAGCGTGCACAAAATTCCCATCGAGCAGTCTAAAGCCAACATTTACAGCCGCGACCGGAATATCTGGCACCTTTCGCACGAGGGCGGAGTGCTCGAGGATCCCAACAACGCTCCGGAAGAAGCGATGTGGCAGTGGGTGGTCTCTCCGGAAAAAGCTCCCGACGCAGGCGCCGAAGTGGAAATTGGATTTGAGGGCGGTACTCCGGTTTCGGTGAATGGCAAGCGCCTTTCGCCTGTGGCCTTGATTGATACCTTGAACGATGTTGCCGCCAAGAACGCTGTGGGCCGCATCGACCTGGTGGAAAATCGCCTGGTAGGAATGAAATCGCGCGGGGCTTACGAAACGCCGGGGGGAACCCTGCTGGTTCTGGCGCACCGCGAACTTGAGGCGCTGTGCGTGGATCGCGAGACTACTCATTACCAGCAACTCCTCTCGCATCGTTACGCGGAGCTGGTCTATTACGGGCTGTGGTTCACTCAGTTGCGGGAGGCACTCGACGCATTTTTCACCAGCTCACAGAGACGCGTGACCGGATCGGTGGGCTTGCGGCTGTATAAAGGCAACGTGACCTTCACTCATCGCACCTCGCCGAATTCGCTTTACCAAAAAGATCTGGCCAGCTTTGCCATGACCCGCTACAACCCCAAGGACGCCGAGGGTTTCATCAACCTTTTCGCTCTGCCGGTCACCATCCCCCGCGGAGATTCCGCGAAGTGAACGCTCCCAAGCCAACCCCGGGCGGTGACCGGATGTGGAGCGGGCGTTTCGACCGCGCCCCGAACGATCTCTTCGATCAATTCCAACGGTCTTTCGCTTTTGACCGCCGCCTGCTGCCCAACGAAATCACCGTCGACCGCGCCTGGGCCCACGCCATTGAGGGCGCCGGCATCATCACCCGCGAGGAAACGAAAAAATTGCTCGCGGCGCTCGACGAAATTGCGCAGCGCGCTGAACGCGAACCGGCGTGGCTCGATGCCAGCAGCGCGGAAGACATCCATCACTTCGTGGAGATGGCGCTCATCGAGCAGCTTGGCCCGCTTGGCGCGAAACTGCACACCGGGCGCAGCCGCAATGAATTGATCGCCACGGATTTCCGATTGTTTGTAAAAGATGCCGCTGGCGCGATGCGACGCTGTCTGGCCAGACTGCTCACCGCGTTCGTGGATCAGGCCGAGCGGAACCTGGGCACTCCCATGCCTGGGATGACACACATGCAGCACGGTCAGCCGATGCTGCTTTCACATTTTTTGCTGGCGCATGCCGAAGCTTTTCATCGTGACGCCGTCCGCATGAACGCTGTGATCACCGCTTCCGATGATTGTCCAATGGGCTCAGGCGCTCTCGCAGGTTGCGCGTTCAAAGTTGATCGCGCGGCGCTCGCTCGTGAACTTGGTTTTGTGCGGCCCACGGCCAACAGCCTTGACGCGGTGAGCGACCGCGATTTCGCGCTCGAATATTTGTTTGCACTGGCCACGCTGGGCACGCATCTCTCGCGGCTGGCGGAAGACTTCGTCCTGTTCGCGTCGCAGGAATTTGGATTTATCACTCTGCCCGATGAGTACGCCACGGGCAGCAGCCTGATGCCCCAGAAAAAAAATCCCGACGCTTGGGAATTGACGCGCGGAAAATCGGGGCGCTTGACCGGCGCGCTGGTGTCTTTGCTGGTCACATTGAAGGGACTGCCGACAAGCTATCAGCGTGACTTGCAGGAAGATAAGGAACCGCTGTTCGCCGCGCACGATCAGGCATTTGCTCTGGTGGAAGTCGCGGCGGGAAATATCGCGGCGACACGATTCAATGCAGAGCGTTTGCGCGCGCTGGCTTCGGATCCTGCGCTGCTGGCCACCGATGCCGCCGACTATCTGGTCCGCAAGGGAATCCCATTTCGAAGCGCGCACGAAATTGTCGGAAGGGTTTTGCGCGACGCGGAAAAACGCGGCGAGCCCTGGACCTCCACTCCTCTGGCCCGCCTTCGCGAATTCTCGCCCGCATTCGGCGAGGATTTCCAAGCCACGTTGAATGTGGATGCCTCACTGAAATCCCATGCCGTCCTCGGCGGCACCGCTCCCGATTCCGTCCGTGCGGCGCTGGGCGAATGGCGCAAACGGCTTGCGGCGCTTGAACCATCGCGATGAATCTGAAGGAATGACTTCCGCCTATGACTCCGAAACACAGTGCGCCTGAGCCGAAGGCGATGTCCGGCACGGAACAAGCCCTGGCTGGTGCGTCGGCATCCTCTCCCATGAATGTGCCCGACGCGATTCCCGCCCGCGCATTGCCCAAGGGATTCCGTTATGCCGCAGCGGCTTGTGGCCTGCGGCGGAAAAACCGGCTGGATCTCGGAGTAATCATTGCCGACCAGCCCGCCGCGGCCGCCGGAGTTTTCACAAAAAATCTTGTGAGGGCCGCGCCGGTGCTCCTGTGTCAGCAACATCTGAAGTCCTCGGCCTCACGCATTCGCGCGATTGTTGTTAATTCCGGAAATGCAAATTGCGCGAATGGCCCGGTGGGAATGCGCGCCTCCCGCGCCACGGCGCAAACCGCCGCCCAAGCGTTGCGCTGCGGCGCCGAGCAAGTGCTCGTATGCTCCACCGGAGTTATCGGGTTGCCGCTCCCGGTCGAAAAAATACTGGCCGCGCTGCCCGACCTCTCCCGCGACGCGGCGGATGCCTCCTCAAAATTCGACGCCTTTATGCACGCCATCCTCACCACGGACACGCGGCCCAAGTGGGCGGCGGCCAGTTGCCGCATCGGCGGCAAAACCGTGCGCCTGCTCGGTTGCGCCAAGGGCGCGGGCATGATCCATCCCAATATGGCAACCATGCTCGCCTTCATCGTGACGGATGCCGCTGCTCCGGCGCGAGTCTTGCGCAAAGCATTGGTGGATGTCGCGGGAAGAACCTTCAACTCCGTCACCGTGGACGGAGATACTTCCACGAACGACACGGCGCTGCTGCTTGCCAGCGGAGCCTCGCGCTCCTGGGGCGCGCCAACAATCGGCCCACACGGGCGCGACTACAATTCATTTGCCGTGGCCCTGGAAAAAGTCTGCCGGAAGCTTGCGCTGGCCATCGTCTCCGATGGAGAAGGAGCCTCGCGCGTCGTGGAAATTGAAATCCGCGGCGCTCCCGATGATGGCGGCGCGGGACAGGTGGCTCGCACCATCGCCACCTCGCCCTTGGTAAAAACGGCGCTGGCCGGGGGCGATCCCAACTGGGGCCGCATCCTTGCCGCTGCGGGACGCGCGGGCGTCACGTTTCGTCCTGAGCGAGCCGCGATTCGCATGGCCGGAATCCGCGTTTACGATAACGGTCGCGCCTTGCCCTTCGACGAAGGCGCCGCGCACGAAAAATTGCTCGGCCCTACGGTTTCCATTGTGATGGATTTGCGCGCCGGGCGCGGACGCGCGCGCGTCTGGACTTGCGACTTCACCGCCGAATACGTTCACATCAACGCCAGCTACCGCACCTAAGTTACCTGGTATTCGCGCTTCAGGGCGGGATCATTCCCACTTCCAGCCGGCATACTGCTCGCGTAACTTGCTCTTCATGAATTTCCCGACCGAGGTGCGCGGAATTGCCTTCTCATAAACGAACGCATCCGGCAGTTGCCACTTGGCGAAGCGCGCCGCCAGGAATTCGCGCAGCTCATCGGGGGTTGCGGTGGCGCCCTCCTTCAAAACTATCACAGCCAGCGGCCGCTCTGCCCACTTCGGATGCGACACGCCAATGACCGCGGCTTCTTTCACCGCTGGATGTCCCATCAACACGTTCTCCAAATCCACGGAGCTGATCCATTCGCCGCCGGACTTGATCAAGTCCTTGCTGCGATCCACCAGCTTGAGGTAACCGTGTTCGTCAATATGGCCCATGTCACCGGTGCGCAGCCACCCGTCGTCCGACCACGTCTGAGCCTCCTCCGGCATGTTGTAGTAAGCGGCCGCCACCCACGGTCCGCGCACTTCGATTTCGCCGACGCTGCAGCCGTCGTGCGGCGCCCTGGTCCCATCGGGTCGTACGATACGCGCTTCGACGAGCGCTGCTGGAGTACCCGGCTTGGTGCGTTGCTGATATTTTTGGTCTTCGCTCCAACTATCCATTTGGGGCCGCAAATGGCAGCTTGTCCCCACCGGAGTCATTTCCGTCATGCCCCATGAGCAGACGACGGTAATTCCGCGCCGGTCAAACCCGCGCATCAGCGCCTCTGAGGTTGCCGCCCCCCCCAAATGCATTCGTATCGGCCAGGTAAATTTCCATCGCCCGGGAAATTTCTCGAGCGCTTGCAAGGCGCCGAACCATACCGTTGGCACGCCGGTCGTTACTGTCACCCGCTCTTGCTCCATCAGGTCGAGAAGGCCCTCCCCATCGGCGAACGGTCCGCCGAGCACGACTTTCGCTCCGGCCATGGCCGAAGTGAAGGGAATCCCCCAGCCATTGGCGTGGAATAGAGAGGTAACCGGCAAGATCGTATCGCGCATGGAAATTCCGAGGGAATCCACGCCGCAACAATTCATGGAATGAAGCACGATGGCGCGATGGGAATAAACCACGCCCTTCGACCTCCCCGTCGTGCCGGAGGTGTAACACATCGCCGCCGCTT
>DATGHC010000008.1:0-20783 GCA_035308165.1 Candidatus Acidiferrales bacterium | reverse complement strand
GATTGCTGAGCACCGGAAAAAGGGCGAGTCCGTTGTGTTTACCAATGGCTGCTTCGATATTCTTCACGCGGGGCACGCCCGATATCTGGAAGGAGCCCGCGCCGAAGGCGACGTACTTGTCGTGGCCATCAATTCCGACGCGAGCGTGAAAAAACTGAAGGGGCAAGGCAGGCCGGTCATGCCCGCCACCGCCCGCGCCGAATTGGTGGCCGCCATGGCCGCTGTGGATTACGTCGTTATCTTTGATGAGCCCAATGTCGAATCGCTTCTGCGAAATTTGCGGCCCGATGTTCATGCAAAGGGATCTGATTACACAACCGAGACCGTGCCTGAACGCGAGGTTGCCAGGCAGCTGGGCATTCGTGTTGCTATTGTAGGCGGTCCCAAAAGTTATTCCACGCGCGAAGTGCTCGCGCGCATGGGTGGAAAACCACGTGTCTGAAGACCGATTCCTCATCGTGCGGCTAAGTTCCATGGGAGATGTAATCTCGGCGCTCCCCGTGTTGGCCGCGTTGCGCGACACCTTTCTCCGCGCGCAAATTGATTGGGTCATTGACCGGCGCTGGCAGCCCCTCCTGATGGGAAATCCCGACCTGAATGAGGTAATCCCATTGCGAAGCCGCTCCATTCGGGAGTTTTTTCAATGTGGAAGTCGGCTGCGGATACAGAAATATAAGTGTGTAGTGGATGCTCAGGGGCTATACAAGTCGGCCTTACTTGCGAAACTTACCGGCGCGCCAAGCCGAGTCGGATTCTCATTCAGCTTTGCGCGCGAGCACGCGTCCACAATGTTTTATACGCAGAGGGTCAAACCGGTCACGCAGCACATCATCGATCAGAATCTGGAGCTTGCCTTTGAGGCCGGAGCCACTCGTCATGCCACGCGATTTCCTCTCTATATCCCCAGCGATGCTCAAAGCAATGTGGATCAGTTTCTGCGCAGTACCCGCATTGAAAAATTTGTCGTGCTCAGCCCGGGCGGGGGATGGATTTCCAAATGCTGGCCTCCGGAAAGATACGGCGAGCTGAGCGAGCGGCTCAGAAAAGCTTATGGTTATCGCATCATCATCAACAGTGGTCCGGGTGAGGCGGAACTGGCGGAGGCTGCCGTAGCCAATGCAGGACTGTCACTGCCTATCATTGTTCAATATGAACTGCCCGAGCTTATGGCCCTGCTGAGCCGTGCGGATATGGTTGTCGCTGGCGACTCCGGACCGCTGCACCTCGCAGTTGCGCTGGATACCCCGGTGGTGGGGTTGTACGGACCCACCAGTCCGGCGCGGAACGGGCCTTATGGGGGTCGCGACACTGTGGTGAGAAACGCGAAAGAAGAAGACACCACCCACAAGCGCGAGGACTCATTTTCCGATGCGATGATGTCAATTTCGGTCGACCAAGTCATGGCTGCGGTCAAGGCGCGGTTGGCCCGGCCAATGCGGAATTCTCCATCCCGGACTCCTGCGGCAAAAAGCGAACCGCAAACCGAACCGGCCGAAACCCCGGGCCAAGACGAAAAAGTCCAGGAGAAGAATTGGAGTCCGGCCGAGTGAGCACGCGGGGTAGTTTCTGGGCCCGGTGGCGTGTGCCGCTGGCTTATCCTCTCGCGGTCATCGGTTTCTGGCTGTCCCGCCCAACGCGAAGTTTGATTGTTTGGGGTGCGGCCATCGCATTAGCGGGATTAATTGTCCGGGGCGCCGCTGCGGGAATCGTCCACAAAGGCGAGCAGCTTGCGACGTCTGGAATTTACGCTTGGACGCGCAATCCCCTTTATCTGGGCAGCATTGTAATTGCGGCTGGATTTGCCGTCGCGGCCAATTCCTGGATTGTTGCAGCCCTGATGGCGGCGTACTTTGCCGCGTTTTATCCGGCGGTAATCCGAATGGAGGAATGCAATTTGCGGCAGAAGTTTGGCGCGCAATTTGACTCCTACACGGCGCGGGTTTCCGCGTTCCTGCCCTGGCCTTCAGCGCCGCTTGCCGGAGCTGGAGGTTTTTCGTGGTCCCAGTTTTTGCGCAATCGTGAGTATCGAGCCGCCGCAGGTGCAATTCTTGCGGTGGGATTGTTGGTGCTTAGAATGTGGATGCGAAGTTAGAGTATTCTAGGACGCGAGGTGAGCAACAATGGGGCAAACTAAGAGTGGGCCCGAAGGGGAACCCTACGTTGTGATTTATGAAGCGAATTCGGCGGAAGAAGCCACAATTCTGCGTGGATTACTGCAAAGCGCTGGAATCGGTTTCCCACCGGAAGCAATATCTGATCCATTTCCCGTACCCAACTTCACGGAAAATATCCGAGCGACGGAGATTCTGGTGCGCGCATCGCAGGTTGAAGACGCGCGCAAGATTCTCGCCAGCTACGGTGAGATTGGGTCCGGCGGTCAGCGGAGCAATAGTGCGTAAAGGCACGCTGAGCCTTGTGCATGAGTCTGTGCGAAAGTTGTAACTTCTTCTGATGAGCCGTCCGAAATCAGAGTGATCGCGCCGTCGCGGTCCGTGCGGAACACTTTTGCCCCGGCAGCTTTCAGTCTGGCCACCGTCGCCGGGCTGGGATGATTGAATGGATTGTTTTCCCCGACGGAAATTGCCGCAATGCCCGGGTGCACCTCTTCTAAGAGTATCTCTGTAGTGGAGTTCCCGCTTCCATGGTGGGGTACCTTCAAAAACCGCGATTCGATTGGTACGCCCTCGCTCGTCACCGCCCGCTCCGCCGCTCTTTCGATGTCTCCTGTGAGGAGCAGCGATTCCTGTCCGAACTGGACGCGCATGACCAGCGAGTTGTTGTTCGTTGCCTGAGCTAATGAGGATTTGGTGTCTGGCCACAAGACGGTGCCGTGCAAGTCGCCCCAGTTAAAGGAATTTCCAAAATCAAGATGAACGATCTTCGTCCCTCGGGAGTGCGCGGTCTCCAGAAGTTTCCTGAACAGGGGCGAGGAGTCATCGTAACCGACCCAAAGCTCACCCACCTTAAAATTCTGGAGAACTGCGAACAGCCCTTCCATGTGGTCTTCGTGTGCGTGGGTTACAGCAATCACATCGAGATGAGTGAGGCCTCGTGACCAGAGAAAGCGCGACACCACTTCCTCGCCAATGTCGAATCGAGTCTGTACGCCGCCGATGCGGAGCGCCCCCGGGCCCCCACCGCCGTCGATGAGCATGGTGTGCCCATCCGGCGCGGCCAGGAATAGTGAGTCGCCTTGACCTACATCCAGCACGGTGAATTCAAGTCGCCCACGATAAAACTGCGGTGAAAATGGATGAATAAGAACGATCAGAACACTAGCGGCAACAACCGCCCCCGCCGACCATTGGAGCCAATGCATTCGTTTGCGGACTGCAAATGCGAGAATCATCAGTGTGGCAAAGAAGATCACCAGCAACACTGTGGAAACGCTCGGAACGCGAAAGCTCGCAAAATGAATGCCGCCAAACCACGTTACCGTCTGAAGGAGCAAGGCGACCGCTATTCCCGTGAATCGCGCAATGGCGTGTCCGGCGGCCATTGAAAGAAAACTGACTGCCAGAGACAGGAAGCCGAGCGGAACGATGATCCCTGTCAGGATCACAGCAGGAACGTTGGCAATGGGACCCACCACGGCCAAGCGGTGGAATTCGTCAGCCAGCAAAGGCATCAGGCCGAGCTGAATTACCGAGGAAATTACAAACGTTTCCCAAAGCAAAGTTACGGCCCTGAAAGGTAGGCTGATTATTCCCTCAGAATGTCTCTTCAACCACGACGGGAGTTTCGTTCTGAATGCGTTGGATAACGCACGTAGGTCGAGCCGAAGCTGGATGAGCCTCGGGGCGTGCGCGGGGTCGCGTGTCACATCCCCTATGTGTTGGAGCGCGTGACGCAACGGCTCTGCTGTCCGTTCGAGCCAGGGAAGTGCAATTCCTCCCATCGCAGCGACAGCGAGAAAAGATAACTGGAAGCTGGGGTCGGCAAGTTCTGAGGGGCGAATGAATACAATGAGAAATGCCGCCAGAGAAGCGGACTGCAAAATGTCCATTTTGCGGAAAAACACGCGAGCCAACAAATAGGCAGCGGCCATCAGAGTGGCGCGAAGAATTGGAGGGCGATCTTGAACAATGGCCAGATAAGCCCCAAGCGCAGCGAGAGTTGCTATCGAAGTCGTCACACGGCGAAGGCGAAGCCGCCCGCAAATCCAAACTACAAACGTGGCCAGTGCCGCAACGTGGAGTCCGGCGATTACCAGCACGTGATAGGACGAGGTCTTGCGAAATGTGTCCGCAACTTCGTTATCCAAGAACCCGCGGTCACCAAGCAGCATCGCTCGAAGCACCGCGGCCTGTTTTGGCGAATCACCAAATAAAATCTCTGCTCGCTCAAGCAATCGTCCACGCGCGCGTGCCAGGTAGTGCTGGAGCGATGGGGTGCCCTCCGAAAGCTTTGTAACCAACGCCGGACTGCGCACGGACGCCGTTAAGAAAATATTCTGGCGCGCAAGCTGGGCGCGGTAGTCATATGCACCTGGATTCTGGAAATTGCGCGGAAGGCGGGCCAGAGCAATCAATTCGACGCGATTTCCTGCGCGCAAAGCAGGCAATTCTCCAAGTGATTCGCCAAAACAACTCGCTCGCAATCCACCTGAAACAGGAACGCTTTGACCAAATGCCTCGACGGCTTCGAGATCAACATCGAACCGCGCGCCCCAGGGAAGCCGCTCGGTGTTTTCTCTTAAAACTCCGCGCAAGCGCATGGGCTGGCTTGCGTCCAATTGTTGTGATCCGATGAGATCGGAAACGAGATTAGGCGAGCGGCTGCGATGTTCAACCGTGATGGCGAGGGCTCCAACCCCAACCCAACCGGCCATGGCGGCCGTTAGAGCCAATCTATCTGCGTGAGCACTCCAAAGGAGTGCTCCAACCACGAAGGCAAGCGCTGCAAATCCAGTGACCCCCCACAGCGGAAAAGGGTGTAGTGCGGCGGCCAATATTCCGATGCAAGAGAGAGGAAAAACAAGAAGCGCGGGTACCTTCATCCAAGGCGCTGGAGCCTTACGAGCGCCTCAATATGATACGTCTCCGGGAATATATCGTACACAGTAATATCACTTATCTGGTACCGTGAGCCAGCCCCGACCGCCCCGGCTGTCAGTGCCGCCAGATCGCGGGCAAGAGTCGCAGGATCGCAGGAAAGATAAGTGATATGAGCGGGCGCAAGCTCGCGCAGCCGCTGGATTGCGGGAGCAGTCACGCCTGCTCGCGGCGGATCGAGGACCACGAAATCCGGTGTCTCCTTTTGGCGCGCCAGAAAAGATTCGGTGTCGGCGTGTCGACCGCGAATTCTCGGATGGGTTTTTACATTCACTTCCAGATCCCGCGATGTCGCAATATCTCCTTCCACAGCAATCACACGCTCAAACCGCTTTGCCAACGGAATGGAGAACAGTCCAACCCCCGCAAAAAGGTCCAATGCCAGGCCGGCCCCGCTGCCGTTGTCGAGTTTTTCCGCCACTACGGATCGAACCAGCTCCTCCACCAAGAAACGGTTGACCTGAAAAAAGGAAAGATGCCCTACTCGAAAACTGACGTCTTCAGTGTGGTATTCGAGGTAGCCAGGGCCAAACAATTCGAAATGTTCGGCGGTTTCGTCTTGTATCAATATTGATTCGATTCCGGGAACGATTTCGCGGAGTCGTTCGGAGATCGCGAGAGCTTTCATTCCACTTTTCGATACGTTTACATTGAGCAGCATCTTGTCACCGGACGCATTGGAGAAGCATTCGATGGCTCCCATCCCCCCTGGTAATCTTCCTTGCTCGCAGGCTGCGCCCAAAGCCGCCAGAACCGACTCAAGCTGAGGCATCAGAATTGGACATGCATTTGTGCGGGCAAGAATTGAAGATGCCGGCCTGAAATAGCCTATTGCGGGACGCGGCGGATCTCCGACCGGGCGTATCGCCCACTGTGCGCGGTTTCTGTAACCAAATGGCGGCGAGGCAATTGCCTTGATTTCGCCGGGCCATTCAATCTTGCCGATGCGCGCCAGGGTTTCGCGGAGAATTTCCACCTTAAACTTTAATTGTTGGTCGTAAGGAATGTGCTGATAGTGGCAACCGCCGCAAATTCCAAACTCGGGGCATGGCGCGGCGACCCGGTCCGGAGAAGGTTCAAGGATTTGGTCCGCTCGTCCACGGATAAATTTCTTGCGTTCCTCAATAGGCGCGACGCGGACAAGTTCTCCCGGCATTGTGTACGGGACAAAAACCGTGTGGCTATCATGATGGGAGAGCCCGTCACCGCCATAAACAAGTTTTTCGATTCGCGCGTCAAATGGAGCAGTCATTAGCTAAAGTTCCGATCGTTGTAGAGAGTCTTAATTCAGATAGAAAAGGCTTAAGCGCGGAAGTCCGTGTGACTCGAAAAGCCGCTTCTGTGTGTAACGCCGCTCGAGGTCGCTCAACTGCGCAGCAGTCATCTTACGCCGATATGGCGCAATTTGCCGGTCCAGTTCGCGGCGAATGTCGAGCAGCAGATTTTCGCTGGCCAGGGAGGAAAGCGAGGCGGACAGCCTTTCTTCGAGGATAGTGAGCCGCCGCTCTAGGTCTTCGAAATCGAGTTCCGCAGGGGAATCAAGAAGTGGCAGCACCGCAGCGAGCTTTTCACCGGTTTCGCGCACGCGCAAGGCCAAGTCGGTTTGTTCTTCGCCTATTCTTACGGCCGACTTGGAAAGTCGCTCCATATTCCGAGTGAAAAAACGCTTCAGTTCATCGCGGGAGAATTGTTCGTTAGCTGGACGCGAAGCCACGGCCGACGGCCCCGTTCCCGCCGCGGCTTCTTTCATTTCCTCGGCGGCTTCTAAAACAGCTTCCACGCAATAAGCCAGGCTCTTCAACTGGCGCCCGGCTTGGCCGCGCCGCGATCTCTGATAACTTTCAAACGCGCGGTCAATTCCTTTCAACACCGCCGCGAGGGGGATGTCCGCCTTCTGCCAGGTTTCCAGAATTGCCCAATCAAGTGGAGACACCAGCAAATGCGCGCCGCGCTTGCGCCAGAAATACTCTTCAATTTCGGTGAAGTAGTTGAAATAGTTGAAAGTGTCCATTGCCGCAGGCGAATCGCCCTGTGTTTGAGCGTCAGAGGATCCAGCCGGCGAATCCACGTTCATCCACGCGGCTTTCGGGACGGCACTGCTTGCGGGCCGGATCTAGGCCGCGCTGCGCTTGGCTGCTCAGGACGACCTGCGATGCCCAGTGAGCCAGTTTCGGGGGATTTTGCGTTGCGCTCCCAAATGATGCGAAGGCCTTCGAGCGTCAGGAATTCGTCCACATGCTGAATGTGCTTTGATCCGCGAGCGACCAGCGGCGCTTGACCGCCGGTGGCCACGACTTTTGTCTCGGCGCCAAGGGCCGCTTTCATTCGTGTGAGAATTCCATCCACCAGGTCCACATACCCGTAATAAAGGCCGGATTGGAGCGAAGCCACCGTGTTGGTGCCGATGATTTTACCCGGGTCCCGGATTTCCACGCGAAACAGCCGCGCCGCTCGGGAAAACAATGCTTCCGCCGAAATTCCAATCCCCGGCGCCAGAACCCCGCCCAGATATTCTCCACGCGCGGATATGGCGTCAAAATTAATTGCCGTGCCGAAGTCAACGGCGATGCACGGCCCGCCATATTTCTCAAATGCAGCAACACTATTCACGATGCGGTCAGCGCCAACTTCCTGCGGATTGTCATAGTGAACGGGCATTCCGGTGCGGACGCCCGGCTCAACAAAAAGCGCTTCACGCTCGAAATATCGCCGCGATGTCTCGGCCAGAGTGCTGTTGAGCGGTGGTACAACGGAGCTGATGATCACTCCACTCAGGGCACCGCTTTCAATGCCTGCGAGCGTAAGCAGATTACGGGTCAGGATCCCGTATTCGTCCACGGTTTGATCGCGCGCGGTAGTGAGGCGCCAGTGGGCTGTAAGCTCTGCGCCGCGGAATACTCCGAGCACCGTGTTTGTGTTCCCGACATCAATGGTGAGCAGCATCGGAAGCCTCGGAGATGTCCGCCGCTAAAATTGTTTCAGTGCGCCCGTTGTCGCGCGTTACGCGCAGCAACCCACTGGCATCGAGCCCCGCCGTGATGCCAATAAATGTTTCCTGGCCGCTGGCCACGCTGATGCGGCGTCCCTGAGCATAACTGGAAACTGCGGTGAAGCGCGCAATGATCGGCGCGGGGCCCTCGCTGATGAGTTGATTGTAGTAGGTCTCAAACCGTCGTAGCAACCCCACGGCAAGTTCAATCCTCGGTTGAACGTTGCCGGTTTCTATTCGCAGAGAAGTAGCAATAGGGGAAATTTCCGCCGGCATTTTGGCGTGGTTTACGTTGATGCCGATCCCCACCACCACAAATTTGATCCGATCCGGCTCAGCGTACATTTCCGTCAGTATTCCGGAGATCTTTTTCCCGTTCACCAGAATGTCGTTTGGCCAGCGGATGTCCGGTTTAAGCCCGGACTGTTCCGCAACGGCGTCATAAACGGCAAGACCACCCACGAGAGTAAGTGCCGGAGCTTGCACGGGAGTCAAAGCCGGCCGGAGTAGAATGCTGAGGTAGATGCCGCTGCCTTTCTCCGAATGCCATGCGCGGCCGGAGCGGCCGCGGCCCGCGGTTTGCTCCTCGGCAATCACCAGCGTGCCGTGTGGATCGCCCTGCTGACCAGCCTCTAATGCTACGCGGTTGGTGGAATCCACTTTGAAAAAATGGAGGATGCGTTTGGGGAAAGAGGTGCCGGTCAATTGACGACGCAGCAGGTCGGGTACCAGCACATCCGGAACGCGTTCGATATGGTAGCCGCTATTGGGATGGCCTTTTACTCGCACGCCCAATTCGCGCAGCCGAGTGATCCAGCGCCATACAGTCGATCGCGTAACGCCGATTTCTTTGGCGATTTTTTCGCCGCTAATGACCAGCATGGGATTATCTGAAAGCAGGGCCAGCAAAGCGATCAATTGTTTCTCGGTCGTACCTGGAGTGGGGCGCGGATTAGGTTTTGCGGACATTGGTTAAGAAATGGAGCGGGTTACCCGTGTTGCCAGGAGGGCATCATGCAGTCGCAGAGCCTCCCGCCGAATTTTCGATCTGAGCGATGCGCTCAAGTGCTTTGCGAAGTTCCACTTGTCGCTCAGTCAGCGTGGTTTTCAGGCCGGTCACGATCTCAGCGGGCGCGCGGCTGAGAAAGGTCTCATTGTTCAACTGCCTTTCCTTTGAGGCAATGTCCTTCTCCAAGCGTTCTTTTTCTCGGCGCAAACGGGCCATTTCTGCAGGGATATCTACGGTCTCCGCCGAAATAATGCGGATCTCGAATTGCGCCACTGAGCGAACTTGCCCACCCTCAGTGTTGAGTGGAGCCGCAGCAAAACTCACTTCCGAAAGAATCGCCAGGCGGCTCAAGGGATCAATCTGATCTTGAATTAGTTTGCGCTTGGCCGGATCGCTGATAAACAACTCGGCGCTGACTTTTCGCTTGGGTTCGAGCTTCAGATCCGCGCGAAGCGCGCGAGACGCCCCTGTGATTTCCTGGATCAGCGCCACGTCAGTTTCAGCAGCCTCATCCAGCCACGCTGCCGGTGTTTCAGGGAACCGCGCAAGTGCAATCGACCGTGCACCAGCAGGCTGTGGCAATTGATGCCAAAGCTCTTCCGTCAAAAAGGGCATAAAGGGATGCAGCAAGCGAAGCGCCGCTTCGTAAACGGCGAAGATGTTCCGCCAGGCCGCGCGAGCGGCTTCTCGATTCTCTGAATTCAGGCGCGGCTTGCACCACTCAATGTACCAGTCACAGAAATCTCCCCAAAAGAAATGGTAGATCTCATGGGCCGCTTCGTGGAAGCGGAACTCCCGCAGAGCTTGACTAACCTTGGGGACGACTCGCGCCAATCGCGAAAAAATCCAACGATCCACCAGGGGCAATTCCGGGTCTGCGCGGTGCGGAGCGGAGTTGCGCGATTCGGGCGACGCAAGTTGATCGATGGTGTCACCGCCCGCCTCGAATTTGTCCAGATTCACGTAAAGGAAACGCGCGGCGTTCCAGATCTTGTTGGCGAAGGCGCGATACCCAAGAACGCCTTCCTCACTGAGCGAGATGTCGCTCCCCGGAGCGGCCTTGATGGCCAATGTGAATCGCAGGGCGTCGGTGCCATACTTTTCGATCCAATCGAGTGGGTCCACCACATTTCCGCGCATCTTGGACATTTTCTGCCCATGCTCATCGCGGACCAGCGAGTGCAAATAAAGTTCAGGGAAGGGAATTCGGCCCGTCAATCGCGACCCGAGCATAACCATTTTCGCATCCCAGAAAAAAAGAATGTCGTAGCCGCTGATCAGCAGACTATTGGGAAAATAAGTGCGCAGGTCCGGCGTATCGTCCGGCCAGCCAAGCGTTGAAAATGGCCACAGAGCGGAGCTGAACCAGGTGTCCAGCACATCGGGATCCTGTTCCAGGTCGCTGCTGCCGCACTTTCCGCAAGCCTTCGGAGGACTCGCAGCGCGCGCGTGTCCGTCGATCATCTCAACGTCAGAATTGACCGCAGGAGTCATCGTTGAACATTTTTTGCAATGCCAAATGGGAATGCGGTGTCCCCACCAAAGCTGGCGTGAGATGCACCAGTCACGGATGTTTGCCATCCAATCCAGAAAGATCTTTCGCTGGTTGTCGGGAACGATGGAGAGCTTGGCGTCGGCCACCGCTTTCATTGCGACTTCAGCCATTGGACTCATTTTGCAAAACCACTGCGTGGAAACTCGCGGCTCGACCACCGTCTTGCAACGGTCGCAGATTCCCACGGAATGCGGATGATTCTCCACATGGTCCAGGAATCCCTGAGCTTTCAAATCCTCCACGATGCGCTTTCGCGCATCGAAACGGTCGAGCCCGGCGTACGGACCGGCATTCGCCAACATGTGTCCGTCTTCCGTCATCACGTCAATTTCAGGCAAGTTATGCCGGCGGCCCAACTCGAAATCATTGGGATCATGGAAGGGCGTGACCTTGACAGCTCCCGTGCCGAACTCACGGTCCACGGCGGCGTCCCCGACGATCGGAATTTCCCGGTTCATCAGCGGGAGGCGAGCTTTTTTGCCGATCAGTTGCTTGTAGCGCTCGTCCTCGGGGTGAACGGCAACTGCGGTGTCACCCAGCATCGTCTCGGGTCGCGTTGTGGCCACAAGAATGTTTTCGTTGGAGCCGACCACCGGGTAACGCAGAAACCAAAGGCTGCCCTGGCGCTCTTCGTGGACAACTTCCAGATCGCTTAGAGCTGTCAGGCATCGCGGGCACCAGTTGATGATGTACCGACCGCGGTAGATGAGCTCTTGTTTGTACAGGCGTAGAAACGCTTCCAGCACCGCGCGATAAAGAGGCGGGTCGAGTGTAAATCTCTCCCGCGACCAGTCAACAGATTCTCCTAGGCGAATCATCTGCTTCTTAATGGTTCCACCGCTTTTCGCTTTCCACTCCCACACGCGGCGCTCAAATTCTTCACGGCCGAGCTGCTGGCGGGTCAGGTTCTGCTTGGCAAGTTCGCGCTCAACCACAACTTGAGTTGAGATTCCGGCATGGTCCATTCCGGGGAGCCAGAGCGTGCGATGTCCGGACATGCGGTGCCAGCGTGTCAAGATGTCAATCTGCGTGTGCTCCAGCATGTGGCCGATGTGAATGTATCCGGTGACGTTTGGAGGTGGTATGACGATGCAGAAAACGGGCCCGTCGGCGCTTTCCTCAGCGCGGAACAAGCCGGAGTCCACCCATCGTTGCGCCCATTGCTGCTCAATCAGCTGTGGTTCGTACGCTTTGGGGATTTCTTTGGTCATGGAAACACGGAGCGGCACAATGCGGCCACTGTGAATCAATTACTATACGGGCCGCGCGCGCAGCGCGTCAATCCGTGTTCGCCACTCTCTGAAGTTGATTCGTTGTGAGTATTTGTCGATCCGGAATGAATGGTCTATTTCTCTTCCAGCTGGCGCCGGACGAGGGCTTCCACCAAGGGACGAAGGACTTCGCGGGTGATGACCTCAAGAATCTTTGGCTGCATGCGTTCCACAACTCGGGTGACCATATCCTCCACCGCTTTCGTATCCATGGGTGAGGCGGCCGGCACTGCCACCGAATTGTCTTGGGCGGTCGAAATCTCATCCACTTTCAAATTCGCACGCGCAACTTCAACCGTGGCCGCTTCCAATTCCTTCCATTGATTCGCATCAAGAATTGCTTCGGGGGCGCGGTTCTCTTCCTTGTGGTCTTCAACGGAATGCGTCGGCGCGAAATCTGCAACGGGCTGATCTTGAACGACAGGATTGGGCACAGCATCTGCCAACGTGTGAGATTCAGCGGCGGGCTCGTGTCGAGTTTCCAATTGAGGTGCCGCCTGCAGTTCCGTGAAATTGCTTTCGGTGGTGACGTTAATGCCTTCTATGTCGCCACTTTCCTTCGCGATATTCTGTTCCTGCGCGCCATGGCTTTCCTCAGAGGCAGCGACAGGTTCATGGACTTCTTCAATCACTGGATGGCTCGGAGGACCAGCCACCGGCGTAAAACTTCGCCAGGAAGGAACTGGTTCTTCGGCAGGATCCAGTATTTGGGCTCCTTGGGGCGGCGCAGCAGGGAAAGTTGGTTGCCAGTCTGTTATGGATGAAGCCGGCTTCACCGAAGATGTCAGTTCATCGGTTTCAATCAAACTATTTGCGGGTTTCGGCGTTTGTACATGGATCTCATCGTCGGCACTTTCAATAGAGAAAGCAGTCACCGGTGGAGGAGGAGGCGCGAAAACAGAATTGGATTTGCCTTGAGGAACGGGTTGAACGGGTTCAGAAAGGTGCTGCGAGACAAAACGATCCAACGGTTCAACGATCGTCTCTTCCTCGGGATTTGAACTCCCGGCGGGCTCGATGTGCCATCCGCGGCCGCCCAACTGCTTTTCCTGCGGATTTAGTGGCGGCGATTTTTGGACGAATCCAACATCTTCGATGCTCGGGACAGTTTGCTCAGCGGCGGGGGGGTTGGTCATCCAGGACGGCAGATTATCTGTGGCCTCAGCCGTTTCCTGTTGCGGTAAGTCCTTTTGAAAAGAGGGCTGGAACAACGGTTCAGCATCTTTCTCGGCGTGCCTCGCGAGCATGTCGGCAAAGGGGTCAGAACCGCCTTCTTTTCCAGACCCAAGTTGACTCGGTGTGAGCGAAAAATCCTGTACTACCGGCTCTTCGTCCATTTCGGAGGAAAACTCCGGTGTAATACTAGCGGCAGGCGGTTTTTCCGAATGGTGGGGCGCGACGGGAGCTGCCGAGGCAGGCTTCCCTTCAAACGAAGTTGCAGATTGGGCGGGAGTCGCAACCGAAACCAGTACGGACGAGCTGGATTTGGCCAGCAGGCCCTTCACCAGATTCACCAAAGGGTCGGTTGGGACGAATGGCTTCTTCAGCACGCCGTCGGCGCCCACTCGTTGGGCTTCGCGCTCATCGAAAGGATCAAATGCACCTGCCAGGAGGATGACGGGAATGTGCGCAAATCGAGTAGTCTGCTTTAGATATTCGCAGACTTCGTAACCGCTGCGAACAGGCATAAAAATATCGGCCAGGACAATGTCGGGCGTAACTTCAACCGCTTTTCTTATGGCCGCCTCGCCATTACCCACGGTGACCACGTCTATGCCCTCATCTTTGAAGGCAAGCGCAACCATCTTCTGAATGTTGCTGTTATCGTCGGCTACCAGGATTGTGGGCACTCGGTATCTCCGGGCGGCGTTTGGGCACGCACCGCCCCTCATCCATTGGTAGCACCCTGACAATGATGAGTCAACATACCCTTCAGACAGGTGTATCGCACCCGTTCAGGGCTGTACCTTAGTACAGGCATCCACTTTGAATCGGGAATTCCTACCAGGGGATTATTTTCTTGATGCCTTTCTTCTTGCTGGAGGATTCCTTGGTGGAGTCCTGTTTGCACTCCGGCCTTTTGTCTTTTGTAGTGCATGGCGGAGTCGGAGTCGCCTTTGCGGGAGTTTGTGCACTTCCTGTCGTCGGAGCTGGTGCCGTACTGCTGCTGGTGCTGGACGACGTACTTGACGATTCACCCGTCGCACCAGTCGTTGTCACGGGGGGCGGAGCGGTGGATGTCGCCGGAGCGGTTGACGTCGGTGGAGTTGTCACAGGCGGCGCAGTTGTTGTCGCTGGTTGAGTTGTTGGAGGTGTGGCCGGAGAAGTTGTGGGAGGGGTTGGAGTAGTTCCTCCAGTGGACAAAATCTGAATGGCTGCTGTGCTTCCGCTTCCAGTCGAGGAGCCACTTGTATCACTGGTCGTGGTTCCAGATGTTCCAGTCGACCCGGCCGAACTGTCGGTCGTCCCGCTACCGCTGGCTGCGCCACCGACGACACCCATACCTCCGGCCCCTGGCTTGAGAGGATCAGAGGAAGTACCGTTGTCATCGGGCGGGTTCATGTTCGGTGAACCAACTCGCGCTGCCATGGAAACATCCGGAGCGCTGTGAATTATCCCTGAAACATGGCTGAAAACCCCCGGACGGTTCCTGGGCATTTGTTGATCCTGTTGCATGCGGGCGAGCGCAACCGGATCGGCTTGTGGAATCGCGACACCCATCTCCGTCAGTTTTTCCTTGGCCTTGGGGACCAGGTTGGAGAGGGGATAATCGTGAACAATTCGGGCGTAGTACGTGGCGGCAAGTTGCTTGCGCGCGAGCTCCATTTGCTCTTTCTGATCTGAAGGCACATTCAGAGGAGCCTTTTGCCAAAGGTCTCCGAGCCTCCAGAGGACGAGATCTGATTTGCTATAGAGAGGATAGCGGCTGGAGATATCGCTGAAGCGCGTCATAGCGGCCTTATAGGATTTCCTCATGTCGTAGTAGGACGCGATTCGGAAATCTCCCTCGGCCAACATTTCCTGAACGTCGCGCAAACGCTGTTCCGAAGCCGCGGTTAGCGGACTGTTCGGGTATTTTTGCAGAAAAATCTGGAATTCCTGCTCGGCTAACTCCGCTTCCGTACGATCCCGGTCGGGTTTGTCTAGGCGCTTGTAATGTGTCATGGCCACTTGCATCTGTGCGTACGCGGCTTCATCGAGGAAAGGGAAGAAGGTGATGAAGCTCTTGTACTCATCAATCGCCAGGGCGAGATTTCCACTGCCGCCTTCTTTGTAATAAGAATCGGCCACCGCGAGCTTGGCTTTGGCCAGGTATTCGCTGTCCGGATAAGTGTTCAGCAAGGCCTGAAGTTGCAGGCGCGCCACTTCATATTTGCCGTGTTTGATTTCCTCGGTCGCGCGATCATAGAGAACTTTGTCCGGTGCCTGCGAATCGCCCGTGTCGGTCGGCCCCTTTTTGGCTTTTGATTTTTTTTGGCCGAAGGCAGAAACGGCGATCGTCGCACACATCAATATCAACACCACATTTCGAGCTAATTTCACGGACGGCACCTCAAACCTTTTCCGCCACCGCATCAGTGGCTATTTGCTGTAAACGGCGAACCGCTTCGGCTGGGTTGGGTGTTTGAAAAACGGATGTCCCCGCCACCAAAATCTCGGCTCCGGCGCGGACGATCTCGGCGATGTTTTCGGCGGCCACACCGCCGTCCACTTCGATCCGGTAATTGTAGTTGTGGCGTTCGCGCAGCACGCGCAGTTGAGAAATCTTCTCGATCGAGTTGGGAATAAAGCGCTGTCCGCCATATCCTGGATTCACTGACATCACCAGCACTTGCGACACCTGGCCCAGCACTTCGCTTAGCGAAGAGACTGGCGTCGCCGGATTGATCACCACCCCCGTGTTGCAACCGTGCTCGCGCGCCATGTTGAGCGCTCGATCCAGATTCTGCGTTGACTCCTGATGAATGAGCAGTGTATCCGCCCCCGCCTGCGCGAACGCCTCCACATAGCGTTCCGGGTTCTCAATCATCAGATGCACATCGAGCATGAGACGGGTTGCCTTGCGAAGAGATGCCACAACCGGCACACCGATGGTGATATTGGGCACAAAATGGCCGTCCATCACGTCCACGTGAACCATTCGGACGCCGGCGCTCTCTACGGCGCGAATGGCGTCGCCCAGGCAGGCAAAATCGGCCGCAAGAATGGATGGAGCTATTTCCGTACGCGGACGCACAATCCCCCCGCGGGGATTTTAGCACAGCGTTTGCCCCGATTAGTGCTGGAAAATCAATCGTTTCCGTCGTGAATGTCAGGAGGTGCGGGGGCCGCCACTTTGAGCTCGACGAAGCCGTCCAAGGCAACGCGGCTCCCGGGAGAGGGAGATTGGTCCATCACGGTCCCAATGGGCCACTGTGCCGCCGGAACTGGCGTGGACTTGATGTTCTTGACGCCGACCGAGGTAAGTTGCCTCTGCGACTCGCCTTCGGAGAGGCCGATAAAGAAGGGCATGACCACGGCACCCGGTCGAGGACCCAAAGGCGACAATACATCGACGCGCGGGCTGGTCGCTTGAGTGTTAGGGAGCTGTGCCTGGACCAGGACGGAATCCGGCTGCGAATTGTCCAGATAGGGAGCCGACACTTCTCCCAGTTGCAGGCCAGTCTGCAACACCGCGATTCGCGCGGCCCGCAGGCTGAGCCCTTCGAGCTGTGGGATGGTGACCTTCATGGGCCCGAGGCTAATCACTACATGAGCGGCTTGCGAAGACTTCACTTCGCTGTTGGCCGGAGGTGTCTGCCGAACCACGCTGCCTGCGGGCAGCGCGTCATAAACCCGATCCGCGACTTTCAGTCCCAAGCCTCGCTGACGAAGAAGGTTCTGTGCGTCTGCCATGCTCTTGCCCACCAAGCTCGGCATCTGCACTTCGCTGCTGCGTATCGCGATGCGGATGGTGGTGATCGCGCTCAGGAATGCCGCCGCGGCCAGAATAAATACCAGTAGGCCAAGATGCAGCAGCCATTCCATTCGCTCGCGGAATTCCATCATTTACAAGTTAGCACGCGGACTTGCACGCCCGCAATCAAGGAGAGGGAACGTAGTGCTCCGGTCTAATTTAGACCGTCAGTTCCGGGCTTAAAGCTGTGTGGATTGAAATCTTTCGGTTTTACTTAGACGTGCTCCGTTTGCAAATTCCTGGCTGGACATCCGTTTCTTTCCCTCGAGTTGGGCAAAATCCAATTGGAGCCAGGTAGATTGGCCGCACGAAATCAGAATGGTCGTTCCGCCTTGCGGCATTGCGGGCACAATGGCGCCGGGGGGCATGCTTTGCGTCCCCAAAAGATTAGTGTGTCCCTCTTGCATTGGACTGCCCCAGACCCGGCAGTGGCGTCCACGGAAGAAAGTGTAGGCTCCGGGCCATGGATCGAAACCACGGATGCAGTTGTATATCTGTTGCGCGGTCAGAGACCAATCCAAAAGCCCGTGCTGTTTCTTCAATAGCGGCGCCGAGGTAGCCTGCGATCCGTCTTGAGGTCGCGCGACGATCTCGCCACGCTCGAGTCGGAGCAGGGAAGCGACCACCAAATCCGATCCCTCCACCGACATACGACGTGTCAACTCGGGTGCGGTTTCGTCCGCGCCGATTTCCATTTCCTTCTGCAGAAGGATTGGCCCGGTATCCATTCCCGCATCCACTTGCATGGTGGTGATGCCAGTTTTGGTTTCACCATTCACGATCGCCCAATTGATGGGTGCGGCGCCGCGATACTTCGGGAGCAACGAACCGTGCAGATTGATCCATCCCAGTCTCGGGACATCCAGGAGGTTCTCAGGAACTATTTGGCCGTAGGCAATAATCACCACAGCGTCGAGATTGAGGCGCTTGAAAAAGTTGAATGCGGATTGGTCGCGGATTTTTTCCGGTTGATAGAGATAAAGTTTTTCGTCGAGCGCGAACTGCTTCACCGGAGAAGCTGAAATATGCTGGCCCCGGCCACGTGGCCGGTCGGGCTGCGTAACCACCGCCTCCACCTGGAAGCCGGGTTCGGTGAGCAGCCGCTTCAGGGATGGCAACGCGAATTCCGGCGTGCCGCAGAAAACCAGCCGCATGCTCATTCGCGGGCGGCTACCAGTCGCCGGCCTTTCGCAACTTGCGGATGCGCCGCTTGATCAGATCGCGCTTGAGCATGCTCAGATGGGTGATAAATAAAGTTCCGCGAAGATGGTCAATCTCATGGCAGAAGGCGCGGGCCAAAAGGTTTTCGCCGCGCATCTCAAATTTCTTTCCGTAAGCGTCCTGAGCGGTTACGGTCACAAACAGGGGCCGCATCACATTTCCACGGTGTCCCGGAAGGGAAAGGCAGCCCTCTTCCTCGCGCTGCTCGCCTTCCGCGTGGATGATTTCAGGATTGGCGATGACGATTTTTGCCTCGGGATTCTTGCCGATGCTGGTATCGATCACCGCCAACTGGATCCCCAGGCCAATCTGCGGAGCCGCCAGGCCCACTCCCGATGCGGCGTACATGGAAATGAACATGTCGGCGCAGAGCTGGCGGAGATCCTCATCAAACTTGGTGACCGGGACCGCGGGCCGCTCCAGCACCGGGTCGCCATATTTCACAATCGGATAAATCTTTACTCCCTTGGGGAGAATTATTTCGGTCGAATCGTCAACCGGTTTGGATTCTTGCTTTGGACTCATTCGATTAATGCAGCCTTTCCATTAGACGATTCGATGCGTCTCGAGAACCAGTCACTTGAATTCATTTCTTAAAAGCCATCCAGCTGCTTTTGATAGCCCTCAAAATTTCGCTGCGTCTCGCCCAGGGAATCGCCGCCAAATTTCTGAAGAAACGCCTGTGCCAGTACGAACGCCACCATGGCTTCGCCGGCCACTCCACCCGCGGGCACCACACAAACATCAGAGCGTTCGTAAGCAGCGCGGATTTCTTTCTTGGTGGCCAGGTCAGCAGTGCCCAGGGGCTTTCGCAAAGTCGAAATCGGTTTCAGATATCCCCTCACCACCACGTCCTCGCCATTGGTGATTCCGCCTTCCAGCCCGCCGGCGCGGTTGGTCGGGCGCGTGAAACGATGCCGCCCAGTATCGTAGCCTATTTCGTCCTGAACTTCCGCACCATAGGAGGCGGAATTCGTGATTCCGCTGCCAAGCTCCACAGCTTTCACCGCTTGAATGGACATGACGGCGCGCGCCAATTGTCCATCAATCTTTTCATCCCACTGGGCGTGGCTGCCGAGTCCGGGAGGGATCCCGTGCGCCACGACTTCAAAGGCCCCACCGACCGTGTCTCCCGCGCGCAGGACATGGTCCACTTCGGCCTTCATCAAGATTGCTGCGGCGGGATCAGCGCAACGCAAAGGCGATTCGAGATCTGCGCAAACCTTTCGGATTTCATCCCATGGAATGGTGCGTTCGAGCCTCGCTTTTCCGACGGCAATGGTGTGGCTCAGAATCTCAATTCCAAATTGCGCCAGAAACATTTTTGCAATTGCTCCGGCGGCCACGCGCGCGGCTGTCTCTCGGGCGGAAGCACGCTCCAGGATGTAGCGCGCATCATGCAAATTAAATTTAAGCGCTCCGGCCAGGTCGGCGTGGCCGGGGCGGGGAGCCGTCAATGGCCGGCGCGCGTCTTCGCCTCCGGTTACGTCTTCCACCGGGAGCGCTTTTTCCCAGTTGGCCCAATCCCGATTCTCAATGCGCAGGGCAATGGGAGCGCCGATGGTCTGCCCGTGGCGAATTCCGGCAATGGCCTCAGCGAAATCATGCTCGATTTTCTGCCGACCTCCTCGCCCGTAGCCGAGCTGCCTTCTGTGCAGCTCCCGCTTGATGAATTCCAAGTCCACCGGGACGCCGGCGGGCATACCGGATATCCAGGCGATCAGAGCCTGTCCGTGTGACTCTCCGGCTGTGACGAATCTCAGCATTTCGTGTTCGCTTGGAATGCTTTCCGGCGCGAGCGCCGCGACTGAGCGGCGTGCTGGCCAAATCCAAAACGAGTCATTCTATCGAAGGCGCATCCGGGGGTAAAGCGCGGGCTCGGACAGTCAGGACTGAAGGTGAATTCGCGAATTTTATGAAGTGAACTACCCCCTCCCTATTGATCCTGTATGAATATCAAAACAAATGGGTTAATGGCACGCATCGTCCAATGGGCGATTGTGGATTTGACAAAGTGAATAACCTCAGCGTTTGCCAGTCTGCCGATCAGGTGGCTCATCTCGCTTTAGCAGAACTTTCAGGGAGTCTACCTGCCGCGAAATCCACGCGATCACTCCAAATATGATCATAATAGCTATCGTGTATTTCATGGGCAGGATGCTACCACGGGAATAGGCCCACGATTGAGGGGCCGTGACAGGGAGATGCAAATATCCCTATTTCAGGTGGTCTTAAGTATATCGTACCGCATGCTCCGATTTTTACGCTCTTTAGAGACGGAAAGGTTGGGAACAAATCCATTCTTTTCATACCACGAAACCGATTTCGGATACGCCTTTGCTGGTGTATATTTTTTCGGCGAGTCTTATTGCTGCGGCCTCCTCCGCCTGAGAGCCGTGGCGCTTAGAGTTCGGCAACTCGCGGCTCACTGATAGGCGCGCCGGCCGGCGATGGTTGTTTTGCGGGGAGGAGTGCAAGCAGCGTGACTCCAATCACGCCAAAGATCACAATGTCCTGGGGGCTATCCTTCCTGTGTATCCCGTGCGCCACGGCCTGCGCCGACATGATTGTCATCGTGAACCCATGGGCAAGGCTTGACCACGCCCCATAGGCGATCATCAAGCGATGCTTGGCCGGCTGATTAACGGCCACCAACAGACAGACCCCAAGCGCCGTGTTAAGGCTCAGGAACATCGGCATGACGTCACTATGCCCGCTAAGCCACCT
>DATGHC010000007.1:0-98701 GCA_035308165.1 Candidatus Acidiferrales bacterium | reverse complement strand
CTTCCGGCACCAACTTGTTTTCCAGCCCGCGCTCGGTTCCGACGAACACTGCTTCCCTCGATTCCTTCAGAGCGGCCCCGCGACGCAACCATTCCTTGGTGACGGCCAGAGCCGGAAAAACGTGGCCGCCAGTGCCGCCGCCCGCAACCAGCAGCTTCATGGCCCGTGGGCCTTCGGCCACTTGTCCCCCATTTGTAATGCGCACGTGCATTCAGATTTCGCACCCACGTTCAAGCAACATGCTTGCCGAGGTGTCGCCCGGCGTTTTGACTGATGTTCAGTAGCACGCCGGTGGCCCATAACATGGCCAACAAACTTGAGCCGCCATAACTGATGAACGGGAGCGGAATGCCCTTCGTGGGCAACATCCCCAGCACAACACACAAATTGATGAGCGCCTGGCTGACGATCATAGTGGTGATGCCGAGCGCGACCAACCTGCCGAAGGGATCGAGCGATTCGAGCGCCGCGCGCATCCCGCGCCAGGCGTAAACCGCAAAAAGAGCGAGCACAATGGTGCCGCCAATGAAGCCCAATTCCTCACAGATCACTGCAAAAATGAAGTCGGTGTGCGCTTCGGGTAGATAGAACAGTTTTTGGCGGCTCTCCATGAGGCCCACGCCAGTGAATCCACCCGAGCCAACAGCGATTAGAGATTGAATTAACTGAAAACCTTTGCCCTGAGGATCGGCGTTGGGGTAGAGGAAGCTGACCATGCGCTCGAACCGCCAGGGGACGAAGATGATCATGTAAACGACGAAAGGCACGACGGCTGCGCCCGCTGCAGCCAGGTACTTCATGGAAACTCCGGCGACGAACAGCATGGCCAGGGCGATCAGGAAAATTTCGATTGCCGTGCCAAGGTCGGGCTGCTTGGCCACCAGTGCGAGCACCAGCAAGACCGGGCCGAGCGCAGGGACGACGGTGTGGCGCAGGTCGTCTAACTTTTTGCGGCCGGCTTTCAAGCGGCGCTCCAAGAACCAGGCGAGATAGGCGATGACAGCGAGCTTGGCGAACTCGGACGGTTGCAAGCCGAAGCCACCGAAAGAAATCCAGCGGTGCGTGTCGTGGTGGCGGTCGAGAAAGAAGACGCCGACAAGCATGAGCAGGATAGCGGTAAGTCCACCGAGGACGATTGCCGGCTTGCGCAGAATCCGGTAATCCACATTCATGAGAAGGAGCATTCCTCCAGCGCCGAGGACGAGCCACAGCAGCTGGCGCAGCAGGAAATGAGAGGCGTGGCCATATTCTTCACGTGCGGTCACCGCAGAGGCACTGAAGACCATCACGGCGCCAACCAGACAAAGCGCGATCGTGGAAAGGAACAACCAGCGGTCGGTTTCGAGTCTGCGGAACATAATTAGCTCGCTCGCGCGCGATCCCCCGCGGCGAATTCCTCCTGAAGCAGACGGACTCGTTGTTTGAACACGCGCCCTCGATGCTCGTAATTGTGGAACTGGTCAAAGCTGGCGCAGGCCGGTGCCAGTAGGACCGTGTCGCCGGGCTGGGCGAGTTCGGCGGCGCGGCGAACAGCGCTGTCGATATTGTCGACGGATTCCACGGGAACCGAGCCGGAGATCTGCGACTCGATTTTTTCGGCGGCAGCGCCGATCAGCAAAGCAGCTCTTGCGTGCTTTTGGAGCGGACCGCGCAGCAAAGTGAAGTCTCCGCCCTTGTCCTTGCCACCAAGAATCACCAGCAGGTTACCCGGGAAAGCGTCGAGTGCCTTGAGAGTGGCGTCCACGTTGGTTGCTTTCGAGTCGTTGAAATATTCAACGCCGTTGATTGCGGCGACGAATTCGAGGCGGTGCTCGACCGCGGCGAAGCTGCGCACGGAAGCAGCGATGGCTCGTGGCGCCACGCCCGCCAGAAATGCGGCGCCCGCCGCTGCCATTACATTTTCGACGTTGTGATTGCCGCGCAACCCGATGTCAGCGCGGTGAAGGAGCACTGATTCCGCGCCGTCGCGGCGGAAGACGAGGTCATCATCACGCAGGAAAACCCCACTGGCGACGCGCTTGGTAAGGCTAAACCAGAAAACTCGCGGGCCGGTGGGCGCAAATTGTGAGGCGCCGACATCATCAGCATTCAGAACGGCAGCGTCGGACGCCAATTGATTCTCAAAAAGGCGTGCCTTCGCGCGCCCATATGCTTCCAATGATGAGTGCCGGTCGAGATGGTCCGGCGTAATGTTGAGCAGCAATCCGATGTCGGGGCGGAACTTGTCAATCAGCTCGAGCTGAAAGCTGCTGACTTCTACGACCGATACAGTGGAGTCACTTGTTTCGCTCACCCGAGAGATAAGCGGAGTCCCGATGTTTCCCGCAACGATGGTTGGGATGCCCGCACTTTCAAAAATATGACCGGTAAGGGAAGTTGTGGTGGTCTTACCATTCGAGCCGGTGATGGCCACCAGCCTCCCGCGCAAAAATCGCCAGGCCAGTTCTATCTCGCTCCAAACAGGAATTCGCGCGCCACGTGCGGCCGCAAGATGCGACAGCGTGGCAGGCACGCCCGGGCTTGGCACGATCAAGTCTTGGGCAAAAAATGTTGATTCCCGGTGGCCGCCCAGCTCGAGAGTGATGCCCGCGGCACGCAGCTTGGCTGCGGCTTCGGCCACGTTAGCTTCCGTGCGCTCCTCCGTCGCGGTTACGCGCGCTCCCCGAGCGGCGCAAAAAAGCGCTGTGGCGATGCCTGTCCGCGCCAGTCCCACAACCAATACGCGCTTCCCTCGAAGTTCGATTCCCGGTCCCACTCAATCCCCTTCCGTTCTCCTGCTACCTCAGTTTCAAAGTCGTCAACGAAAACAGCGCGAAAATCAGCGCGGCAATCCAAAAGCGGACGATTACCTTCGATTCGCTCCAGCCTGCCAGCTCAAAGTGGTGGTGCAATGGCGCCATGCGAAAAATGCGCTTCCCGGTGAGGCGATAGGAAGCCACCTGCAGAATCACGGAGACGGCCTCAATGACGAAAACGCCGCCGACGAAAAACAAGAGCACTTCCTGTTTGATGATGACGGCAATTACGCCGATGGTGCCACCCAACGCAAGCGAGCCAACATCCCCCATGAAAACATCTGCGGGGTGCGCGTTGTACCAAAGAAAGCCCAGCGAAGCGCCAACCAGCGCGCCGCAGAAAACTGTCAATTCGCCCGCGTGCGGGATGTACTGGATGTCGAGATAGCTGGCGAAGCGCGAGTTGCTGGTGAGATAAGTCAGGATGGTGAGCGCGCCTGCGGCGATGATGGTGCATCCGATGGCCAGTCCGTCGAGGCCGTCGGTGAGATTTACGGCGTTCGATGAACCCACCACAACCAAAATAATGAAAAGCAAAAATGGCACAAAGCCCAGCGGCCACAAGTAGCTGTGTCCGAGTACCGCGTGGACGACTAAGTCGGGATGAAAGTTCTTGAAAAATGGGATTATCAATTGAGTGGAATAGACGCCACGAGTCAGCAGAATGAGAAGCACGACTCCGGCTAGCAGGCTTACCAGCACCTGGAAGGTCATTTTTGATTTAGCGGAAAGGCCCTTGTTGTTCCGCCGGATAGTTTTCTGATAATCATCCGCGAACCCGATGGCGCCGAAGGCAAGCATCGCGCCGAGAGCGAGCAATACATAGGCATTCTTCAAATCCGCCCAAAGTAGAGTTGGCACCGCTGTGGCGATGACGATCAGCACTCCACCCATGGTGGGCGTGCCCGCTTTTGATTGATGGCTCTTGGGGCCTTCCTCGCGAATGAACTGGCCGATTTGCATTTCGCGCAAGCGTCGGATGACCCAAGGCCCGAGCACCATTGAGAGAAATAAAGCCGTAAGGCTGGCGTAAGCTGTCCGTACGGTGATGTAGCGAAATACGTTGAGGGCTTTGAAATATTGCCGGAGTACTTCGTAAAAAAGGTAGTAAAGCATGTCAGTGCCGCTCCGGACCGCGCGAAACCCCCGCCGCGGCTTCTGGCAATGCATGTTTGGCCCGAATGGCTTCGATGATGCGTTCCATGCGGACCCCGCGCGAGCCCTTTACCAGCAGAAGGTCGCCAGGCTCGATGAGCGCGGAGATGAATTCCGCCGCATCCTGGGAAGTGGTGAAGAATTTCGATTGGTCGGGCGGCGCCCCCGCGTTCACCGCTGCGCGGACCAGCTCGGCGGCGTCGCCTTGCACGCCAACAATCCAATCGATTTTTTTTGCAGCTGCGTAACGGCCGGATTCGCGATGCAGTTCTATCGATGTCGACCCCAACTCCAGCATTTCACCCGCGGCCAAAATCCGCCGGCGAACGCCTGGTGTCGAGGCGAGCAAATCAATCATGCTCACCACGGCGGTGGGGCTCGAGTTGTAGCAATCGTTGATGACCGTGAACCCTTCCTCAAAACGCAACACCTCTCCGCGCATGGCAGCTGGTGTCAGTCGCGGCAGGACTCTCGCGGCTTCTTGCGCACCAATCCCCCAAACATTGGAGGCCGCCAGAGCAGCCAGCGCGTTGGTCACGTTGTGCCTGCCGGCCAATGACAACGTGAGCCGTGCGCGCCCTTCGGGCGCCACCAGCGTGAACACGCTTCCATCCGCGCCGCGATCCTCAATCGCTTCGGCGCGAAAATCGGCCGCGGCTGATAATCCAAATGTCACCACTCGACCCGGCGCGACTGTCGAGAAATCCCCGGCGTACGCGTCATCTGCATTGATAACCGAAATTGTATCGCGCCCGGGCAAACCTTCAATCAGCTCGCGCTCGGCCAGCGCAATTTCGTCCACTCCAGAAAAAAATTCGAGATGCTCGACGGCAATCCGCGTGATCACGCCAATCTCCGGCTCCGCAATAGCCGTCAGGCGAGCGAGTTCGCCGCGCCGCGACATCCCCAATTCCAAAACTGCCGCCTCGTGATCCGGCTCGAGCTTCGCGAGCGTCAGCGGCAAACCGTATTCGTTATTCAGGTTCCCTTCCGTCTTCAGTACGCGGAACCGCGCGGCCACAAGGGCCGCCAAAATCTCCTTGGTCGTGGTCTTGCCAACCGAGCCCGCAACTGCCGCGACGCGCCCGCCCCATTCGCGCCGAATAGCCTGCGCCAGTTGCTGGAGCGCCGCGAGCGTTTCGGGGACCGCGAAGAGTTTTTCGCGTATCCCATCGGGATAATCCCCGAGCCGCGACGCGGCCACCACGGCCGCCCCCGCTCCAGAGGAGAGGGCGGCGCCGACAAAAGCGTGTCCATCGTGACGCGGCCCGTGTATGGCGAAGAACAGCTCTCCCCGGCCCACCGCGCGAGAATCAATCGAGACACCGGCCAGCCGGGCCACGGGGTCAAGGCCCTGGGGAGCCGTAACACCCAGAGCGCGAGCCACTTGATTGATCGTCCACCGCATATGTTTTCGAGAGGGCTGGGCCGCACGACTCGATTTCGCTCCTGGACCACGATCCAGAGCACCTGCCTAGCCCGGGCCAGGCCGGCCTAATTCCCTGCTACTTTCCGTACCCCCGTTCAAGGAGCAAGCGGCGAGCCACTTCGCGCTCGTTGAAATAAACGGGGCCGTCTTTCATCATTTGATAAGTCTCGTGACCCTTGCCTATCAACAGAACAATGTCCCCCGGGCGAGCTTCATCGAAGGCCATTCCGATGGCTCGTTCTCGATCCGGTTCCACGCGATAGGGCGTGCGGGTGCGCTGAATTCCAACGACGGAATCGTTGATGGTGCGCAGCGGGTCTTCGCTGCGCGGATTGTCAACAGTAAGGACCACCAGATCGCTGGCGCGCGCCGCAGTTTCCCCCATTGCCGGTCGCTTGGTGCGGTCTCGATCACCCCCGTTGCCAAATAGCGTGATCAGGCGCCCTTCGGGATGAAGCTCGCGCGCGGTGGCGAGCAGTTTGCGCAGAGAATCGTCGGTGTGTGCGTAGTCCACGATGACGAGGAATGGCTGGCCGCAATCAATTCGCTCGAATCGGCCTGGGACGGCGGCAAGCTGCGAAATTCCCCGCTCGATATTTAGGGGTGAAATGTTCAACGCCAGGCCCGCGCCGATGGCCGCTAGAATATTGAATACGTTGATGCGTCCCACCAGCGAGGAGCGGACTTCTATCTTTCCTTCCGGTGTTTGTGCGGTGAATTGCAATCCGTAAAAGGAAAGCGCGAAATTGCGCGTGGTTATCTGTGCTCCGTTCGTCAAACCGAAGGTCAGCGTGCGGCCAGCCAGCGCGAAGAGCGGTTTGGAGCGCGGATCATCGCTGTTTATTACCCCCACAGCGGGCGGGCCCGCGCCTGTCCCTGAGAAGAGCAGACGCTTGGCTGCGAAATAATCGTCCACGTTCTTGTGGTAGTCGAGGTGGTCGCTGGTAAGGTTGGTGAAAAGGGCCACGTCAAAGTGGGTGCCCCACAGGCGATCCATTGCCAGCGCGTGAGAGCTGACCTCCATCACGGCAGCAGTCCCACCCGCGTCACGAAGATCGGCGAGAAAACTCTGCATGTCCAATGATTCCGGTGTCGTGTTCGTTGCCTTAATTTCAGCGCGTGGCGTGCGATAAACAATGGTGCCGAAAAGTCCGGTCGTGATGCCCGCAGCACGAAGAATTGAATCCACCAGAAAACTTGTAGTTGTCTTGCCACTGGTGCCGGTGATGCCGATGAGCTTCATCGCGGCCGCCGGATGATGAAAATAGTTTGCCGAGGCGATCGAAAGAGCCTTGCGCGGTTCTCGGACTTGAATCCAACCGACATTGTCCGGAATTGTCTTTGGCTCAATCAATGAACCGGAGCGCGAGAAAAGCTGTTGCCATTCCGCTGAAAGCGCGGAGGCATTGAGGCGCGGCAATTCGCTTACAATCACTGTCGCGCCGCGGTCAATTGCATCCGTAATGAACAGATTCCCATCGGTCGATTCGCCGCGGATGGCAAAGAAGGCCGAGCCCGGAGTAACTTTGCGGCTACTGTAGGCGATGCCGTCCACTTCCCGCCCGGCAAGTTCGCCGGTCACCGACGGCGATTGCGTCGTGGATACTCCCGCAAGAAGATCTGAGATCTTCATTCCCCCCTTATTAAATATAGCGTCCGAGGTATTCGCGCTCAAATTTGGTTCGGCATGTGTCTTAGCAGGCATGGTCAATTTTTCCGTTCCCCTGAGGGAGTGGTCCGCATAGGTGGCGCCTGTCGGCCAAACCGCACCGTTACCCTGCTGCCGCGCCGAATTGTGGTACCGGCTTCCGGCACCTCTTCAAGAGCAACCCCAGTACCAATCAGGACGGGAGAGACTCCGAGGCGTGCACACTGCTGAGAAACTTCGCGTACGGTTAATCCCGTAAGCGGAGGAAGCGTGACCACCTCTCCGTCGGCAAGAGCAAGCGTCGGCGGTCGTGTCTGCGCAACGTGATGTTGCTGTGGAGGTGACACAATGTCAGCAGGCGCGGTAGACGATTCAAACTGTCCGGGATCGAAATCGCTGGAATCCGCTTCCAATGCGGTACTCTTGGGTTGATAGCCGGCGCGTTTGAGCCCCGGATTGACGGGCTCGTCTTGCGGCACATTCAAGTAAGCGAGCACCTGCTCAGCCACGCGCTTGAAAACCGGTGCGGATACGTCTCCACCTTCATGTAGCCCGACAGGTGAATCCAATGTCACCAGGATTGTGACGGCCGGGTTATTGATCGGCGAGAACCCAACAAATGAAGCAATGAACTTTGTAGGAGAATAGCGGCCCGTCGAAGGGTCAATTTTCTGAGCTGTCCCTGTTTTTCCCGCGGCCGTATAACCCTCCAATCGCGCGGCAGGGGCAGTGCCTTCGAGCACTACACCCTCCAGCATCGAGCGCAAAGTGGCCGCCGTGGTGGGTTGGATTACGCGTCGAGATTCCACTTGCCCGGTTGACACGAGTTGGTCGTTCTTTCCGTAACCTCGCAAAACATGAGGACGTACCCAGACTCCCCCATTAGCGATGGAGTTCATGGCGGAAATTAACTGAATCGCCGTTACGCCAACTTCCTGTCCCATGGAAATGGAGGCGGGCGAAACAACGGTCCAGTGGTCCAGCGGCCGCAGGAGGCCGCGGCTTTCGCCGGGCAGATCAATTCCTGTGGGCGCACCAAAGCCGAAGCCGCGGATGTAGTCATAAAGCTTTGGGGCGCCGAGCCGCAATCCTAATTTGATGGCCCCAACGTCACTCGATTTGGCTAAGATTTGCGAAACGGTTAGAAGACCGAATGGTTTGTGATCCCGGATGCGATGTCCTTCCACGTATATTGCGCCCATTTGGCAATCCACGACTTCATCGGGCGTAGTGATCCCTTCTTCGAGAGCGGCGGCCAGGGTCACGATCTTGAAAACGGAACCCGGCTCATAAAGGGCGGCTACGGCGCGGTTCATGCGGGCGTCTGACGAGGCATCTCCTCTTGAGTTCGGATCGAAGGTTGGATAGTTGGCCATGGCCAAGACTTCGCCAGAGCTGGAATCTTCCACGAGGATCGTGCCGGCAATCGAATGCGTGTCGCGAATCGCCTGCGACAACTCCTTTTCCGCGATGTACTGGATGTTTTGATCCAGCGTGAGGACAACATTGGACCCGGCTTCAGCGCCCTTTTCGGAACTGTCAAACCAGCGCCGATGCGCATCCGCGAGCACCATCATGCGCCCGGGGCGCCCACGAATCTGTGAATCGAGTGAATACTCGATGCCGCCCAACCCCTTCTCATCAATATCTACGTAACCGAGAATATGGGAGGCCAGCTGGTGCTTCGGGTAAAAACGTTGCCGCTCCTTGACCGGGTAGATGCCATGCAGATTCATTTCTTTGATGCGCTCCGCTTTTTCAGGAGGGAGTTTGCGTGCCAGCCAGACAAAATTGGCTGAACCAGCCAGCTTGGTCGAAATGTCATCCGGAGTTGTATCCAACACACGGGAGAGCAAGCGGGCGACCATGTCGTGGTCCGTAATTTCTGAGGGGACTGCGAAAAACGAGTCCACGGAAACGCTCATGGCCAGCTCATGCATGTTTCGGTCGTAAAGAATTCCCCGGTGTGGACTGATTTCTACGATGCGATGCTGCTGGCGTTCGGCGCGATTTAGGTAGTCGCCGTAACAAAATAACTGCAAGTAGGCGAGACGGCTTACGGCTGCCACCATCCAGAACAACACGGTGGCAGCAACGATTAGTAATCGGACGCGGGGACTGCGCCAGTCCATTTTGAAAAAGAATCTCCAGCTCCAATTTCAGTGCAATCACACAAATCCAGCTGCAGCGTTGAATGGCTGCGAATCCGGTCTGGGCAAAGTTCCATTTATTGGGCGGCTGGAGGGGAACTCCGCCGCGCTTGTGCGAGGATGGGTCCTCCCGGAGTTTGCATCGGCGCGACCTGGCCCGGCACGGGAGCCGTCAGTCCCAACTGGTGACGGGCAATCGCATCAATGCGCATGGGAGAGCGCAGTCCGGCAACTTCCAGTCGAAGCTCCTGGTTAAACTCCATGGCTTGCGCGCGCGCAGCCTTGAGTTCTTCCAGTTGGTAACTCATCTGGATGCACTGGAAATGCTGCCAGGCATAAAGCAGGACACCAGTGGCCAGCAGCGCGGCCAGACCCACGAGTCTTGCGCATTCGCGCAAACGTCGCGGGGCTGCGATTCGGACCACTCGGGAATTGTCAATTCGTTTCACGGTAAAGAACTCGGTCACTGCAAGCCTGGCACTTTCTCCGCTGCACGAAGCTTGACGCTACGAGAGCGAGGGTTGTTGTGAACCTCTTCAGCGGGGGCTTGGACCGCCTTCTTGGTCAAGATACGAAGCACGCCGGTTGCGGCCTGCTCACGGAACGCATATTTCACCAAACGGTCTTCGAGCGAGTGATAACTCAGCACGACGACTCGTCCTTCAGAATTTAAAGTGGCAGGGGTCCGTAAAAGAAACTGCCCGAGTGCCTCCAGCTCTCGATTCACCGCTATCCGCAGCGCCAGAAACGTTTTTGTCGCGGGATGCAGTTTCTGCCTTCCCCCCATATGCCGGGCCCCTGCCACAACCGTTGCCAGGTGTTCGGTCGAGCGGATGGGCCGCGACCGTACAATTGCCCTGGCGATCCTGCGTGAATCGTGCTCTTCACCGAAGTTGTAGAGCACATCGGCCAGTTCACGTTCCGACCAGCCGTTCACAATTTCATCCGCGGTGCCCTCTGCGCTCAGGTCCATGCGCATGTCGATGGGGCCCGCCGCTCGGAAAGAAAACCCGCGCTCAGGACGATCGAGCTGCATGCTCGATACGCCCAAATCCGCCAGAACGCCGTCCACCAGCGGAAAACCAAGTCCTTTTGCCGCCTCGTCCAGATTCTCGAAATTGGCGTGTGCTAGCGTCACTTTGTTCTCAAATTCCTTTAAGCGTTCTCGCGCGATCCCCAGCGCCTGCTCATCGCGATCCAGCCCGATCAACTTCCCGGTCGTAAGCCGCTTCGCGATCTCTATCGCATGTCCGCCCAGGCCCACGGTCGCATCTATGTAAATCCCCTCTGGCTTGATCCCCAGCCAGCGGATTACTTCGTCGACCAAGACCGGCGTATGCGCCGCTTCCAAGCTTCAGATGCCCAAGTCGTCCAGAATCTTTTCGTCGTCTTGTGTGATGGGGCTGTTGTTGAGCTGCTCAACGAACCTGGTGTGATTCCACACTTCCAAATGCTTCAGGTTCCCGAGCACGTCCACGTCACCTTTCATCTGCGCCGCTTCCCTCAAAACTGCTGGAATCAGAAGTCTTCCCTGCCCGTCCAGTTCGACCACCTGCCCGTAATAATTGGTACGGTTCAGAAACTTCTGTTTGGTCCGATTGTGACCGGAGAGTTTTGAAAGACGCTCCTCGATCTCGTTCCAGACCTTCATCGGGTAGATGTAAGCTCGATCCCCGTTCTCGCTGGTGACATAGAATTTGTCTCCCCACTCTTTGAGCGTCTCCAAAAAGACAGAGGGGACCTTGATGCGTCCCTTTTCGTCGACCGTCGCTGGAGAGTTTCCCCGTAGCATTTTTGGGTACGCGCAAAGCTGTCGGAAAACCAGCCACTTTCACCACCGTTGAACACTTGCTACCACTTGTTCCCACTTTGTGCCACGATTGTATGCAGGGAAGGTTTTCTGTCAAGCGAAATCCGCTTTGTTTTCAAAATTTTCTGTGGATATTCCGATCAGATAGGGGCCGAGCCCTTTTTGAAAAAGTGGCTTGCGAGATTGCGCGATTCAGGCCAAACCACTAGGGCTTGGGGTTACGTTCATGGCGGCGTCGAAGGATAGTCTGGCGATTACTAGCGAGCGGTACCGGGATTTGTTGCCAATCAGTTACTAGATGACAAAATTTTCTTCGATTTTCTATGAATCCGGAGGCTCTTGCTTCGGAGTGAAGGCTGGACCAACCTGAAAATGGCTAAGATCCCGGAGCATTCCCTGCTCTTCGGGGCTCAAACCCTTGACGAATTCGGGATCGTTCAATTTGGCTTCGCGATCGGAATCGCTCAAGCCCTTGATTTGCTGCATGTGCTGACGGATCAGTTGCTGGCGCTGCGGGGGCAAATCCCGCCATCGAGGCAGCAGATCCTGCTGAACGTATCGGCGCTGCTCGGGTGTCATTTGCGCCAAGACGGCTTGACGCTGGCGCAAGATGTCACGCTGATCGGGCGTGAGGCTGTTCCAATGCTGCAGATTCGCTCGAATCTGAGCTTGCCGTTCGGGAGTCATGTTTTTGAACGCTGCATTGTTCTGCATGAAGCGTTCCTGTTGATCCGGCGGCATGCCTTGCAGATTCTCGATCCATTTCGGAGGCAGCCCAGCCATCTGATTTCCAGCGCCTTGATTGTTGGCATTGGCGTTGTTGCCTGCATTTGCGCCGTTGGCACCGTTATTGGGGAGATCGTTTGGCTTCGTTCCGGATTGGGTGTTCGACTTGCCCTGGGTCTTTGCTGGATTAGTCTTGTTCTGCGGGGGCGATGGTGGCGATCTGCGGCCTCCACGCTGCGCATCGACCGGCGTGGGGATCGAACACACCAGGAGCAGCACTGCGAGGAAACTTCCGAATTGGCCGAAGCGCTTAATCATCCCAGCATCAACTTTGCAGCTCGCCTAATTCACCTTCAGAAAGTGCTTGTCACAACTTCGCCGAACAATACCGCGCGCGAAAACTCCAGTCGCTCCTCAGTTCTTTTCCCCGGCTTGCGAGGATTGCGCAGGGAGTTGAGAAAGCACATCGAAACTGACCAGCACATCGTAGTTTTCGAGCACGGGCAAATCCTGGATCATCCGGAACTCTGCTTCACTGGAGGCGTTCGCGGGAGCGCTCACAGTGGACGGCCGCGAAGAAATCCAGAATGAAAAAACGGCCAGCAGAGTGACGGCAAACGCCATCCTCGGCGCGGGCATCCACCCTTCCCAGAAGCTCTGTCGTACGGGCTCCGCCGCCAATCGGGCACGCAAGCGCGCCTCAAACGCAGCCGACGGTTCGTACTCAGGCACTTCGTCGAGCATGCTCCAAACACCCTTGAAGCCTTGCACACGGGCGCGGCAAGCCGAGCACTCTTTCAGATGAGATTCGATGGTCCGGCGGTCCCGTTCGGTTGCACGTCCATCCATGTAGGAAATTAAGCGGCCTTCCATTCGTTCACAGCTCATATGGTCCTCTCTGCCCTGCTAATGTTTCCCCTGCGTTTACAGTGCGTTGAATCCGCTGCCCACCAGCGGAGCCAACTGTATTCGCAAAGTTTCGTACGCCCGGAAGAGCAGCGATTTCAACGCGCTTTCCGAGCATTCCAAGGTTCTTGCAATCTCCGCGTAATCCAGCTCGATGTACTTGTGCAGCAGAACCGCGGCGCGCTGCTTTTCCGGAAGCGCATCCACTGCACGACGGATAAATGCCGCGCGGTCGCGCTCCAGCAATTGGTGCTCAATGTCGGGAGACTTGTCAGCGACATCGAGCCGCGCTTGCTCTTGTTCGCCATCATCCACAGTCTGATCTATGGAAATATCCAGACGGTGATGGCGGCCATCACGCAAAGAGTTCAGTGCCAGATTCGTCGCAATGCGGAAAAGCCACGTGGTGAACTTGGCGCTGGGCTCATATTCCTTCCGCGCACGATACACGCGGAGAAAAACTTCTTGTGCCAGGTCTTCTGCCTGCGCCGTATCGCGAACCATACGGTTCAGGAAATTGACCAAAGGCGTCCTATAACGTTGGAGCAGGAGCTCAAAGGACGTTTCGTCCCCGGCCCTCACGCCCAGCATCAGTTGGACGTCCGACCTGGCCATGACCTCCACGTTAGGTTAAACCCCTTCCCTGTCAAAAAGTTGCGGGGGACGACCGCTCGTGGATGCCTCCTTGTGCAGGCAATTTATCGCGGGAATGCAGACGGCGCAAGGGGGCTTTTCAATGGGAGTTACTTTCGGGGAATGCCGGCGCGCGGATTGATATTGATTACCCCAGCTAGTCCGTAAGACACTGAAAATGAACTAGATATTGAAAACCCGATGAACCAGGAAAACCAGCGCAAGCCCTAAGAACACAAGAACCGCGATTCGAGCTCCTGGCTCTCGATTAACTTCCGGTATCAAATCGGAGGCAGCGACATATAAGGTGACGCCACCGGAAAGAGGAAGGGTGTATTGGACCTCCGACCGCACGGCCCCCATCAGTAGGACTCCGACGATCGTGGCCGCACCAAGCATAACCGCAGCCCAAAGAGCGCTTCGGCGGCTGCTCCCCGTTGCCAGCATGAGCGAGGATATCGCAAACCCCTCGGGCAGTTTGTGCAGAATAATCGCCACGAAAATCACCCATCCCAGCCAGACCGAAACAAGAAAGCCGGAGGCGATGGCCACGCCGTCGAAGAAAGTGTGAATCAACAATCCAAGCAGAGCGGAAATTCCAGTGTGCTGCGGAGCCAGTTCATGCGTGTGGGTTTCTTCGCCGAAGTGAAAATGTGGCGCGAGAGTGTGCTCGAATAAGTGAATGAGAAAGTAGCCAATCAGAAGGCAGAGCATGGCGCCGTCAATGCCAACCAACCGTGCGGATTCGGGTACAATGTCCAGAAAAACGACGCCGAGCATGAATCCGGCGCCCAGCGCGAGGAAATACTTCAGGAATTCGCGGGACCAATTTCGGCGGACAACGAAGAGGCCGCCGAGGACATTGGCGAGCGCAGCGGTGAGACCCAAACCCAGTGCAAGCGCAATGCGCATGGTGTTCATGGTGATGATCCCGCGGTGTCAACCACTGTGACGGAAAAGAATTACGTCGCCTTCCTGAACGACGTATTCCTTCCCTTCCAATCGCAGCCAGGCTCTTTCGCGCGCGGCGGCCCAACTTCCCGCCTCTAGTAATTGATCCCAGCGTACGACCTCCGCCTTAATGAAGCCCTTTTCGATATCGGAGTGGATCACGCCGGCCGCTTTTTGAGCGGACATGCCCTGGCGAATGGTCCAAGCACGCACCTCGGGCTCGCCCGCTGTAAAAAACGAGGTGAGTCCAAGCAACGCATAGCTGGCATGAATCACGCGATTGAGTCCGGTTGATTTCAGACCATAGGCAGCGAGCAATTCGGCCGCAGCAGCGTCATCAAGCTCAGCCAATTCAGCTTCGATTCGCCCGCAAATTGGAACAACAGCTGTATTCGGCTTACTGGAAAACTTTCCCAGGCCATGTTTTTCGATGGCAGCATCCAGCTCGGCAACTTCTTCGTCGCCGACATTCAGGACATAAAGAATCGGCCGCAGTGAGAGAAACATGAATCCAGTCAGAGCCTTGCGTTCGTCGGCGGTGAATTCCAGTTCGCGCAAGGATTGCGCCGATTCGAGCGCTTTCTTGCAGCGCAGCAGCACAGCTTGCTCGAATTCCAACGACTGCTCCTTCTTTTTCTTGAGATCTTTTTCGAGTCGTTCCAAACGGCGCACGACTTGATCCAGATCGGCAAGCATCAATTCGAGATCGAAATTTTCGATATCGCGCAAGGGGTCCACCGAGCCCGCAGGGTGAGGAACAGTGGGGTTTTCAAATGCACGCACGACGTGCGCAAGCGCGTCCACTTCGCGAAGTTGGTTGAGTGAGGCCGATTCGCGCGCCTTTTCACGAGCAAGGCCGCCGACATCCACATACTCGATGGTCGCGTAGGTCACTTTCTTCGGCTTGAAGAGCACGGCGAGTTTGTCGAGGCGCGGCTCGGGAACGCGCGCTATGCCGACGTGCGTTTGCGCTTGTCCCGCACGCGCGTCCACATTCGCTTTGGTCAAAATCTTGAAAAGAGTGGTTTTTCCGACCTGCGGAAGCCCAATGATTCCCGTTTGCATCGCCGGGCGAGTCTAGCATGGAGAACCAAAAACTCGGAATTGGCGTCATATGATGCGTAGGACAAATGGGTAGGACAGTTTAGTCGGAAAATCGATTCCTTATTCTTGTTGTTCCTTAAGGGGATACTATTCGTTTCGGGTATGGCCATCCGTTGCATCGTTGAAAAATGGGAGGTCGCATTGGCGTGCTGCGCCATTTGCATCGCTCTTGCCACTTTGTCCAGTCGAGGACGAGTGCAATCCAACTCTCAACAGCAAACCCAGTCTACACCAGAAGGAAAGGTCTCCGGACACGTATTCCGGTCGGATACGGGCGCTCCATTGCATAAGGCGACGGTTATTTTGTCCGGCGGACGCCGGCAAGTGGGTGGCCAGCAAACTGAAAAGACTGAGACGACCAGAACAGCGCTGGATGGAAGCTACGTATTCGCAGATGTCCCTTCGGGAGATTACACGTTGCGAATGGACCACAGTGGATATGTCGGGCAGTTCTACGGTCAAAGTGGGGCGATATCGACGGGAATATCGATCAGGGTGGGCGCTGGTCAAAATCTGGAGAACCTAGACGTACACCTTACGCCGGCGGGTGTGATTTCCGGGACGGTCTATGATGAGGACAACGAGCCACTCGAAGGCATGCAAATTTCCGCTGTCCAATTGCGTTACTCGCGAGGCGGGCAACAGGTGGAGGTGCCCGTTGATTCCACAAGAACCGACGATTTAGGCAACTACCGATTGTCAGGTCTCAAACCGGGCTCGTATTATGTAAGAACCGGGGGCGGGGGCGGCCGCGGCGGTGGCATTAGCGTGTCTGATTCACGAGATGGAACTTCATACGGGACCCGCTATTATCCCGGTACGAGGTCGCTGGAAGGCGCGCAAAAAGTGCAATTGGGTTCAGGCGCTGAAGCACATGGCATACAAATTTCTGTGCTGCCGGAAAAGACTTATCACATCTCCGGAACGATCATCGACGGAACCGACGGATCCGGGCAGAGGCGCTACACCGTTACGGCGGCGCGCTTGAACGGCGGGAATCCGAACGAGCCCATTGGGTCAGGATCCATTGTAATCAGCTCCGGCAACGGCGTATTTATTGCAGCCGGTGCGCCTGTGAATCCCGATGGTACATTCGTACTTGAAGGTCTTCCTTCCGGTGATTACTTGTTGACGGCCAGAGCGATTGATCAAAACCAACAAGGTGGAAGGGGCAATCCTCCTCCGCGCGTAGATATTGGTAACGCAACGGTGAGAGTTTCAGATGGAGATGCCCACGCAGTAATTCAAATTGGTCGCGCCGCTGAAGTGCGCGGCCAAGTCGTGGTTGAGAATCCACCAGGGCCATCCTTCACATCATTCCGAATTTCATTGCAGGGGCAATCGGCCGCAGGCGGGCGCGGGGGGCCGGCGGGAGTCGCGCTGGATGCGAACGGCGCCTTCGATATTAAAGAGATTCAACCTGGGCGCTACACCTTCAACTTGCAGGGTGGGCCGCAAGGCTCTTATACCAAGCGGGCAATCTGCGCGGGGAGGGACACCACGTTTCAGCCCATCGTGCTTGAGCCAAATTCAGTTCTCAGCGATTGCACGATTACGCTCGCGACCGACGCTGGCACGCTGAGCGGCCAAGTGCTGGATGGCACCAAGCCCGCGCCTGGATTGATGGTGTTGGCGATTCCGCAGTCGCTCCAGCAGCGTCAAGTGGCACGCTACACGATGACTGCGAGTTCCGATGGAAATGGCCTGTATGTAATCACAGGAGTGATACCGGGCGATTATTATTTGTTCGCCGTGCTTCCCGATGAGGAACAATCCTACTTCGCGCTGGATTATCCGGAGCGCAACCAAGCGAATGCTGAAAATGTGACTGTGAAATCCGGTGAAAGCAAAACCGTAAACCTGAAGCCCTCGACGCCGCAGTAGGGATTTGTCATCTCAAACAGAAAACCAGGTACGGGATTCGCTAAGAAGCGCGGACGGTGAGAAATGTTGCAGCGATGCAGAGCAGGAGCACCGCGCTTTCCAATCCGACGGACACGCGATGCAGGCGATCAAATGTAACGCGCATTGGATTATCCGTTGGCGTGTTCTGGACGGAGCCCATCTGCGCACGAAGGTCTGCAAGCTGCGCGGTGACGTAAAACTGTGAGAAAGCTGTAATTAGAATCATAAGGACAACTACGACTGCGGCATACCGCGCAAGCGTCGGAGAAGTGGCTGCTCGCAGAAAATGCGCGACCAGATAAATCACGCCCGCGCCGATGCCAATCAGATGCAAGCGGCCAAGCGTGTACCCAACAAATTCACCGGCAATGTCACGGCTCTGCAAAATGCCGAACGCGCCGGGCGCAATCACAAAACTCAGCAGACAAATCCCGCCCAGCCATACCCCCAAACATAGAAACTCAATTGTTCGCAGCGCGGTTGACATGGCGAGAATTCGCTAAGATAGAACTCCTGCGTCCCATTCGGGCGGCGGCGCGGAAAAATGGTGGGCGACCAAGGACTTGAACCTTGGACCTCTCCCGTGTGAGGGGAGCGCTCTAACCAACTGAGCTAGTCGCCCACGAGTTAAATACTTTAGCAGAACTGCCGGGCATTTTGACAGGAGACAGGGCTTAATCCGATGGCGACCACATCCATGCCGGGAACGACTACGAAAATCGCGCCGACCAAGGAAACTTCGCACACCGTGGCGCCTGGAAATTCGCTTGATAGGGTGCTGGCGGCGGCGCAGGTGGTGCAGCTGCAGCGCTCGATCGCAAGCGTGATCAAAGGCAAAGATGAAGTCATCGAAATGGCTCTGGTTGCCTTGCTGGCGCGGGGGCATCTGCTGATAGAAGACGTGCCGGGAGTGGGCAAGACGACATTGGCGCAGGCGCTGGCGAAATCCTTTCACTGCTCGTTCCAGCGAATTCAGTTCACTTCAGATCTGTTGCCATCCGACGTGATTGGCGTCAGCATCTTCAATCCCTCGCGGCAGGAATTTGAGTTCAAACCAGGACCGTTGTTTGCCAATATTGTGCTGGCGGATGAAATCAACCGCACTACACCGAAAACGCAGTCGGCGCTTTTGGAAGCGATGAATGAAGCACAGGTGACCGTGGACAATCATACGCACACATTGCCCAGACCATTTATGGTGCTGGCGACGCAGAATCCGGTGGAACACCATGGCACATATCCGCTGCCCGAATCGCAACTCGACCGTTTTTTACTTCGTGTGAAAATGGGCTATCCGGCGCGCGCCAGTGAAAAAGATATCCTGCGGGCGCACGGACGGGCTGGAGTGGATTTGCTTGCGCCGCCGATGGAGGCGGAGGATGTGGTTGCGCTGCAGCAGGCAGTGGAGCGCGTCCACGTGGAAGAAAGCCTCCTCGATTATGCGCTGGAGATCGTGGAGCGCACTCGACAGACCGATCAACTGAGCCTGGGAGTGAGCACTCGCGGAGCGCTCATGCTGCATCGAGCAGCGCAGGCGCGCGCATTTCTGCAAGGGCGCGATTTCTGCCTGCCGGACGATTTCAAACAGCTCGTGGTGCCGGTGTTTGCGCATCGAGTGGTCGTGAACTCGCGGTCTGTTTCCACGCAGAGAAAATCGGAGCAGGCGGAGATGCTCCTTCGAGAATTAGTGGAAACAGTACGCGTTCCGGTCTGATCCTTTTGGCCTCAAAGATGTCTTCGTCCTCGAACAAGTCTCTTGCCAATCGAATTGAAAAAGATTTGACCGGATGGCGCAGCTTCGCCATTGCCATGGCTGCGCTGGCGTTTGCCTTTGGGCTGGCGATATTTTCCACGGCAGCGGCGCAATCCGGCTTGGTCTGGACGGCCGCGGCATCCGCATTGGGAGCGCTGGGGCTCGCGGCCTGGGTTGCGGTGACCATCGTACCGGCGCTGGCGCGGCGCTCGCCATTGCGCTGGCTCACGTTCCAGATGAATTTCCGCGTTACTCGCGAAGGGCTGGTATTCCTGGTCTGCATTTTCGTGGTGGCGCTTGCGGCGCTAAATACAGGGAACAACCTGCTTTTCTTGATTTTAGGGTGTCTAATTGCGGGCATTTTGCTTTCTGGCATTCTCTCAACCATCACGCTCGCTGGGATCGAACTGCAACTTGAGCTGCCTGAGCATATATTCGCGGGCGAGCCGGCACGCGCGGTGGTCGGGCTGAGTAACCTAAAACAGATGTTTCCGTCCTTTGCGTTGCGAGTGGTTGGGGAAATCGGAAATGACAAAGGGAAGGGTGCCACGCAGAAGAAACCGGACGCCAGAGTGGCACTGCTCGCCCGGCCAGTGTACTTCCCTCATATTCCGCGCGGGCAGGCCGTGATGAATCGAGTGGAGCTGCTCTTCCCTCGGCGCGGAATTTACAATCAGGATGCGCTTTCGCTGCGCTCGCGATTCCCATTTGGCTTTCTGGAAAAATCACGCAAATTGCCGGCCAAAGCAGAGATCGCCGTATATCCTTCGGTTGAGCCCACCGATGAATTTTTCGAAATATTGCCGCTACTCAGCGGCGAATTGGAGAGCTACCACCGCGGGCCCGGCCACGATCTATATGCCATTCGCGATGCGGTGAGCACGGATAGCGCGCGGTTTGTGGATTGGAAGGCATCGGCAAAATTGGGCGGCCTCAAAGTGAAAGAGTACGCGCGAGAAGAGGAGCGGCGAGTATTGCTGGCGCTTGATCCTTTCCTGGCGCCCGGAGAACCCTTACTGAATGAGGTGGAAGAAGCCAAAGCTGCGGAAAGATTCGAGCGTGCGGTGACTTTTTGCGCCTGCCTGGCGTGGCATTTCCACGAAATTGAATCCGTGATCGGATTTCGGACCCCGGACGGTGAAGTTCCCCTGGGGCCAGCGGTCGAAAATGTTTATGATGTGCTGCGACAGCTTGCGGCAATCCAAGCACGCGGGTACGAACCGGGCCGTAACTTTCTGCGCGAATTAGCCGAGGAGTCGTTGGTATTCAAAATTGTGCTGACCAGCCAGCCTCGGGGATCGATACCGACGTCGCTGTGGAGTACGTCCTATATCGTTTTCACCGATTCGCTGTAGCCCGTGCGAAAATGGCGCGTGCCTCCCGCTGCGATAATTCCCTCCCCGCCATGGACGATTAGCGCAGGTCGCCTGGCGCGTTTTCGCAAGAAACTTCTCGCATGGTTTCGCCGGGAAAGGCGCGATTTGCCCTGGCGCCGCACGAAGGACCCTTACCGAATCTGGATATCAGAGGTCATGCTGCAGCAGACGCGCGTGGTAGCGGTGATTCCGTATTACGAGCGCTTCGTTCGGCGATTCCCCACCGTTCAAACACTGGCCCGCGCGAAAATGGAAACAGTCCTGGAGTATTGGGCGGGCCTGGGGTATTACAGCCGCGCGCGAAATATGCACGCCGCGGCAAAACAAATTGTCGCCCGGCACGGAGGCAGATTTCCGCGCCAACTGGATGATGCGCTCGAACTCCCGGGCATCGGACGATACACTGCGGCGGCAATACTGAGCATCGCTTTTAACGAGCCTCTCGCGGTGCTGGATGGAAATGTGGCGCGAGTTTTGGCGCGGCTGGGAGCAGTTCGTGGAGATCTCCGCGCGCCAAAGCGCTGGGGAGAATTGGAGCGCGCCGCATCTGCATTGCTGGCGTTGCGCGAGGCCGGCGACTGGAATCAGGCGATGATGGAGTTGGGGGCGACCGTTTGCACTCCCCTTTTGCCACGATGCGATGCCTGCCACGTGGAATACGCCTGCCGTGCGCGAGCGCTCGGCATCGAGGACGATTTGCCCGCGAAACGGAGTAAGCGCGCCGTTGTGAGCGTGACGCTTGCGGCCGCGGTCCTGCTCGACCCGCAGGGACGAACAATGCTGGTGCGGCCTACTGCGGGCGGCACAAGGTCCGAAGCACAAACTTTATTTTCAGGACTGTGGCAATTCCCTGCAGTAATCGTGTCGGAGAATCCACGGGCCGAGATTGCGAAAGTAATTCGTGGTCTCTACGGACTGAAGGGTGCCGGTCTGAAATTGGAGATGAGACCACTCGCGCTGGCGCGCCATACGGTGACCTTCCGAAGAATCAAGCTGGCTTCCTTTCTAGTCCCAGTCATGACGTTACCCGCCGTTAAGGGCGCTTCGGCAAGAATCGCTTCGCTTACTGATGTGGGCAAGGTCGCGGTCTCTTCGGCGACGCGAAAGATCGCGGCGGCTGCCAATATGGATTTTGTACGGCCGGCTTCCAGCCGGCGGATTCCCAAAAAAATACTTCGAAAATAAATCGACTGTTAAGAACCAGGTGCTCAGAAACCGGCAATGGCGAACGCGGACGGTTACTCGTTGGCGCTGCGCATTGGCGAGCAGAATCGGCGCGCGCCGGGCCACTGCTAGAATTGAAGAGCAACCAATGAGTGACGCCTCTACGATTGCTCTCGACCATCCTGCCCGCTCAAGTGAGAGGGACCTTTACACGTCTCCAACAATTCTTTCCAAATATTTTGAAGCCTCGCTCTATCTGCTGCTTTACACCTCCGTGTTGACACTGGTTTCCACGGGCAAGCTCGACATTTTCACGACGATTATCGCGCCCGCCGTTCTGGTCTGGAAGGGTTTTCGCCGGTGGCGCGGGCACGGGCCCGAACTTTCACATCGCGCCGCAACCATTTGTGTGGCGGTATATTTCTTTGTTGTGATTCCAGTGGACTACATTTGGGCACGCAATCGCGCGATCGATGCGCCAAATCCCCCGCTCTACGCAGCATTATTGACGACGGTTCACCTTCTGCTCTTCGCAATGATGGCGCGGCTCTATAGCGGCCGCTCGCGCCGCGATTCGCTATTCCTGGCGATGCTGGCGTTCGCCTCGATGCTGGCTGCGGCTGTCCTCACAGTGGATACAGCGTACCTTGTGTTTTTTCTGGTTTTCATCGCGCTGGGGATTTCCACATTTGTCGGACTCGAAGTCGAGCGCGGCGCTGAGGGTGCGTCATCGGCGCCAATTGGTTCAGGCAGCTTGCCCGCGAAAAAACTCTTACGCGCGTTAGCCCTTACTTCAGGAGTTGTGGCGCTTGCGGCGCTGGTGCTGGGTGGTTTGATCTTTTTTCTCCTGCCGCGATTTACAGCGGGTTATTTCGGAACTTATTCGCTGCGGCCCAGGCTCATGACCGGCTTCACGGAAAATGTGGAGCTGGGCCAAATCGGAGAAATCCAGAAGAGCAGCGAATTGGTTATGCGTGTCAAAGTGGAGGGTGGCCCGGAGCGCTTCCTTGGTCAACACTGGCGCGGCATTGCGCTCTCTCATTTTGATGGGTGGCGGTGGTCGAGGACTGTTTACGATCGCCGGCGGGTCTTCCTCGATGAGAATGGCTGGTTCATTCTGCCCGATGCGCGGGAGAATACTTCACGAAATCCATTGCGATACACGGTTCTTCTCGAGCCGGTGGCAAGCGACGCGATATTCGTAGCCTCCAACACCAGCGTAGTGCGTGGCCGCTTTTCCGCGGGATCCGGATTAGGAGACGCACAAAGGCGCAACTACCTGCTGGTGGATTCGACAGGGTCGATTTTCAATCCATTTCCGAATTATTCGGAGCTGAGCTATGAAGCGAATTCCGCTCCGATTAAACAAAATTTAGCCGCATTACGCGCCGCGGGAACTGAGTACCCCGAAAGCATGCGCGCGACCTTCCTTCAGATTCCTGAACTCGACCCGCGAGTACGCGATCTTGCTCTGCAAGCCACCACAGGAGCGCTGAATCCCTATGACAAAGCGGTAGCTCTCCAGAGTTACTTGCGCTCTCACTTCGGGTATACGCTCGACTTGGGCAGCACGCCGACGCGCGATCCGCTCGCCAACTTTCTCTTTGTCCGCCGCGCGGGCCACTGTGAATACTTCGCAACGGCCATGACCATGATGCTGCGCACTCTTGGGATTCCCGCGCGCTACATCAACGGATTCCAAACCGGCCAATACAACAGCGTCGGCGGCGATTTCATCGTCCGCGCCAGTGACGCACACAGTTGGGTGGAAGTTTATTTCCCCGGACAGGGCTGGACCACCTTTGATCCCACGCCCTCCGGCGATTCGGCGCCGGCAGGGTGGTTCGCGGGAATCTCGAAGTATGTGGACTGGTTCGAATTGCAATGGGGGGAGTGGGTCATCAACTACGATTTCTTGCATCAAATGACCCTGGCTCAGGGCGTGAAGCAAACATCGCGGCAGTGGGCCACCGGTGCGCGCGAAAAGTTTGCGCATTTCTATGACGCAACGGTCGCATGGATGCGCAGTTGGCAAACGCGCGCGGCGCAATCCTCGCTGATTCAATTTGCTGTCGCCGCATCGGTCTTGGCTTTCTTGTTTTTGGCCGGAGGAAAACGACTGCGCGATTTTTTCGCAAGGGTGTGGCTGTTGCGGGCACCTGGAGGAGGACCTCTGTCGCCTCAACGAGCCAGCGTCCATTATCAGGAAATGCTGCGCGTGCTGGCACGGCGCGGCTACAGCAAAGCCGAAGGGATCACGGCGCTGGAATTCGCTTCTTCCATTCAACAAAGCGAGTTGGCCGCACCAGTCTGCCGGCTCACGGAGCTGTATCAGGCCGTGCGGTTTGGAAATGCCGAGGTTGACTCGCGGCGGTCGATTCACCTGCTCCGTGAAATTCGCCAACGTCTCGCAATTGTTTCCTGAATGAGGTAAATCTCGAGATATTCAAGCGCCTACCTGCCTGGGAAGCAGCTTCAAAACGCTCCTGCGACCGCATGTGCTAAGATTGCCTTTCCAGAGAAAATGCAAAAGCCAGTTCAAAACACCAAAGTGGGCTTCGTCAGCCTGGGATGCCCCAAGAACCTTGTCGATAGCGAGGTGATGATGGGCATTCTGGCGCGCGAGGGGTATGAGTTGACGCCGCGCGCCGATGAGGCCGAAGTGCTGGTGGTAAATACTTGCAGCTTTATCGAGCCGGCACAAAAGGAATCGGTGGAAGCGATTTTGGAGATGGCCGAGTATAAGAAGTTCGGCGCAGCTCGAAGGCTGATCGTCGCTGGATGTTTAGTGGAACGCTACCGGAAAGAGATTCAGGCGCAAATTCCTGAAGTGGACGCGATGGTGGGCACGGGCGAAGTAGAAAGAATTTTAGATGCCGTGCGAGGCACACCCGCGATCTCATCGAACGGCAACTCGGACGCCGCTCATGCGGGTCCCTCAGATTTTCTTTATCACGAATTCACGCCGCGCATGCTGGCCACGCCGCGGCATGCGGCTTACATCAAAATTGCGGAGGGCTGCGATCACCCTTGCTCATTTTGCATCATTCCTCAATTGCGCGGACGTTTTCGCAGCCGGCGATTCGAGTCGGTAGTGCGCGAAGCTGAAAACCTGGCGCGCGCGGGTGTGAGCGAAGTAACTCTCATAGGGCAGGACACCACGAGCTATGGCGAAGACCTCGGTCTGCGCGACGGGCTGGCTCAGCTCTTGGCGCGCATCGCCAAAGTGGAAGAGCTTGCCTGGGTGCGCTTCCTCTATGCGTATCCGAATCGAGTGACGCAGGGTTTGCTGGACACTCTTGCCGCGCATCCGCGGCTGGTGAAATATCTGGACATGCCGCTGCAACACGCCTCGCGGAATGTGCTGGCGGAAATGAAGCGCGGCTCGAATGGGGACGCGTTTCTCAAGTTGCTTGAGCGAGTGCGTAAAACGATTCCCGGCGTCTCACTGAGAACATCCTTCATTGTCGGATTCCCCGGCGAAACGGAAGCTGATTTTCGGGAACTAGGCGATTTTGTGCGCGCGGCGGAATTTGACTGGATGGGCGTGTTCACGTATTCGGATGTAGATACCGCAGGAAGCTATGCGCTGGGCAAGAAGGTTGATGAGGATGTGAAGGCCGAGCGCCGAGATGAACTCATGGCAATGCAGAGGAAGATTTCGGCGCGGAGATTGATGGCGCGCGTGGGTCACACCGAAATTGCGCTGCTGGAAGGTGAGTCAAAGGAAAGCGAGCTAGTCTGGGAGGCGCGGCTGGAAGGCATGGCGCCCGACATTGATGGAAAGGTGTACGTCAATGAAGTCACGTCCGTGAATGACGAACTGCTCGGGTCGGGCGATTTGGTGCGATTGGAGATTTCCGAAGCGCACGATTATGATTTAGTTGGCCGGGTGACTGAAATTGTTCGCCGCGCGGAGAAGCCTTTGTCGGCGGGGAGCGTCGCCGTGATGCCGCCGCAGATACCTGTGCAGCGGATTGCCACCGGCGCAGCCTTGCGGGTATTGCAATAGATAATGAAAACGCGGAGGTTTGGGCGATGAAACATAAGTGCCCCATCTGCGGCAAGCCGACCGATTCTGAAATCCAGGTGGAATTTCCATTTTGCAGCGAGCGATGCCAGCAGGTCGACCTGGGCAATTGGGCCACCGAGCGTTACGTCATCTCCGAGCCTGCGTTTGACGAAGACGCGCTGGAAAAGTTGATGCTCGACGATCCAGAAGAAGACGAGCGCACCAACAATCCCTCTGATTCCGATGACCAATCCCACTGACGCGCTCGCATCAAAGCGAAAACCGCGCATCTCCTATTTTCTTGCTACCGCGTTCGGCCTGGGCTATCTGAAGCCGGCGCCGGGCACTTGGGGATCTCTGGTCGGTGTTTTAATTTCACTCGCGCTGAATTCTCCAAGGGCACCGTGGGCCATACCCTTCCCACCGCCGAGAGGTGAGTCATATTTTGTAATCATTCCAATCGCAACCGTACTCTCTTACATCCTCGTTTTGGTGATTGCGGTTGCCGGAGTTATCGTTGCAGGAAGAGTTGAACGGTTCGCCGGCAAGACAGATCCTCAATTTGTAGTAATCGACGAAGTTTCCGGACAAATGATCGCCTACTCTTGCCCCTTCCTTGCACTCAACTGGAAAAGTTGGCTGTTGGGCTTTATACTTTTTCGCGTCTTCGATATCTGGAAGCCATTTCCCGCGCGGCAAGCGGAGTCCCTTCCCGGCGGCTGGGGCATCATGGCCGATGATTGGGTCGCGGGAATTTATGCTGCGCTTGTGCTTTGGGGTATTCAAGCGCTAGGTTGGTTGCGTTGAGCAAAGCAGTCCTTTCAGAACAACTCTTGTGAATAACGGAATCCCTCGCATCGAGCGCGTCAGCCCAGCCGCAGCCATCCCTGGCGGCGAAGTGGTCATACATGGCAGCGGGTTCGCCCCGGGCTCGGTGCGACCACGCGTACGCTTCGGAGATTCCGAGGCGAGCCTCATGTTTCATGCCGCGCAATACCTGATCGCCCGGGTTCCGGATGGCGCGGCGGGCGGAATCGTGCGCGTGGCCACCTCCGCGGGAGAAAGCCAGCCATGCCCGGTCTCGCTGGGCGTTCAGGTGGCCGACAATCTTCATCCTGTAGCCAATCCTGCGGTGGACGCCAATGGAAATATCTACGTCACGTTCAGCGGTCAGCGCGGAAAGCGCGTGCCTGTTTCTCTTTACATGATCACGGCCAACTACACGGTGAAACCTTATGTCACGCAGTTGGTTAATCCGAGCGGCCTGGCGTTGGACCATGACGGGGTGCTGTATGTCTCCTGCAGAAACGACGGCACGATTCACCGCATCGGAGCCGATGGCCGAGCAGAACTTTGGACGGAGGGCATGGGCACCGCAACCGGCCTTGCTTTCGACCATCGCGGGAATCTTTACGTGGGAGACCGCAGCGGCACAATCTTCAAGATTAGCCGCGACAAGGAGATTTTCGTCTTCGCCACCCTTGAACCTTCCATCGTTTTCTATCATCTCGCATTCAGCCCCGCGGGTGAGCTTTTTGCAACCGGTCCGACGACTTCGAGCTTTGACCGCATCTATCGCATCACACAGGGCGGCGACGTGAAAACGTTTTATCGCGGGCTCGGCCGCCCGCAGGGATTGGCGTTTGATCGCGCGGGCAATCTTTATGTGGCGGCTTCGCTGGGCGGACATCAGGGAATCGTGCGAGTCACACCGGAAGCCAAAGCCGAGCTCGTTCTCGGCGGCAATGGAATTGTTGGCATGGCACTGCTCCCCACGCGCCGCGCGTATGTTGCGACCACGGGAGCGCTGTACAGTCTGGACTGGGACGTCGAAGGGCTGCCGCTCCCAATTTGATTTTCTCTTGTCCAAAATGAAAGCCGAAATTATCGCTGTTGGCTCGGAACTGCTCACACCCGACCGGGTGGACACCAATTCCCTTTTTCTTACTGCTGAGCTCAATAAGCTTGGTATTGAAGTGACGCGCAAGGGCGTTGTGGGCGATAAACGCGAGGATGTTCGTGATGCCTTCGCGCAGGCTCTGGCGCGCGCTGACGTTGTGATTGCTTCGGGCGGACTCGGGCCCACGGAGGACGACCTCACGCGTGAGGCCGCCGCAGAGTTGCTCGGACGCAAACTTGAATCCCATCCTGATGTCCTGCTCGCGATTCAGGAGCGCTTTCGCCGCATCGGCAGGCAAATGGCCGAAGTGAATGCCCGGCAAGCCATGGTGCCCGAAGGCGCAACAGTACTTAAAAACTTGAAGGGCACGGCCCCGGGATTGTGGATGGAAGCCGACGGCCATTCGCTGATTTTGCTTCCGGGTCCACCGAATGAGTTGCAGGCCATGTTCGCGCGACAAGTTGCGGAGCGCCTGGCAAAGCGATCCGGCAACGTGCGACAAGTGACGCGCGAGTTGCGCGTGGTAGGCATGCCGGAATCCGACCTGGATCAGCGCATTGCGCAGATCTACACCAAGTATGCCGATGTTCACACGACCATCCTGGCCGCACCCGGCGAGATTCAAATCCACTTACGCGCCTGGACCGCCGATACGCAAGGGATTGCGCGTGTCCTGGATGAAATGGTGGAGCGGATTTCAATGGCCCTGGCCGAAAATGTTTACACAACCAAGGGTGAATCGCTGGAAGAAGTTGTGGCCGACGCGCTCACCTTAAACGCCGCAACAATCTCCACTGCGGAGAGCTGCACCGGCGGCCTGCTGGCAGAGCGGCTGACGCGGATACCCGGCAGTTCAAATTATTTCTTGGGCGGCGTGGTCAGCTACAGCAATGAACTGAAGTCGGAGTGGGTGGATGTCCCGGCGGAAATCATCGAATCGCGCGGAGCGGTCAGTCCCGAAGTTGCGGTGGCCCTGGCGGACGGCATCCGCCGGCGGACTGGCAGCACACTCGGAGTGGGAATCACAGGCGTGGCCGGGCCGGGCGGGGGTACACCTGAAAAACCAGTGGGGCTTGTGCACATCGCCCTGGCCGATGGCTCCACTCCGCGCGAACGCGGACTCAATTTTCCGGGCGACCGGGAACGCGTGAGATGGCAGGCGTCCCAGACCGCGCTCGATATGGTCCGGCGTTTCTTTCTTTACGGACCGGGCAAGCGTCCCGGCTCGAAAAGCTAGATATCATGCGGCTGTTCGTGGCCATGGATCTGAGCGAAACCGTGCGCGCATCGGTTGCGCAAATGTGCGATAGGCTGCGTCGTGCATATCCCGCAGCTCGGTGGGTGCGTACCGAAGGGATGCACATCACGCTGAAATTCATCGGGGAAACCAGTGAAGACCGCATGGACACCATTCGAGAGGGGCTGCGTAATGTGCACTCTTCAGCGCCCGTGGAAATGGTGTTCCGGAAATTGGGTTTCTTTCCCAATGAGCGGCGACCTCGCGTTTTATGGGTAGGAATCGAAGCATCGCCAAACCTTGCCGAAATTGCGCTCGAGATCGAATCGAGACTCGAGCATTTCGGCATTGCGAAAGAGCTACGCGAATTCAAACCGCACTTGACCCTTGCGCGCTTCAATGAGCCGCGCGGGCTGGATAAATTGCAGGCCGCAATTCGAGAAGCGGGGGAGGCGAATCTTGGCTCCATGCGAACGGGCGAAATGTATTTGTATAAGAGCAATCTGGAGCGCGGCGGTGCACAGTACGTAAAGTTGGAAACATTCCCCCTCGCCCCAATGCCATAAATATTCCAGGATAAGGAAACGATTGCGTGACTCCCGAAGCCCTAAACGCGCTCTGGTGGATACCACTGGCCGCATATTTTGTCGGGTCAGTTCCATTTGGCTTCTTGATTGCGCGTCGCGCGGGACGCGGCGATATTCGCGGAGCAGGCAGCGGGAATATCGGCGCGACAAATGTCGCTCGCGTCGCGGGCCTGGGGGCGGGAGCGTTAACATTGCTTTTGGACGCGGGGAAAGGAACGCTGGCTGTCTGGGGTGCCGCGCGACTTTCAGGCGATTCCGTAACATGGATGGTCGCCGCCGCTCTTGGCGTGATGCTGGGTCACATTTTTCCGGTCTGGCTCGGCGGGCGCGGCGGCCGGGGGGTCTCTACGGGTGCTGGAGCATTTATCGTGATTTGCTGGCAAGCGGTTGTGGCCGCCATGGTCATCTGGATTGTTATAACTGGCATTTCGCGGTACGTTTCGCTGGCTTCGGTCATGGCCGCGGCGTCGTTACCTTTCCTTACTTTCTATCTGTATGCGCCGGGGCACATCCCTTTTCTTGCGCCTCCAAGATTGGTTTCCATAGGTACTGCTTTAGGCGCCGTGATGATCATCTTGAAGCATCGGCCAAACATTGCGCGGCTGATTGCAGGCACGGAAAACCGCGTGACATTTCGCAAGGGTGGATGAACTCACTTAATCATCGGCCGTGAAAAAGATTGCCATCATCGGCGGCGGTAGTTGGGGAACGGCCCTTGCTCTCATTTTGAGCCGGAGCCGGCGTCCGCATTCCCTTTCTCTCTGGGTGCATGATTCGGAACTTGGCGCGCTGGTCCGTAAAACTCGCGAGAATTCTGTCTATCTTCCAGGTTTCAAGCTTCCTGCCGAAGTGGACGTCACCTCGGACATCGCCGATGCGCTGACTGGCGCGGAGATCGTTGTCGGCGCAATTCCGTCTGCTCACGCTAGGGACATTTACAAATCGATTCGTCCACACCTGAGTCCCGGTACGACAATTGTAAGCGCCACAAAAGGGATCGATCACTCGTCGTTATTCAGAATGACAGAGGTCATCGAAGAAGTTTTCAGCGCCCGGCCCACACTGGGAGTAGCAGTACTTTCCGGCCCGTCATTCGCGATAGAGGTCGCCCGCGGCGATCCAACGGCTGTGGTAATTGCCTCTCAAGACTCCGCTTTGGCAACGGAAATTCAGGAGGAGTTTGCCGGGGCGAACTTCCGCCTGTACTCCAACGATGACGTCATAGGCGTGGAGCTCGGTGGGGCGGTAAAGAATATCATCGCCATCGCCGCCGGCGTCTGCGCCGGGCTTGGTTTGGGCGCAAACACCACGGCCGCCCTGATGACCCGAGGCCTGGCAGAAATGACCCGGCTTGCAGTTGCATTGGGAGGGCAGGGCGACACCATGGCCGGCTTGGCCGGGATCGGCGATCTCGTCCTTACCTGCACTGGTGCGCTGAGCCGCAATCGAGCGGTAGGCATTGAGCTGGGCAAAGGGCACTCGATAAAGGAGATTCTTTCAACCACTCGCATGGTCGCCGAAGGCGTGGGCACGACCTCTGCGACACGGGACCTGGCTCGCCGCGCCGCGATCGAAATGCCCATCACGGAACAGATGTATGCGGTGTTGTACGATCACCGGCCTCCAAAAGAGGCCATCCGGGAATTGATGGAACGCCGCCTGAAGAGCGAATAAGCGGCCACCCCGTACCTAAAAAGCTACGCCCTCCGCGTGGGATGTATCCCCACTCCCTAAAGTCTCCGTAAAATGGATAGGTTGCCCAACCCGTGCGCCCTCTCGGTATAAACTCGCTTCTTCCCCATCGCTTGCGCATCCTTTGGATGGTGCTGGGCGCACTGTTGTTGGTCAGCATTCTTCCAATCGCTCTATACCATCACCAGGTTTTACAACTCAGCCAGTCCTCGCTGGAAGCCACAGAAAGAGTGGAGCAGACAGAATTGACGCGCTCCATCGCCAACCAGATTCAGTTGTTTGAATCCACGCTGCGCCAGCAGCTCGATGGCGAGCGGCAAATCCTCGCCGTAACAGGTTTGATTCAAAGCGTCAACGACCCGGCCAACGCGCCCAAGGTAACCACTTTGCTCGAGACATTCGCGGCGGGGACTCCCAATATTCTCTATGTGACTGCCGTGGGGACGGACGAAAAAGGTAGCGGAGCGGGCGATCTTCGCGCCAATCAGGACCCTTTCATAGGCAATGCTTTGCAACGCGCATTCTTTTCAACATCACAAATGCTTGAATTTCATAGTGACCCCCTGGCTCTCGATCCGGGCAACAGGCCTGCCTTCGTGATAGCGCTGCCTCTTGAGGCCAACGGACATTTCACGGGGATGTTGGCTGCGGTGGTGTCTCTCAATCTTGTCTTGGATCGGTTGAAGGACGCCAGCGTGCACGATCGGATCGTGTTTGTGGTGGATCAGTCAGGCCACATCGTGGCACACCCCGATACGAAGAATTTTTTTCCCGGCACCGATGCCAGCGCGTCCTCTCCCATTGTCGCTCGGATACGTGACCTGCCACACGATCTGCGCGAAACCGAAACGATGGGCTTTTCGCTCAAACAGAATGACCACCAGGTCCCAATGATGGGCGCCTACAGCACCATGCCTGAACTGAATTGGGCGGTGATCTCGCAGCGCAGCCTGGAAAAAGCCCGCGAAGACGCCGGTGTCAACGAGCTCAACCGGCAGGCTTTGATTTTTGTTTCGGTGCTCACTTTTGTGGCGCTCATCCTGGGATATTTGTTCGCCGTGGCCATCAGCACGCCTATCCGCGGGTTGGCGGAATCCACTCGCGCCATCAGCCGCGGAGAATTTCACCAGCGCACGCCAGTCCGTGGGGCGGCGGAAATCGGCGAACTCGCCGATACGTTTAACAAGATGGCCGACGACATCGAGAAGTACATCGACGGGCTGAAGCAGGCAGCAACGGAGAATCATGAACTGTTTTTGGGCTCCATCCGCATGCTCGCCGCAGCCATCGACGAAAAAGATCCATACACGCGCGGCCACTCCGATCGCGTCGCGAAATATTCGCTCATCATTGGCCGGGAATTAAGTCTTTCCATCGAAGAATTGGAGAAGCTGCGCATCGCCGCGCTTCTGCACGACGTCGGCAAGATCGGCGTGGACGACCGAGTGCTCAAGAAGCCCGGCGCATTAACGCCAGAGGAATTCGAGTTGATGAAGAAACATCCCTCAAAGGGCGCAAATATTATGAGACCCGTGGCGCAGCTCGCTGAAATGCTGCCGGGCATTGAGCTGCACCACGAACATGTGGATGGCCGGGGCTATCCCTACGGTCTTGCGGGCGACCAGATTCCCATGATGGCGCGCATCATTGCGGTCGCGGACACTTTGGACGCCATGACCACAAACCGCCCCTACCAGTCGGCGATGGAGTTGGATTTCGCGTTGACGCGGACGCGACAGCTGGCAGGCTCAAAATTCGATCCCATCGTTGTCGACGCGCTCGAAGCAGCCATTCAAGAAGGCAAGCTCCGGCTCAACCTCACCATGGTCACCGTTTAAGCGCGTTTTACGCAGCGCCAGCCTCCGGCGGCACTCGCCTGTTTTCCCAGCATGCGCATTCCCAACCCATAGAAGGTGATCTGCTACAATCGTGGATTCGGCGGCTCTGTTCGAAACGATCCGATGATCACACTCTTTGGCAACGACAAACCGGGCGACTTCAAGTTCGGCGGCTCCCTGTTTGACCGGCTCAAGGAATCCGTCTCCAAAACTCGCTCGCAGATCGCCGCTGGTATGGAAGAGATATTCGCCGGCGGGCGCGCGGTTGACCCGGCAATCCTGGCCAAACTGGAGACCGCGCTGCTTTCGGCTGACATTGGTGTAAGGACGACGCGCGAAGTTCTGGACGCCATGCGCGAAAAAGTGGATCGCCAGCAACTTTCAGACGCCAGTGAGCTAAAGGCGGAACTGAAACGCCAGCTCCTGGCGCGGCTTTCTATCACACCCTCACCCACAAATGGATCGAGTGCTGTGAGGGGCGCGCAAGCAACCTCAACGCCTGCGACCGCACACGAATACCCGACACGCGTAGTTTTCATGGTCGGTGTAAATGGAGTTGGCAAGACGACAACTATGGGAAAGCTCGCTCACCGATTGCGCCAGGAAGGCCGCACTGTCCTGCTTTGCGCCGCGGACACATTTCGCGCCGCGGCAATCGAGCAGCTTGAAGTGTGGGGTAAACGAGCGGGTGTTGAAATCATCAAGCAGAAATCCGGCGCCGATCCCGCAGCCGTCGTTTTTGACGCTGTCTCAGCAGCGGTCTCGCGCGGCACGGACGTGGTGATTGTGGATACCGCTGGGCGCCTGCATACGAAATCAAATTTGATGGCTGAATTGGACAAAATGAAGCGCACCGCTTCAAAGGTGATTCCCGGCGCGCCGCATGAAATCCTTCTGGTGATGGACGCGACCACCGGTCAAAACGGATTGGTCCAGGCGCGGGAATTCACTTCCCATGTCGGCGTCACGGGCATCGTCTTGACCAAGCTGGATGGCACGGCCAAGGGAGGCATCGTTGTGGCCATCACCCGCGAGTTGGGTTTGCCCGTGCGTTTCGTAGGAGTTGGAGAACAAATGGACGATTTAGTGCCCTTCGATCCCGAAGCTTTCGTTAATTCCCTCTTTGATTGAATTCCCGTGGCACGCCTCCTGCACAAAAAACGCAGATTTGACGGCGCGCATTGGATGGATCGCGCGCTCGCTCTGGCGCGCCGCGGTAAGGGATTGGCAAGCCCGAATCCCATGGTCGGCGCAGTCATCGTTCGCAATGGACGGGTGGTTGGCGAGGGTTTCCACACTTACGCCGGGCGCAAGCATGCCGAAATTCTTGCCTTGGAAACAGCCGGCAAGAAGGCGCGCGGAGCCACACTGTATGTGAATCTCGAGCCTTGCTGCCACCAGGGCCGCACCGGCCCCTGCACCAAGGCGCTGATCGATGCTGGAGTGCGGCGCGTGGTTGTGGCCATCCGGGATCCAAATCCCGAGGTCGCCGGCCGTGGCTTAAGGCAGCTTCGCTCCGCGGGCATCAAGGTTGAGACAGGTCTGCTCGGCGCAGAAGCTCAGCGTTTGAACATGGCCTTTGCACGATGGATCACTTCACAAAAACCATTGGTCACGCTCAAATCGGCCATGTCGCTCGACGGCCGCATCGCCGCGCGCGCGGGCAGCTCAACCTGGCTGACCTCCGCGAAGTCACTCGCGGAAGTTCACCGCATCCGCCATTCCGCGGATGCGCTCATAACCGGGGTCGGCACAGTTCTCGCCGACAATCCCCGCATGACCGACCGCAGCGGCCTGCCTCGCAGGCGTCCCCTGCTGCGCGTCGTGCTCGATTCGCGCTTGCGGCTGCCACTGCGCTCGAAGCTTGTCCGTAATGCCAAGGGAGATTTGCTGGTATTCACGGCGCGAGCGCTCAATTCCCCGCGAGCTCGAGCGCTCCGTCATGCGGGTGTTGAAATTGAGCAAGTTCCCACCCGCCGCGGCCGCCTTAATTTGGATGCTGTCCTCGCGGCTCTCGGCAAGCGGGGAATTCTTCATGCCCTTGTCGAGGCGGGCGCCGAATTGAACGGCGCTTTTCTCGGCGAGTCGCTTGTGGACCGTTTGATTCTGTTCATTGCGCCGCGAACGCTCGGTGAAAATGCCGTGCCATTCGCCACCTTCGGTACTGGCGCCTCCGGGCGCAGAGGTTTGACTCACATGCCGTCTCTCCGCGTCATTTCCGTGCGACAATTCGGACCTGACCTTTGCATCGAAGGAAGCTTCCGCGATGTTTACGGGGATCATTGAACATCAAGGCGTGATCGAATCGCTGGAATGCAGCGCCGGCGGTGGCCGCATTCGCGTGCGAGCGCCGAAATTGGCGGCTTCGCTGGAAATTGCCGGAAGCATTGCCGTGAATGGATGCTGCCTGACGATTGTTGAGCGCGACGCGGAAACATTTGTTGCGGATTTGTCGCCCGAAACATTGCAACGCACCACATTTGGCGAAATGAAGTCCGGTCTAAAAGTAAATTTGGAACGCCCGCTCACCGCTGGAAAGGAAATGGGCGGCCATTTTGTGCAGGGCCATGTGGACGCCGTGGGGCGAGTCGTGCGGCTGATTCCGGTGAGCGTTGAAAGGACAACGGCGGAGGATGGAAATTGGTTGCTTGAAGTTCTAGTGCCGTCCGAAATCCGTCACTATGTCGCGGAAAAAGGGTCCATCACTGTGGACGGGATCAGCTTGACGGTTGCGTCGTGGAGCGAAGGTGTCGCCGGCTTCGCGATTATTCCCTACACCTATGCGCACACAAATCTACGGGGATTTGCGGTAGGCACCGCAGTCAATCTTGAGGCTGACGTCCTCGCAAAATATATTGAGCGGCTCCTGGACGCGCGCGGAAAAGCTTGAGCGCCGTAGTCCTATCGAAAAGCTTTGATTATTCTCTCGCGGAAATACAGCGCCAGCCCCAACAAGATTGAGCCGACGGTTCCAGCAACGACTTTGCCCTCAAACGCCCACTTGTTCGCGGTATCACCGGGCGGGATAAAAGAAAGTACGATTCCCGCGGCGACAACCAGCAATCCCAATCCGCCTGCGACCCACACGCCCGGCTTTCCCCCGGGGATCAATACTGCTGATGTGTTCTCGGAGCGATCTCTGCGGTAAGCCAGCTTGATAGCCGCGGCATACATATAAACAAACGGAATGAAGTAAAGAATAATGGCGGCATCCACCAGAATCTGGTATGCGCTGTTCGCCGATTCATTGATTTGAATCACCAGCAGGATCATTCCGGAAAGCCCCGCCTGAATGAGGATCGAGATGTATGGCGTCTTCCACCGCGGATGCATCTTGCCAAAGAATGCCGGAAGATACCGGTCGATCCCCACCATAAATGGGACGCGCGCTATTCCCGCGACAGTCGAGCCAACGCCTCCGGCGTTTCCTACCGTCACCAGCGTTGCGGCCAATACGCCCAACGCTGCATACCCAAGCGCCGTCGATCCAAGTGTGATTGCTCCAAAAACCCCGCTCTTCGGATCCACCTGGCCGGCGGGCATGAGCGCCAATACCGCAATCGTCCCGGCAACGTAAATTGCAGCGATCATCACTCCAGCGCCAAGAATCGCGCGTGGCATCGTCCGGCGCGGGTCCCGGATTTCACCGCTCATCGCTGAAACCAGTTCGAGTCCTGCAAATGCAAATGCAATCTGCGACCAGAAATTCACCGTATCGAGATTCCAATGCGGCAGCATCCCCGCCACTGTGAAATGCGTCGCGGAACCATGTGAGCGCCAGAGCAAAGCCGCCACGCCCACCAACATGAGCAGCGGAACGTAGGTCGCCACACCTCCGGCATTTTGAAGCCACTTGCCAATGTTGAGCCCGATGATGTTGAGTCCCACCGCGACAATCAGCAATGCGAAGGAGACAGCGAGTAAAAACGAACGATTTTGTGTGAGTGAGGCCGCCCCGCTGCCCCCGATGTAGGCGCCCATGGCTGCGCTAGCCAGCAGCAGCCCCGGAAAATAAAACACGGTGTAGAACCAGTAGCTCCAGCCCGCGACAAAGCCATGGAAATCACCGAAGGCCTCTTTCGTCCAGATGTAAAGCCCGCCTTCGTCCGGGAAGCGCGAGGAAAGTTCGGTGATGACAAGTCCCGTCGGCACAAAGAAAATAATCGCCGCGATGATCCACAAACTGATCGAGGATTGCCCGTTGTGCGCTGCGGCCGCTATCCAGCGCGGGCCAAGGACAGTGGCGATATTAAAAAGCAGCACATCCCAGAAACCCATCACGCGTCGAAGTTCGGGGACGGAGCCTGGAGGTGCCGGGGTCGACTGGCTCATTCGTTCACTTTAATGCGCGGAGAGACTGGCTTGCCCGCTTCACGCGGTCACATCCAGCTCGGGGATGAGTTCGTCCAGGAGCCTGAAATTTCTTAGGAATGGATCCTTCGTGGCCTCAAAATCCTTCCACGGGCCAAAGAAACTGACGCGGCCGTCTTGTAAAAAAATAACTATGTCGCCCAGCTTCTTGGCCAGGTGCGTGTCGTGCGTCACGACGATGGATGTTTTGTGCAGCGTCTCCTTGAGCTTTAAAATCAGATCGCCGGTGTGTGTGGCCATCAACGGGTCCACCATCGTTGTGGGCTCGTCATAGAGAATTGCTTCGGGATCCTGCGCCAGCGCCCGCGCGATGGCAACGTTGCGCTTCGTGCCGGTGCTCAACTCCGACGGAAGCCGGTCGAGCTGATCGGTAACCTCGAGCATCTCAGCGAGCTCGCGCACACGCGCGTCAATTTCATCGGCGGTTATGGTTTCGTGTTCCTCGAGCGGAAAAGCAATGTTTTCGCCAACCGTGAGCGAATCAAACAGCGCGCCTGACTGGAAAACCATGGTGACCCGCTTGCGAATACTCACAAGCTGATCTTCATCCATGTCCGTTATGTCCTGGCCCGCCACGATGATTCGACCGGCGTCCGGCTTCAGGAATCCCATGATGTGCTTCAGGGAAACCGATTTGCCGACGCCGCTCCGGCCCATGATGACCGCCGTCTGGCCCCGCTCGACTTGAAAACTCACATTATCGAGCACAGGGTGGTCGGCAAACGCCTTTGATACACCGATGAATTCGATGTATTTCTCGCCCACGAAACTCCCTCGAATATCTCTACACCAATCCATCCATTCTCAGCGAGCCGCAGTTGGGAAGCAAACTTTTTTCATCTTCAAGCGGCGCAATTCCAGGTCTATTCTTCAGCCGAGGCACGCCCCGGCCTGCGAATCCCCAATTCACGCAACTTTTCCTGCAAGCTCTGCCGGTGCAGCCCAATCGCCGCCGCGGTCCGCGAGACATTCCACTTATTGTGATCCAGCTGGCGAGTAATGTAGGCAATCTCGAATTTGCGCTTCGCGTCACGGAAATCGGGTTCGGAGAGCGGAAGCTCTTCTCTGCGGGTTGTACTCGGACGCGATTGCCCTCCTCCGCTGCTGGTAATCTCCTCCGGCAAATCGGCGGTCTGGATCTCCTCGCCGCGTGCGAAAATCATACTTCGCTCCAGCACATTCTTCAGCTCACGGACGTTTCCGGGCCAGTCGTATCTCTGAATTGCGTCCATTGCTTCCCTGCCCAGGTCCGCAACGCGGTCCGCCTTTGAGCCATGCAGCTTCACAAACGCCGCAGCCAGCAAGGGAATATCTTCTTTGCGCGCGCGCAGCGGCGGCACTTCCAGCGTCACCACGTGCAAACGGTAATACAAATCCTCTCGGAACCGTCCCGCCGCGATTTCCGTGGGCAAGTCCCGGTGCGTTGCGCTGATTACGCGCACGTCCACGGGGATCGATTGCGTTCCGCCCAGCCGCTCAATCACGCGATTTTCCAGCGCTCGAAGGACTTTCGCTTGTGTTACCGGATTCATGTCCCCGATTTCGTCCAGGAAGAGCGTCCCTCCGCTGGCCAGCTCAAATTTCCCCTTTTTCTGTTGCGCGGCGCCCGTGAACGCTCCCTTCTCGAATCCAAATAATTCCGATTCAATCAAGTTTTCGGGCAGCGCCGCGCAGTTCACGGCCACAAACGGCCGCCCCGCGCGCGGCGACCGCGCATGGATTTCCTGTGCCAACAAATCCTTACCCGTCCCGCTCTCTCCCAGGATCAACACCGTCGCATCCGTCTCGGCGACTCGCGCGGCCATCTCAAAAAGCTTCCGCATTTCGGGTGTGCTCCCCAGCATCGGACCAAATTGCCCTTCGGTCACCAGCCGCTCGCGGAGTCGCGAGTTTTCTCGCTCCAGTGTTGCCAGACGCATCATGTTTTCGACACGCTTTCGCAGTTCTTCTATGTCGAATCCCTTCACCAGGTAATCCGCCGCGCCAAGTTTCAACGCATCCACAGCCGTCCGCGCATTATCCAGAGCGGAAACCACAATCACCGGCTCCTCATGCCCCTGCTCGCGCATCCAACGCAGAAAGGAAAGCCCATCTTCATCATTCATCACTATATCCAGAAGAACCAGTTCCGGACGCTCCCGCACTACCGCTTCCCGCGCCGCGGCAACGCTGTCTGCTTCCGCAATTCGATACGAGTGTTCCAACGCTCGCCGCTGCGCGTAACGAGCGGATGGCTCATCATCCACGATCAGAATTGTTTTTGTGGGCATTAGGTTGTTCTCCTCACGCTGCCGGCAGGCGCACCCTAAATCGCGCCCCGCGCCCGCCCGCCGCAGGGCTCTCCCAATGAATCGACCCTCCCAATTCCGTCACGCGCCGTTCGACGATGGCGAGCCCCAGCCCGGTCCCGCTGGGCTTCGTCGTGAAGAACGGCTGAAACAACCGCTCGTGGTATTCAGCGGGAATTCCCGGTCCATCGTCTGCAATCTCCAAAACAGCATTTGCGCCGTCGCACGCCAGGCTCACAACGACGCGTCCGCCTTCGGCTACCGCTTCGATAGCGTTCACGATCAGGTTGCTCAGGATGTCCGTAAGTGGTTCTTCCGAGCCGCGAACTGCCGCTCCCCCTGAATCATCAGTCAGGGAAAGTGCACAGCGGCGCCGGTCAGCTTCGTGCCGTAGCAGTGAAACCACTTGTTCCGCCACGATGCCCACCTCGGCGCGCTGCGGTCCTGCGCCCGCTCGTACTGCGGGCCGCGCGTATCGCAGCAGCTGATTGAGCTTCACCCCCAGACGGTCGATCTCGCCCACCACCATCGTCAAATCGCGCCGCGCCTCAGCTGGCAGATCAGCGCTTTCGAGCTGCACCTGCAACACGGTCTTCATCGAGCCCAGCGGATTCTTCAGATTGTGCGAAATGCTGGTGGCCATTTGGCCCACCAGCGCCAACCGCTCTCGCTCATCCAACTCCCTTTCGAGCACCAGCTTCTGCTCAATCAATCGGCAAAGTTCAATCACCGCCGGCAATTGCTCCGCCAGAAAATCCATCGCCGCTGACGTCTCTCCCGAAATTGCCGATCCGATGGGCACCGCCTCCAATTCCCCAATATCCGCGCCTGCTTTTCCCAAAAGTAGCCGCACGGGCTGCCCCGCCCATGTTGGTCGCGACTTCTCAATATCCTTAGGTGAGCTGCTCTCCTGAGTTACATTCTCCGCTCCCTTCCCGCTCAATCGAATCCGCACTTCCTCCAGTCCAAATTCTTTCTTGATACTTTCCTCGGCGAACGCGATCAGCCGGCCCATGTCTCCATGCTGCGCCTCCCGCTGCAACTCGGAACTTAGTCTCTGCAGTCGATCTACCTGCTCCTGAAATCCGCGCTTGAGCAACCGGCTAGTAACTCTCTGCAGTGGCTCGAAGAATCCGACAAGAATGAATAACAGAATTGCTGAAGTCGCCTCGGGAGGAAGCACAGGTTCAAGTAATCCACTCACTCGACGCACGGCGCCGAGGTAGAGCAGCGCGAGAAACGCCGCCGATACGGAGTAAACCAGATTCCTTTGCGCGCCAATTTCGAGAATGTTGAACCGCACGATCGCGTAGCAAATAAACGCGCCGGGGACTGCACCCGCGGCGAGCATCAAGGTCAGGGCCAGCTCGTTACTAGGGTTGTAAACTCCCATACCGAATAACACGTAAATAACGGCTAGTCCGAGGACGGCCAACCAAATTGAGAGAAAGTGGTGAAATCGAACTTTTGAAAATGTGCGTTCAGATTCGGTCGCTGCTTTTTGGTCCAGGCGCGCAAACCGTAATTGGAAATTCGTGCAGATGACGAGAGTCGCGATGAGCCAAATAGACCATGCCAAGAATGGCCGATTGATTGTTGTGATTCCGATGTTCCATGCAGAATTGAAGTAACCATAGGTTTCCGTGACTAACCAAAGCGCAATCAAGAAGCCTGGCGCATAGCCAACTACAATCAGAATTCTCTGCGCGAATTTCATCGGCGCTTTGGCTTGCAATCGGTCGTAGGTAAGATGCGTGTGTAAGAGCAACCCGGGCAGAAGGACCAATCCAACACTCATCAGAATCGCGGAGAATCTCTCCGTACCAGCCGGTATGCGTCCCTCGTAGTAAAGACTGCCATTCAAGCTTAAGAGCGCACCAGCGTAGAAGAGGAACAAAGCGAGCATGAGAAAGAAGAAAACGCGCTCAAATGTTCGAGGGCGTCGGTAACCAACTATCAAAATCATCAAGAATAGGTAGGAAAGGGTGCCGATCGTCGCGGCAACCATTGAGGCCGCACGTAGGAATATGTAGTACATCGCACTAAGTGCCTCGGATTCTAGCCATCAGCCTTACTGCAAAGCAACAGCCAACTGCAACCTTTTTCCGACACTAGATAAGTGATTGAAAATAGGATTGTTACGGTATTGTCTAAAATCAGTTTTCAACAGTTGAGTGTCGTGAACTCACTTGACATGGAGTTCTTTACCGACTATATTAGCACTCGCACCTGAGGAGTGCTAACCCATCTCTCAGGTTCCCACAACCAAGAAAGAACTACATTCCGATCTACGCTACGGAGGGCACGAGACAATGGCAGTACATATCACTCCCCTGCACGACCGAGTTCTGGTCAAGCGGATTGAAGAGAAGGAAACTGTGAAGGGCGGAATCATCATCCCCGACACGGCCAAGGAAAAACCGCAGGAAGGCGAAGTCATCGCCGTCGGCGAAGGCAAAATCGAGAAGGGCTCACGCGTCCCTCTCGACGTCAAAGCCGGCGACCGCATCCTGTTCGGCAAATACAGCGGCTCCGAAATTAAAATCGAAGAGCAGGAATATCTCATCCTTCGCGAGGACGAAATCCTGGCGAAGCTCAGCGGCGCGGCAAAGGCAGCGGGTGGCAGGAAGTAACTCCGCAGGCCTAAGCCCGCGGTTTACAGATTTCGTTTACTAATCTCTAGGAGGAAGAAGTCTCATGGCGAAGCAGATCGTAACAGGCGAGAACTCGCGACAGGCTATCCTGCGCGGGGTGAACGCACTGGCGGATGCCGTTAAGATCACCCTCGGCCCCAAGGGCCGCAATGCGGTGATTGAAAAGAAGTTTGGCGCGCCGGTGATTACCAAGGACGGCGTGACCGTCGCGAAAGAAATCGAGCTGCAGGATCCGCTCGAAAACATGGGCGCGCAGATGGTGCGCGAAGTGGCGTCGAAGACCTCCGATGTGGCGGGCGACGGCACCACCACCGCAACCGTTCTGGCGCAGGCGATTTTTCGCGAAGGCGTGAAGACCGTCGCGGCAGGCGCCAGCCCCACAGCGCTCAAGCGTGGTATAGAACGCGCCGTGGAAGCTGCCGTTGAACAAATCAAGAAGCTCCACCGCGACGTCAAGGGCGAAATGATCGCGCAGGTCGGCACCATTTCCGCCAACAATGACAAGCAAATCGGCGAAATCATCGCCGAAGCAATGAAGAAGGTCGGCAAGGATGGCGTGATCACCATCGAGGAATCCCGAACGATGGAGACGTCGCTTGAAGTGGTCGAAGGTATGCAATTCGATCGCGGTTACCTTTCACCTTACTTCGTCACCGACCCGGAACGCATGGAATGCAATCTGGAGGATCCCTTCATCCTGATCAACGAAAAGAAGATCAGCTCGATGAAGGACCTCCTCCCCTTGCTCGAACAGGTCGCCCGCGCCGGCAAGCCCCTGCTGATCATCGCAGAGGACGTCGAAGGCGAGGCCCTGGCGACATTGGTGGTCAACAAACTTCGTGGCACGCTGCAATGCGCAGCGGTTAAGGCTCCGGGCTTTGGTGACCGCCGCAAGGCCATGCTGGAAGACATCGCCACTCTGACCGGTGGCAAGGCGCTCACCGAGGATCTGGGCATCAAGCTCGAGAACGTAAAGATGGAAGACCTCGGGCGCGTCAAGAAGGTCACAATCGACAAGGACAACACCACGCTGGTCGAAGGCGCGGGCAAACCCGCTCACATCGAAGGGCGCGTGAAGCAGATTCGCGCTCAAATCGAGGAGACCACTTCGGATTACGACCGCGAAAAACTGCAGGAGCGGTTGGCGAAGTTGGTCGGCGGCGTTGCAGTCATCAAAGTGGGCGCGGCAACCGAAACCGAGCTGAAGGAAAAGAAAGCTCGCGTTGAGGACGCCATGCACGCAACGAAGGCTGCGGTCGAGGAAGGTATTGTTGCCGGCGGCGGCGTGGCTTTGCTGCGCTGCATTCCCGTACTCGATAAGCTAAAACTCGAAGGCGATGAGGCCATCGGCGTGAATATCGTGAAGCGCGCCCTGGAAGAGCCTCTGCGTCAAATCGTCCTCAATGCCGGACTCGAAGGCGCGGTCGTCGTTGGCCGCATCCGCGATTCCAAGGACGAGAACTTCGGCTACAACGCCGACACCGACGAATACGCCGATCTCATCAAAGTTGGCGTGATCGACCCGGCCAAAGTTACCCGGCTCGCGCTGCAGAACGCAGCGTCTGTTGCCGCGCTGATGCTGACCACCGAAGCTCTGGTAGCCGACATCCGCGAAGACGATAAGAAGGGTGCAGCCGCAGGTGGTCATGGCGGCGGTGCAGGCGGCATGGGCGGCGGAGGAATGTACTAAACTCCTTTCCGGCCATACAGATACAAATCAGGGGCGACCGAGATTCGGCCGCCCCTTTTGTTTTGAGGTATTATATTTATCCCGGCACGCTGGTTCGCTGACAGGTTTCTGTAGCCCGCCCCGCTTCATAGAGGCGTGGAATTCCTATCGAATCGGCTACCTATTTGGGGGGCTAGGCCTAGATGCGATTACACGACTTCCAATTCGCCACCGTCGACGAAGCCGCGGAAGAATTCCGCCAGGGCCGCCCCATAGTCCTGGTGGACGACGAGGACCGCGAAAACGAAGGCGACATCACCATGGCCGCCGAGAAGGTCACGCCGGAGGCTATAAACTTCATGGCCAAGTTCGGCCGGGGGTTGATCTGCGTCACGCTCACCGAGGAGCGTTGCGATGAACTAAATCTTCCGCTCATGACCCACGTGAATACGGCCGCCCACGGCACGCCATTCACCGAATCCATCGACGCCAAGCGCGGTACGACCACCGGCATCAGTGCCGCTGACCGAGCCATCACCATCCTCGCTGCGATTGATCCGGCAACACGCCCCGCCGATCTCGCCCGCCCCGGTCACATTTTCCCACTTCGCGCGCGTCGCGGCGGCGTCCTCGTCCGCGCCGGCCAGACCGAAGCATCCGTGGATCTTGCGCGTATCGCGGGCATGACTCCCGCCGGCGTCATCTGCGAAATCATGAATGACGACGGCACCATGGCGCGAGTGCCGCAACTCATTGAATTCTGCCGCGAGCACGGCCTGAAGGTGCTTACCGTGGCATCGCTCATCAGCTATCGTATGCAACACGAGCGTTGCGTCCAGCGCGTAGCGGAATCTCCGTTGTCCACTGCCTATGGCGACTTCCGCATGATCGTCTTCACCAGCGAGGTGGATCGCGAGCAGCATATCGCCCTGGTCAAAGGCGATTTGGCGGCCGCATCAGACGTGAGACCGGCCCCACTCGTCCGTGTTCACTCGCACTGCCTGACCGGCGATGTGTTCGCATCAACAAGTTGCGACTGCCGCGAAATTGTCGCGCGCTCACTTGAGGCAATCGCAGCGGAAGGCCGCGGCGTCTTCGTCTATCTCCATCACACCGGCCGGGGCTTCGCCATCGATTCCGCTCCAGCAGCGGCGGGCTCGCTACCGAATATCCTTTACCACAAGCGCGACCAACTCGACCGCGATGCCGCCCGACAGCGCATGGTCCAGCACGAAAGCGGCATCGGCGCACAAGTCCTGCGCGACCTGGGTCTCACCGACATCCGTGTGCTCACAAATCACCCGCGCAAGGTGGTCGCTCTGGAAGGTTATGGCATTACGATCGCCGAGCAGGTCTCGCTTCCCACCGGCACCGGCAAAATCACTCACCAACTGTTGTAGGCTCCCGATTAATTGAGACTTGGGTGTGAAATCTGAGGAGTTCCCTTCTTCGGTGGTGTTGCACCCTTCGGCGGTGGCGCACCTTTCGTCGGTGAAGTCGCACCTTCCTTCACCATCACGTAAGGCCTTATCTTCTCTATTCGTGCCGCGCTGATTCCCTGCACGGCCAGGAGATCATCAACCCGCAGAAACGGCCCGCTCTTCTTCCGGTAGTCCAGAATCCTTTGAGCGATTACCGGCCCCACCCCCGGCAGACTGTGCAGCTGATCAAGCGTTGCGGAATTAAGATCGATGGGCTTTGCCGGCGGCGGCAACTTCTTCGTCTTTTCCTGCGCGAAGGCGTAGCCAATCGCCAATATCAACGCTAGTGCGCCAACAAGAAAAAGGAACGCAAGCCTTCCGATTGTCATTTTTCGCGGCATATTCACCCCCAGAAACGGTCTGAGGCTATAACGGTGGGGGTATATTACTAATACTAAATATATATTGCAAGTACTGGCGGCTCGTGGTAGTCTGTTTCTGGAGGAAAGGTGTCAGCCCACGGTCTTCTCCCTGGGCATTTAGTTTTTGGTGGCAGCAGCTAAAGACTGCGGGGCTTTACTTCAATCCTCAGCTTATTTACTTCCCGTCTCACTCATAGCCTGTTCCCCTGCGCATCAAACGCTTCCACGTCGCCAAACAGCGCCGACTGCTCGCCAATCGCTTCGCGGTCCCCGGCAATCACAATCTGCGCGTGCGCCGAATCAAAGTATTTCCGTGCGGCCTCAAGAACATCCGCCGAAGTCAGCTTCCGCACCCGTTCACGATATGTCTCCAGGTAGTCGTCCGGCAATTCGTTCAGCAGCACCGTCCCGAGCTGCCCCGCAATGCCATCTTGCGTGCCCAGGCCTAGCGAATATACGCCGGTCATGTACTGAATCGCGTCCGCCAGTTCGCCATCTCCCACAGGCAGCGAGCGCATGCGGTCCAGCTCATAAAATATTTCCGTCAGTGACGCCGCAACCACATCGTTGCGAACCGCCGCGCTCACCGTGAAAAATCCATATTGACGCAACGGATTCATTCCGCTTCGGGGGCTATACGTGTAGCCTTTCTGCTCACGGATATTCATCACCAGCCGCGAATTAAACGCTCCGCCGTAAATGTTATTGGCCAGCCCAAGCTTCAACCAGTCGGGATCCTTGCGCGTGATCGCCATGTTACCGACCAGAATTTCGGCCTGCACCGCTCCGGGCACATGAACCAGATATACGCGACGCGCTTGCGCGGCATGCGGCGCCGGTTGCGCGGAAACTGCGGGCGGGGTCCCCGTCCAATCCCCCAGAGCGCTTTCGATTTCTGCGATAAGTTTTTCAGGAGAAAACTCGCCAACGGCAACAAACAACGCACCTCCCGGGCGGTAATAGCCGCGGTAGTAGGCCATCAGAGCTTCTCTTGAATACGCCTCCACCTGTTTTTCCGTGGGCGCGAAATTCGCATAGGGGTGCGCCCCAAAGAGTGTCTTACGCAAACGCTCGGCGGCCAGAAATCCAGGCGTCGTACGCGCAATGCGCAGCTCTTCCACCTTTTGCCGGCGTTCCCGGACAACCTGGTCATCCGGAAACGCGGCTTCTCGCGCGATCTCAGCCGCAAGCTCAATCAGCGGCTTTGAAAACTCGCTCAGCCCCGAAAAGGAAATGGCGCTGGTATCCGCGCCAGAACCCGTTGAGAGATCCGCGCCCCATCGGCGCAAATCCTCCTCGATTTGCCTGCTCGTGCGTCGCGTGGTCCCGGTGCGCGCGACCGTCGCCGTCATATCCGCCAATCCCGGGATCGGTGCCACCGCATTCCCGCTGCGGAAATAAAGCTCGGCCGTAAACTTTGGAATCGCATGCGATTCCACCAATACAATTTCAAGCCCGTTGGACAACTTGTGCCGAACGCGCCGCGGCCACACCACCGGCCTTTCAGGTCCCAGCGGTGGAATTGTCGCGTGCGCAGAATTCTGAACCGGAGTGGCCATCACGCCACCTCCTGTGCCACGCCGCGATTCACCGGCACGCGAAACACGATGGCCCTTTGCGAAGGCTTCAGATATTTTTCAGCAAAGGCATGCACTTGCGCCGCTGTGACCGCATTGAACCCGTCGAGTACCGTGTTCACCAATCCCGGATCGCCGTCAAACAACGTGAAGCAAGCCAGATAGTGCATCAGTCCGAACCGGGGAAAGCTCGAACCATGCCCGCCTTCCAACGACGAATAAAAATCCGATCGGAATTTCACTTTCACCTCTTCCAATTCCTCGGGTTCAATTCCCTTTTGCCGGACCTCTTCAACAATCGCGTCATACGCCGCGAGCATCTGCTCTCCAGTCACTTCCGGCTTGTAGATAATCTTCGTCCCCAGCTGAGTGACACCGTTGTACTCGAACACATCGCCTGTCTCGCTCGAAGCTTCCACAGCGAGCTGCTGCTCCAGAACTAGCTTTCGATAGAAGCGTCCGGCGCGTCCGCCGTGCAAGGCATGGTCCAGCAGAGCCGCGGCAAACCATTCCGGCGTCCGCCGCGCAGGCATGCGATATCCAATCGCCATGGCAGGCAGCGTCCCGAATTTTTCTTCCACTTTCCCTCGACGCTCTTCGGTTTGTGGGCCCTCACTGGCATCTGCGGGTGCAGGCGCCGGGCGCGACGGGATGTCCTCAAAATAACGCTTGGCGAGCAGGAAGCCCTCTTCAAAATCAACGTCCCCAAGAATCAGCAACACTGCATTCGACGGTATGTAATACGTCTCAAAGAACGCGCGCACGTCGGCCAGCGATGCGGCATCCAGGTCGGCGAAATCCCCGTAAAAATTGTGCGCGTTGGCCCAATTGCGAAACGCCACCGGCGGCATGTCCAGCCATGGAAACCCGCCATACGGCTGGTTCAATACGTTCACGCGCACTTCTTCCTTCACCACGTCGCGCTGGTTGCTCAGATTTTCATCATCCACCTTGAGCGCCCGCATGCGATCGGACTCCAGCCACAGAATGCGCTCCAGCGCGTTCGACGGGACGGCCTCAAAATAATTTGTCAGGTCGTAGTGTGTCGAGCCGTTGAGCACGCCTCCCGAGGAATTGATCAGCTTGATATGCACCATTTTCCCGGCGTGCTCCGAGCCTTGAAACATCATGTGCTCGAAAAGGTGCGCGAAACCGCTTCGCCCGCGCGGTTCCAGCCGAAATCCAATGTTGTAATAAACACCTACAGTCACCAGCGGCGCCATATGATCTGGCGACACCACCACTCGCAATCCGTTTGCAAGCGAACGGCTTTCCACTGAAATATGCAATCCCGCCAAGTTACTCCTCCCCTTTGCAAGAAATTATTTCGTTTTCGACATGCGTTCAACAGATCGATATGGTTCAGTCGGCTTTTGCGGCATTCTTTTTCATTTTTCCAGTGAGGACAGGCTCCAGCTTGGCCAGCACCGCACCCGGCCGCCGTGAAAGCACTCGCGCTCCAAGACGGTGAACGGCCGCATATGCCTCGCCGTATTCACGTGGATACCGCCGCAGTGCCCGGATGTGCCCGGCGACAGTCCCGAAATCGCCTCGCGGCACAGGGCCACTCCACGCAACGCCTGGCCCGAACCGCTCGAAATTCGACATTACCTGCCGCGCAAGCTTCAACAAGGCCAGCCCCGCTTGCCGCCTTGAAAACCCTACTGACATGAAAATGCGAGTGCCCGCCTCAATCATGGTCAGCACATGCGCGGCGGAAAACACTCCCGCGGCATGATACGCCAGCTTGTTGTCGCTTCGGAGCTGCAAAGGGAATCCGCCCAGATCTCTCGCCATGCGCCGAGCCATGCTTAAGGCCTTAACACTGCCTTCCATCACTATCCATACGCCTTCCAGCGACGGCGCCACGCGCGCGGAAAAACTCTGCAGTGGATGAATGGAGCCGGTTTCAGCACCTTTGTCCGCAAGCGGCGCCAGCGTCCGGCTATCGAGCGCGCCGCTGGTATGAAGCACTACTTTGTCCTTCCATTCCTCGCCGCCCATTCGCGCGAGCCGTTTCGCAAGATCGGAAACGGAGTCATCCGGCACGGCAATGAGCACCACCTTCGCTGCCAGCAACAGGCGCGTGAGCTTGCCGTAGGGCCTGCACGCGCCAATATACCGTGCGGCTCTGCGTGCCGTGGTTTCTGATCTCGTGACCACCGCGGTGACGCGCCATCCCGCCAGGCGCAATTGGCGCCCCAATGCGCGACCCACACGGCCGCCCCCCACAATCGCAACAGTTGTCGCACCTGAAATCAATTTCGCGCGCCCCCTCGGCGAGCGCCGCGTCATCTTGCGGGCAATGCTAGAATAACTTGTTTGATGAATTCACGCAGAGGAAAATCTATTTGCACCTTTTGCTGACTGTTTCTCTTGGCCTCGCGGCGTTAATCTGGACCATTCAATCCATTCGCGCCGGAATCGGCATGAGTCGCCTTCCCCGCATCGAAAAATTCGCTCCTTTGGCGAAAGATCTCTCACCGGGAATTTCCATCATCTTCGCGGCGCGCGATGAGGCTGAAAAATTGCCAGCAGCGCTTCAATCCATGCTCACTCTTGATTATCCGGATTACGAAGTCATCGCCGTGGATGACCGTTCTTCGGACGCCACAGCAGATATCCTGGATGACTTCGCACGGGGCAATCCCCGCCTCCGCGTAATTCACATCGCCAACCTCCCACCGGGCTGGCTTGGAAAGCCGCACGCCCTCGACTCCGGGTTCCAAATCTCCACCGGTTCGTGGATCCTTTTGACCGACGCAGACGTGAATTTCGCTCCCGAAACGCTTGGCCGCGCCATGGCCGTCGCCACGCAACAAAAGCTCGACCATCTTTCCCTGATGACTCGAATGACCATGGTTGGATTCTGGGAACACGCGGTGATGACCTTCTTCGGTCTGGGCTTCACCATGGGGACAGAAGCCTGGAGCACCAGCAATCCCCGTTCCTCGCGCTATGTCGGTATCGGCGCCTTCCAGCTCATTCGCCGTGAGGTTCTCGAGGCAGTCGGCGGCCATCGCCGTCTCGCCATGGAAGTTGTCGAGGACATGAAACTCGGCAAACTTGTGAAACTTGGCGGATTCCGGTCGCAGGTCGGATACGCAGCCCATCACCTCAGCGTGCGCTGGCACGCCGGCCTGCGCAACTTGATCCGTGGCACAACCAAGAATTTCTTCGCGGCCCTGGGCTACAGCGTCAGCGTGGTCATAATCCAACTGTTGGGTCTCTTCCTGTTGAGCGTGCTGCCATGGCTTGTTTTGGCGTGGTTTGCATTGAGCCCGCTGTTCGGCCTCACCAGGCTCGATCTCTTGCCTGTTGTTTTTGCTGCCATCGCAGTCGCCATTGCCCTTCTCGTTCACGCGACAATAGCGTATGGAGCCAAGTCCTCACCCCTGTATGGTCTGACGCACCCCATCGGCGCCCTGATTTTTGCCTGGATGATTGCACGTTCCACGATTGTTACCCTGTGGAGCGGCGGCATCGTCTGGCGCGACACTTTCTATCCTCTCGCCGAATTGCGTCGCGGATCTGTCTAGCCTAAAAACCGGGTTACTTCCTGGGGTGAAAAATCGTTCCACAATTTCCCGGGGGTCGGAGCTTTAGCTCCGGCCTGAAGAGTCCACTCACTGACGGTTTTCAACCCTTGAAGGATTTCGACTTACATCCAGGATCTTCGCATTTCAAGCCATTAGGTCTTCTCAGGCTCCTTGGTCGCAGGCGCCGGGCTTGTCACCGGCGCGGCCGCAAACAGTTCCCCCAGGTCCCGCTGCTTCAACGCCTTTATCCGGTCGCGCAGCGCCGCGGCGCGCTCAAATTCAAATTTTTTCGCCGCTTCGCGCATCTGGTTTTCCATTTGCTCGATGGCCTGATGAAGCTGGGCTTCGGTGGCAATATTCTCAAGCTCATAATCATCCGTGGGCACGGTCATGTAATCGGCTTCGAGAATCGCCGCCAGTTGCATATCCACCGATTTGCTGATGCTGATTGGAGTAATTCCATTTTCAACGTTAAAAGCGGTTTGTTTCGCGCGCCTCCGCGTGGTCTCATCAATCGCCTTGCGCATGGACTCGGTCATTACATCCGCGTAAAGAATCGCCCTCCCGCTCAGATGCCGCGCGCACCGGCCAATGGTCTGTATCAGGGCAGTCGAGCTGCGCAAATATCCTTCCTTATCCGCATCCAGAATGGCAACCAGCGATACCTCCGGCAAATCCAGCCCCTCGCGCAACAAGTTAATTCCAATCAGCGCGTCAAATTCCCCGCGCCTCAAATCGCGGAGAATCCGTATCCGTTCCAGCGTCTCCACTTCGCTGTGCAGATAGCGGCATCGGATCCCCACTTCAGTGAAATATTCGGCCAAATCCTCGGACATCCGTTTGGTCAGCGTGGTCACCAGCACGCGCTCGTCTTTCTCCGCGCGTTTGCGGATTTCCTCCACCAGGTCATCCACCTGCCCCTTCACTGGCCTCACTTCCACCTCCGGGTCCACCAATCCTGTTGGCCGGATCAGTTGTTCCACCACAACTCCCGCCGATCGCGTCAATTCATAGGGGCCCGGTGTGGCCGACACATAAATCGCCTGCGTCACGCGGTTCTCGAACTCCTCAAACGTCAGTGGACGATTGTCCAGCGCCGATGGCATGCGAAATCCGTAATCCACCAACGTCTGTTTTCGGGACCGGTCGCCGTGAAACATCCCTTTAACCTGCGGAATGGACTGGTGCGACTCATCCGCGAATAACAGATAATCATTGGGCAGGTAATCCAGCAGCGTCGGCGGCGCCTCTCCGGGCAACCGCCCGGCCAGGTGGCGTGAATAATTCTCAATCCCGTGGCAATACCCGATGGTGCGCATCATCTCCACATCAAACATGGTCCGCTGCCAAACGCGTTGCGCTTCAACATATTTCCCCTGCTTCTCCAGCTCCGGCTTCCACCAATCCAGCTCTTCAAGAATCCCCTGTATGGCGCGCTCGCGCTGATCGGCCGGCAATACGTAATGTGACTTTGGATAAATGGTCAGTCTTGTGATTGGCTCCCCTTCATCGCGCAATTCGCCTGTCAGCGGATCCATTTTCCTGATCGCATCAATCTGGTCGCCCCACATTTCAATGCGGTATGCGAAATCTTCATACGGCGGATAGATCTCGACCCGGTCGCCGCGCACGCGAAACGTTCCTCGCCGCAAATCCTCCGACCGCTCATACTGAATATCCACCAGCTTTCGCAGAATCGCCTCGCGCGGCAGACTTTGTCCGCGCTCCAACATCTGCATCATCCCGTAATAAGCCTCCGGCGACCCAATCCCGTAAATGCACGACACGGACGCTACAATGACCACGTCGCGCCGCTCAAAAAGAGATCGCGTTGCGCTCATTCTCAATTTGTCTAACTCATCGTTGATCGTCGATTCCTTCTCGATGTAAGTGTCCGACGAGGGCAGGTAGGCTTCCGGCTGGTAGTAATCGTAATAGCTCACAAAATATTCCACCGCATTCGACGGAAAGAACGATCGGAACTCGTGGAACAGTTGCGCCGCAAGCGTTTTGTTGTGCGCCAGCACCAGTGCGGGGCGATTAATCGCCTCCATTACCTTCGCCATCGTGAACGTTTTGCCCGAACCGGTCACTCCAAGCAAGACCTGGTGCTTGTCTCCGGCTTCAACGCCACGGACCAGCTGCTCGATCGCAGTCGGTTGGTCGCCCCGCGGTTCGTATGTGCTGGAAAGCTTGAATTTCATGAGGAGGGTTCCCTGCGCGTCCAATCGCCCACGCGCAATCTTCTATTATACAACGGCGCCAAATTAGTTTTTTGTCGCGCTCTGCGTCGAAGACAGGAGCGCCAGCTCAGAATGGCTCCGCACGCTCCCCTGATAGGAAACGCGGTTCTGTCCCGCGTCGGTCGTTACCGTGTAGTTCATCTCCTCGTTCGAGGTTTGGGTTACGCTCACCAGCCGCCCTGTCCGGAGAGAAATATAACTCAAGCTTTCGCCCTCGCCGCTCCACGTCCCCGCCGTGCGCAATCCCAGCTTGCGGTAGCTGTCAGGAGTGGTGTCATGTCCGGGCTTCAATCCTGTAAGGGTCAATTTGCACAGGACCACCGCGCACATTTCGCCCGCCATGAAGTTCGCATCTCCGGCCTTATTTGCCGGCTGGCAAGGCTCATTTCTCGTGTAAGTCGACCGGCCTTCCCACGTCAATCCAGCAAGCGGCGCCGACGTCACTGGCTGTTGTGTGGCCCAGGTTTGCCCCACTTCAACTCCACCCGGCGGCACGCCCGAGACATTGCTAATCTGCTTGAACCACACTCGCAATGCGTCCGCCGTCCGATCTTTTTCGCCAATTCCTTCGAGACTTTTAATATCCGTAACCTTCCCCGCCGCATCCAACGTAAACTCAAAGGCCTTCCCTTCCAACTCTCGATATTGCTCTTCGAGGCTCAGCGCTTCCGGATCAAACGTATCGCTCGTCGCAGTGGCCGCGGATTTCTCATACGTGGAACGCAGACGTACGCCCCCATTCGGCTTCCCCGGGGCGTCATTCCCCATGGATAGAACTTCCATCCGGGTAATCGCACTCCAATTCAAAGTGAGTTTCCCCGGAGCTTGCGGGTCTCTTATTGCCCCGCCGCGATTCGCCTGGTTTGTAATTGTGGTTTCCAGTTGGTAACGAAGCACCTGCCCGGGCTCGTACGTCGGCGCAAGTTCAAGTCGTTGCCCCCCTGAGCGTTTTGCCGGACTGGATTTAGTTGCAGATTGCGCTTGCACCAGCGCGCTCCGCCTCAAGCTCGGCGTCAAGAGCAGCGCCATACTGCTGATCGCACAAAGAGACGTCAAGAAAGAAATCGCACGGCTTCTCATCACAAGCTTGGATGCAGATTTCGCCAGAAAGGCGTCCTCAAAGTTGCCGCGGCGTGGGGAACCGCTCAACGAGCATCGAGTGCGCCATCACAACCAGACTCGCGTTGCTCCCAACACAACGAGCAAACTTGACATGCGCGTAAAGACAACATGCCTCATCGCCCACGGGCTGCTTGCGGCACCCCGTTTTTGCTCTTCCTTCTTTGACCCGCAACCTAATTTCCGCCGGCTGAACTCGTCGCTCCCGATGCTCCGGACTTCAACTTGCGATCAAAAAAATCTGACCCCGCGTGATACGCGTGCACCCAACTACGCCACATCAGAAAATCGTGTACCTCATCCGGAAACACGATCTGTTCAAATGGAACTCCCTGCTGCCTCAGCATGGGCACCAGCTCAATCATCTGTGTGAAAATCACATTGCGGTCATCATCCCCCTGAATCAGCAAAACCGGTGACCGCCAGGTGGAAATCGACGCGACCGGCGAAGACTCACGCGCCAGTCGCGCCGCTGGCGTATCCAGCTGCAACGGTGGGACAGTCACCCCCGGTGGCAACGCATTGTTGGCCGATTGCGTCGACCAGTCGTGCACGCCGTGAAGGTCTACGCCCGCAGCGAACAAATCCGAATTTCGAGCCAAGCCCATGGCCGTCAAATATCCGCCATAGCTTCCGCCCCACAGCCCAATCCTCGCGATGTCCACATCATCGCGGCTCCGCAAATAGTTCGCTCCTGCCACGATGTCCTGATATTCCGAAGCTCCCTGCCCGCCGCGGTTCGGCGCCGTTCGGAAATCTCGTCCGTAGCCGATTCCGCCGCGGTAATTCACCGAAAACACGATGTACCCGTGGCTCGTCAAATACTGGTTCATTCCATACGAATTCGAGTAGTAGTACATGTAATGCCAGCCCAGCAGCATCTCTCGCGGAGGTCCGCCGTGCATGAAGATAATCGCCGGACGTTTTTCTCCCGCGCGCAAACCCGCAGGAAGAAAAAGTTGTCCGTGGATGAACGTCCCGTCAGCCGCGTTGTACACAACTTGCTTCGGCGTGACCAGCTTGTCCACTGGAAATTCTTTGGGCAGCGGCATCATTGCGTGCGCCTTGCCCTCCGACGGTTTGCCTGCATCAAAGGAACGTATAAATGGCGTCGCCGGATGTTGCGCGTCACTCGCAAAGTACGCCAGCCACTTCCCGCTCGACGCCATCATGGGATACCACTCGATGCTTTCTCCCGAAGTAACGGCCTGCGGCGCCCCTCCGCTCGCCGATACTTCCCACAGATGCCGCCGGTCAATATCCCCGCAATTGGAATTGAAGAAAATATTCTTGCGGTCGGGGCTGAATGACATGTACTCGTATTCGCATTCGCCCGGCGTGAGAAGTGTCGCCTCGCCGCCCGCCGCAGGCACAGAATACAGATGCTCCCAACCATCCTGCTCCGACGGAAAAACCAGCCGGTCGTCACCCGCCCAATTCAACACATCATGCTGAACCGCCGCATTTCCTGTCCCGCCAGTGAGCTGAAAGACGCGATGCGCCTCGTTCCCCGAAAGCGAGTAAATCCAAATTGCCGCGCCGCCACCCGCTCCGCCCCGCCCGCCACCGCCGCGGCCACCTCGGCCACCTCCTCCGGCAAATGCGGGCGAGCGCAGGAACGCAATAGACTTCCCGTCCGGTGACCACCTCGGGTTGCTGTCGCGATCCACGGTCGGCGTAACATAGCTGATGCTCTTCTTGGCCACATCGTACAACGCAATCAAGCTGTGACTCGCGCGGTTCGACGCAAACGCAAACGTCTTTCCATCGGGAGCCCACTCAATTTCGCTATTTTCCCCGCGCGAATAAATTTCAACAGGCTTCCCCGCAGGGATGCTGGCCATCCAAATCTTGGAATCCTTCTCATAGCTGATCCATCCCGCGGAAGCCGTGCTGTGCGGAGAGACTTGGGGTGCGTGGCCCGTATCCACTTTGTGCGTCTCCGCACCCGACCAGGCCACCGTAAACACGGATTGGTCCACTCCTGCGGGATCGCTGTTTGGATCGGGGATTTCTCCCTCGCGGTTCTTGTCTCCTCCGCGCACGTAGGCAATCAGGCCCCCATCGGAGGAAAAATCCAGCTCCGTGATTTCCTGTCCATCGTCCGCGCCGTAATGCGTGATTTGCCGCGCGGTCCATCCCGGCGCCTCCGCTCCCCAAATATTTCGTCTGCCCAGTGTGTTGGACACCCACGCAATCCGGTCGCCCCTCGCCGAAGTGACCATCGATGTCGGCTCCGGAAACGAAAAGCTAAGCACCTGCTCGATGGTGAATGGTTCGTTGGAAGGATTCGTCTTTATCGTTGAGGAATCCTTCGGTGCCGCGCCGGTCTTCGCCGGCGTCGCAGCTTTTGTTGTCGGCGCGGTCTTCGTCGCGGGAGCAGGCTTCGTTCCCTGCGCCTGCGGTAGAGCAGCAGTCACCATCGAAATAGAAATTACGCATACACAAGCAATCAATATACGCTGGCCATATCGCATATCAGTCTCCTCTGGCAATGAAGCAACGGGATGTTATGTCCGCCGGGGGCCGGGATGCAACTCTCGGCCACCCGTCATCATTGGATTCTGGATGGAGTTAATGACGCGCTGTGTGCGCCACAGGTTGCGGCGGGACTTGCGGCGGGGACTGCCCAGGCGCGGTCTTGGTGGTTGGTGAACGCGTTGTCTTTGGGGACGAGGTACGTGTCGTGCGGGGCGCACTTTGCATATTTGGTGGAGTCGCAGACCGCTGAGCAGGTTTCAGTGTGCCAGCGGACACTATTTCCGACGTTACATGCGGTGCTTCGAGCAATCCGCTAATCCGAATATCCCGATCCGCAACGCGCTCATTTACTTTGTTAATTCCCGTGGCGGCCTGCCGCTGCCCAAAATCAAAATGCAAAGCATGGTCAAATCCCACAGATCCCTTGCCCTCAAGATATTCTTTTCCGGTAAGCAAGTTGATCCGCGTGAATTTGAACTGTCGAGCTTCCACTGAGAACTCGGCGTTCACTAGCGAAAAAGGCGTTTGGGTTCCCGATGGAACCGAATCATCGGCCGTGCTCGAAAAGCTCAACCCTCTCATGATGGCCTGATTTGCCGAGACTCGCCCATCCGCTTGCAGTGAATTCAGTAAGTTTTCACGTCCGATTCCATGCGTGGAAAGGCGAAAATCCCCCGAAAGTTGTCCTGAGACGCACCCGTCTAACGCTGCGTTGGCCGCGGCAAGTTCAGTCGCGCTGACGTTGCTCACTGTCGCGCGCATCAGATAATCCGGATCGGCCCCCAAACTCGCGTGCAATTTCCCCTCGATGGATCCCCCATACGTCTTGGCGTCAAATTCTGAAACATCAAGCGAGCGTCCAGACAATTCAATTCGCGCATTCAACTTCTGAAATTCTAGGGTAGCAAGTGCAAATGTATCCACTCGCAAGTTCCCTCGCGCGTGTAGATGCCCGATTGGCCCGGTAGTCAGACTCTGTGAAGGCGCTGTGCCTGTTTGAGTAAAGAACCGCGCCAGCCATCCCGGCCGCGACCGTGGACCAATCCACCGGTCAAGCTCACCGGCGTCGAGTCGGTCCGCCGCAAGATCAAATTCCCAATCCCCTGGAACATTAGACTCCGTCGCGGCGGAATTTCCCGAGGGCTTTACCGGGCGTGCGCCTGGGATCGGCCCATCGCGTTGGCTAATCGTCCCCTCCCAGTGAGCGCCCAATCCTGAGGCATCCGCGATCGTCACTTGCCTCTCCCCCGGCTTCAGCTCCACTTTTGCTTTCGCGATATCCAGCGGCTGATTGAACACCGGCAACTGCAGAGTTACCGCTTGGGCCGTCATTTCACCGGTCGCGCGCGGAAACCTTTCCCCCGCTCTCCATTGCCACGCCAAATGGCCACCCAGTTCGCCCTTTCCGTCCCAGCTGTTATTGAGCGGCCTGCCGAGCGCCCGCGCAGCAGTTAGGACGCGCTCCGCATGCTCGACCGAAGCATTCAGATCCAATTTGAAGTGCCACCCCGGTATCTTGTCCGGCGCGAATCGCTTTTGCCCCTGATTCCCCAAAACTCCCGAAACAGTTAGCCACTCATACGGCAGTCCGGGATTCGACTTGAAAGGAGAATTAGATAGAAATCCCGTGGCAAGTGGAGGGTTCCCCGGCGCAAACCAGAACGCGCCCTGTAGCGCTCCAAAATCCTGTACTAGATTTGCCCCCAGGCCCACAATTTGGACCAATTGCGTGTTGCCAAGATTGAGGGCCAGGTGTGATCCCGCAAGATTTGCGAAGTCCACACGAACTGGCCAACCATGCAACCCAGCCTTCCCTTGCAGAAAACCGGTGGCTGTAATTCCTTCGGCCACGCCCGGCTGAAACGACCGGTACCACGCCAACAAATCATCAAATGCCACTCCCGAAGACGTCAGCTTCAGCTCCGGCTCAATCCCGTGCGACCAGTCCACCGATCCCGAGCCCTCAATGTTCGATCGCGGCGCTTGCACCAGCAATTTGCTCAATTCAATATTCGCAGCGCCTCCTTTCCAGGCCGCTTCAGCTTGAACATCGAGCGCTGGATTGTCCCCCCGGGAGGCCATGTCCCATCGATGCAACCCGTCAACGTGAGCGCTTAAGGAAAAACTCCACCGGGCCGGAATCGGCATTCCGTCGGCTGGATCTTGCACCGTCCGCGCCGTCAGCTGCATCTGCATTCCGCCGCGCACCCCAGGATCGCGGCCCACCGCCAGTCGCAGTGCGTCAGCCAACGAGGCATCGCTCCACGTCAACGCCAACTCCGCCGGCTGCAATCGCGCGGATGTCCCCGCGATGTGCCCGGCCAATCGAATCATGCCCGAATTCTGCAAATGAACGGTTGCTCGCTCCGGCTGCGCTGAAAGGGCCACGTCCCAAACGCCGCGGCTTTGCTGCTCGATCGACCCTGCCAAATCCACCAGAGCAAAGGGACGTCGGTCCACTCCCTGGTTGAAATTGATCCTTCCGCGGGCAATCACAATGCGAAAAAGCTTCGCGGCCGCGTCAGGCGCTCGCGGGCCCGTAAATCCACCCGATACTCCACTTGCTGTGGCAGGCGGCAACCAGCTTCCCACATTCCACTTGCCGTCCGGATTGCGCACCAGATTCAAGCTGGGCTGCAAAAACTGTAAGGTCCCAATTTCCAATCGTCCCGCAAGCAACGCGCCCCAGCGAGGGCTGGCCACTACGCTTTCCGCGCGGAGGAAATACTCATTACCGAATCGCGGATCTTCCGCGATGGTGACCTGGTTGGCCACAATCCCCGGCCAAGGCAGCAGTTGAAAATCGAACCGGCCGACTTCTACACTTCTACCGAACTGCTGCGTGAGTCTCGCCGCAAAAATTCTGTGCGCACCCTTCGACGCCATCAGCTGCGACAGCGACAAATCGGCCAGGGCGAACAGAGCTGTCACCACGGCTATCCACGTAATCCATCGCCGAATGCGTTTCTTCCTCATTTTGATGTTCGTTGAGGCCACCCGCAGGTTTGAGTGGACCGAATCTATTCTAGCGGTGGTGTGCGGCCACCCGTCTCACCGCACCTGGTGAAACATCCTCTTCCAACGCGTGCGCGAAGGCAAATGCATCACCGTGTCGATGAATTCGTGGAATCGCACGCGGAATCCCTCCTCCACATCCAATGAGTCCGCCGCCGTTTCTACTGACCAGTAAATCATCACTGGCCCGCCCATAATCGCCTGCCGGTCCACGAATCCCCAATAACGGCTATCCGAGCTCCGGTCGCGATTATCCCCCATTACGAAATACTTGTCTGGCGGCACAACCAGCTCCCCATCTTGAACGTGACTCAGAATGTCCGCGGCCCACTCCGGCCGAACGGCAAGCCGCAAAAAGCGAGTTGTGGTGGGCGGAAACGTATCGCCAAATGGGTCATACGGCACGCTGGGATCGTGTATCACGTACGGTTCATCGAGCTGCTTCCCGTTCACGGAAACCTGCTGATCGATAATCCTTATCCGGTCTCCCGGAATTCCGATCACGCGTTTCACGTAGTACGGGTTGTCATCATAAGGAAACTTGAAGACGATGATGTCTCCATGCCGGATGGAACGGTAAGGCAGCAGTTTCTCAAACCACGCGCCGCTCCCGCCGAAAATAAATTTGTTTACCAGTAGGTGATCGCCAACCAGCAGCGTCGGCTCCATGGACTGCGAGGGGATTTTGAAGGATTGAACGACAAAACTTGTCCCGAATAACGCCAGAAGAATCGTGACCAGCAACGATTCCAAGTATTCCCACAGAGAAACTCGCTCGCGCTCTTCGCTCTGGCTGGCGGCGGATTCTGCTTCGATTATGCCGGTCGCCTCAGCCATTCGTTTCCTCGGTCGCAGCTCGGGGCGCTCTGTTTAATTCTTGTCCCGCGGGAGTTCGCGCCACGGCCTCCAATATCTGTGCCATCGCGCCGGAAGCCGCTGCCTGCTCGGCCTCTTTCTTGCTCCTCCCGCGACCTTCCGCCGTTGCCCGTCCGGCGACGCGCGCTTCCACCTCAAACACCTTGCGATGGTCCGGCCCGCTCTCGCTCAGGACCCGGTATTCCGCCGCGGGCCAGCCTCGCGCCTGCAGAAATTCCTGGAGCCGCGACTTATGGTCCGGCTGTCCCAGGCGCCCCCCCGGCTGGGCATTTTCTTCCAGCGCCGCGCCCAGCAGTGTCTTCTCAACAAATCTGCGCGCCGCGTCCAGTCCGCCATCCAGAAAGATTGCCGCGATCAGTGCCTCATAGGCATCCGCCAGAATCGCGGGCTTCTCCCGTCCTCCGGTTTTTTCCTCTCCCCGGCCAAGCCGGAGATGGTTTCCCAGATTCAATCTACGGGCCGCTTCGGCGAGAGCTCCTGCATTCACAAGGCTGGCGCGCGCCTTGGATAATTGGCCCTCCCTCCACGCCGGGAATAATCCGAGCAGCGATTCGCTCACCACTAGAGTAAGCACTGCGTCTCCCAAGAACTCATATTTTTCGTTGTCTTCCGGAGCCGACTGTTCTGGCGTGGTGGCGGGTGACGAAGGGGCCGCTTGTGACGCTATAGCCGCCGTTGAGCATGCCCCGTCACCGGGTTTTTCGTTGACTTGTCGTGCCTGCGACTCACTCCGAGCAGCGGAGTTTTCCGCAATCCAGGAGCTGTGCGTCAGCGCGCGCTCAAGGTGTTCAGGACGATTAAACCTGTGCCCAAATCGCGCCGCGAGTTGCTCCTCGACAGACATGGGCACCGCCGCTACTGTTTGGGCGGAGTGGGCTGCGTGGCCGCCTTTTGTTTGGATTCCTTCAAGCCTTCCGAACACCTTTGCTGCATCGGGCCGGGATCTTTCAGGCAATCCTGAAACGCACTCACCGCGCCCGCGTATTGTTTGTTGTCCATCAGAGCCGTTCCCAGCAAGTATTGGTCAACGGGCTCAGGCGGATTCTCTCTCTTCAGCGCCTCCGAAAACTGAAGGGCCGCATCCGCGGCTTTGTTCTGAATGTATTCCACCAACCCCAACCCGCTGTAACACATGGCTAGCTTGCTGTCGCGCAACTTGTTGAAATCGGCGTCCGTTTGGTCGGCAGGCTTCTGTAACGCGGTCAGCTGGTCAATCCCCGTCCGCGCATATTTTTCCGCATCCTGAAGCCTTTGCGCGGCTCCCGGCTGGCTCGCATCCATGTTGCTTCGTGACATCACCACCGCTAATACAGCCAGTGCATCCACATTGTTCGGGTTATCGGCAAGAGATTTCAAACCAGCCGCCTGTGCTTTGGCTGGATCATTCAACTGCATATAGGCCCCGGCTAAGAGCCCGTCAACCCTTCCGGCATAGACGCTTGTCGGATACTTCTTCAAGAAGTCTTCACCATTTTGCGCCGCACTTTTCGGATCCACAGTTGGGGCAGTTGTGAGTTTTTTGTACGCGGCTTCTTCCGCTGGATCAATCTTGGGAGCCGCGGGAGGAGTTGCTGGCGCTGCCTGCTGACCTGTTTGTCCCTGTTGACCTGTGGCAGGCGGATTCTGCTTGTTCGCGCCCATACCTGCTCCCGAACCTTGTTGTTGCCCCATCCCCTGCGCCCAGGAAGCGGCTGGCAACACGATCACAGTTGCCAATGCCAGTCCCAATGTCTTCAACATGATCTTCATGATTCCTTGTCCTTTCGGTGGTTGAACCCCGATACCTGATTATACTTCATAAGACGGCTCCAGGGCCTTGGTCCGTTACCGGATTTGCGTTGGCCCTGGATGATCTCCGCTGCGCGCGGGTGGCATGTATGCCTTGTCAACCCCTCGTTGCGCTGCTGCGCGCGCGGCTTCAGGCGCCCCTTCCACTGCCAGGGCCGCGCGGTACTCCGCGATGGCTTGTTCGCGGTCCTTTGAATCCTCGCTTCTCGCAAATCGTAAATCATCAATCCGGCCAAGGTAGACGTGCGTCCACGCCAGGGTCTTTGCATCGGGAATCTGGGCGCCCTCGGCGGGCTTGGTCAAACCCTCGAACAATTCCTTGGCGCGATCTGGTTGTCCCTGCATCACCGCCGAAATCGCCAGCCCATAAACTGCTCGGGGAGTCCCGGGCCATCGGGCCACAATTTTCTCAAAAAGTGCTTGTGCCGCGACCGGGTCTTGCCCTGCAATCAAGCGCTCGCCCTTCTGCAGTAACCCCTCCTTCTCTGCTGCCTCCATAGCCGCTGGATCGGGTGCAGGCGCCACGTCTGCTGGAGCAAAGTGCACCGCCTCCAACCGCTGTCTCTCAGCGGCGACATCGATCCCTTTCGCCAGATCCGGAAAGTAGTAGGTCATGGCCGGCTCGGACTCTTGGAATTTTTCGAGCTGTTTTACCAACGGCCGCACCAACACATATCCGTCCGCTTCGGCCGCGTCTATCGCTTTGTTCCGCTGGTCGGTGGAAAGGTGGTCCATTTGCAACTCGACCGCCTTGATCAAACATTCAGCGAACAGACCTACAATGTCGCTCCGGTATTCTCGTGGCAAGCGCGGTGCACGCGCAGCAATCACGAATAGCACACGAAATGGAGTGACCGAGGAGCTGTATTTCGCGGGCAACGGGTCCAGCAGGTAATGCAGGAATGCGTGGCGAAGGTCGGCCTGCGGAAGTTCCCCCGCATTTCCGAGAACTACCTCGTACCGCTCACCGTAATTCCGGAAGTTCATGCTGGCCCCAGTCAGCGGCTCAACGTACACCGTAAATGTCCGCGGGCTGTCCGATTTGATGATTTCGCGGAGGTAGCCCGTACTTCTTAAAACAATCTGCGACACAGATCCTTCTATCTGGTCCATGACTGGCCGGTAAGCGGGCGCCATTCGCTTCCACAGCGCATCCAGCCCCGCTTCCTTGTTAAATCTGGCCAAAACGTCGTTGAAATCCTCGATCGGCAAAACGTCGGGAGGCAGTTCATCATGGCGAAACGTATAGCGAAAGTCTGGAGGCGGCCCTGCCGACAAGGCCAGTGAAATGAATCGCGAGAGCATAGCCGCTCGGTCCCCGGTTTGGTGGTCGCGGTAGTACTTGCGCACTTCCTCCGCCGCTGGCCCGTGCTGATTGCTCATTTGCAAGGCGATGTTGGCCCAAGCCGGAGGCATCGTGGAGGGATTAATCTCGTCGTTCATTCCCGAAGCCCAGATCGCGCACATGGTCGCGAAAAGCTGCTGACTGGGCTCAATGCTGATTTTCCCTTGAACTGGTTCTGTAGGGAGTCGCCTTGGGGCGGGCACTTGCGATGGAGGCTGTTGTTTCGCTTGCGCGCTACACGAAATAGCGCCCCCAACGGACAGCAGTGCGGCACAGACTATGGCCATCACGCGGACGTGTCCCGCCATGTCAGCGCCCCCTTTGTTTGCAGAAAAAACTCGCGACAAATTCATTTCCGCCTGCAAAAAATTTGCAACTCCCCACCTGATGCATGGATGCCGGGAGGCATCTTCCCCGCTTTCAATTTACAGGCGCCTCGCGCTCCCGTCAAGAAATCCTGCCCCCACACAATTCGGTTAAATTCCAGCGGCAACATTGTCCTCACCTGGCTCCAGTGCTAGACTCGCCGCATGGCCAAACGGAAACCAATTCGCGGAAAGAAGTCTGCGGCGCGGAAAATTTCTGCCCGTAAAAAATCGCCCGGGAAAAAAATCGTCAGCCTCAAGAAATCTGCCGCCGGCAAGAAATCGAATCGAGTGAAAAGACTCCCCGCTCGTAAGAAGCCCTTCAAAGGTCGAAGGTTGTCCCGTGGCGAAACTCCCTTCGACGTGGGCTCTACCAATTTCCGTCGGGGCCTCGGTGCAGGTTCTGCCGGTCAGTCAGGCGCTACGCAGGGCTTATCCAGGACTGAGCTGGCGGATTCGGAAAGTGTCGAAGAGCTTGCCGCGGAAGGCCAGGATTACGAAGCCGAAGTGGTCAGCGGAGTAGAGGGCGCGCCCGATCCCGATCAGGGCGAAGTCCGAACGCGCGAAGTTCCTGAAGATGATGTTCCTTCGGAATATCTCGACAACAATTGACCATCAGTGAAAACGTTGGCATCGATTTTCCGCCCGAAATAAAAACCGCCCCAATCCCTCCGCTGACGCGGCGAGAAATTAGGGCGGTTCACATCCTCGCTTATTCTCTTAACTGAAATTTATTTCCCGACTTCCTTTGCCTTCAAACTCGTGCACATATCAATCGCACTGTTGGGGTCCACCGCGCTTCCACCCTCCACGATGTGCTGAATCTTGCCTTCCTTGTCCACCACAAACGTGGTCCGGTTGGCGAATTGATATTGGTCATTGAGGATTCCGTAATCTTTCGACACCTCGCGCTTCATATCGCTCAGCAACGGAAATGTTACGCCGATCTGCTTTGCGAATGCGCCGTTGGAAGGGGGTGCGTCAATGCTGATCCCGAATACTGCCGTGTCATCCAAATTGATTTTCTTGCTGTCGATACCAGCCTGGTATCCCTGGAGTTCTTTCGTTCAACCTCCGGTGAATGCCAACACATAAAACGCCAGGATCACATTCTTCTTCCCGCGAAAATCACTGAGCTTTACCTGGTGTCCTGCGTTATCCGGCAGCGTGAAGTCCGGAGCCATATCGCCCACCTTCAGATTCGTGTGCGCGATGGCCGGTTTTTGCTGCGCAGTCGCCAGGCCGCCGGCAATCATCGCCGCCACCAGCAGCACCGGCAAAACAGACCGCAATCGTTTCATGGTTTTATCCTCTTGGAATTGACAACGAGGTATTCTGCGTCAGCTAAGCCCCGCACGTCAACGTCTTAACGTTCTAACGTGTTAGCCCTGCACGTCAACATTATCGAAGCTCAGCAGCACACGCCCGCCGGGAATCGGCCGCCCGAAGCTCTTCTGCGGGCTGAAGTGCGAGAAGATCAGGATATTGTCGAGTTTGCGGCGAATATCCTTCGTATCCGGCCCCGCGAGAATGCGGTAGCTCAGCACATCTCCATCCACGCCGACGGTGGCCTCCACGAGCATCACCCCGGCGTGCGTGCCGGACTCACCCAGCCCGGAAACCGAAAAGTTGGCCAGCGTTTCCAGCCGCGCGGGTTCCAGTAAAGTTGACGGCAAATCATCGGACATCCCGTTCATCAACTGAAGTGGAGCGGCGCCACGGTAAAACTGCAGCACCACCACGAAAACCAGCATCGCCGCCACCAATCCTCCGGAAGCGGGCACTGCCAATGGCGCCAAAACGTTGGATCGCACCAGGTCGGCTCGATCCTTCAGGCGCCGGAACCAAGTGCGAGCATCGGCATTTTCCCTCACGCGCGCATGGGCCATGCGGATTTGAGTCGCCAGTTCCGCGGGCGGGTCCACCCGCTCGGTTCGCCCCAGCAACTGTTGCAACTTCTGGTACCGCGAAAGCTCTTCCCGACATCCGCCACAACTCGACAGGTGCGCGTGAATCGACCCACGAGAAAACCGTCCATACTCTTCAGGCAGCGCGCCATCCAGATATCCCGGCAATAGTTCCCGCACCTTACCGCACTTCATTTCGCACCTCCCGCCGAAAGTCCCGCCGCACGGCGGCCCTCCGGCGTCCAACTTGCATGACCACTGTTTCCAGCCGCATGTGTGTGTCCACGGTCATGTCTCACGGGAGCGCCCACACGATTTTCCGAGGAACTTGATTTCTCAGTCACAGCGCCATGATCCTCCAGCAAAGGTTCCAGAATTTCGCGCAGGCACCGCCTTCCACGAAGCATTCTGGACTTCACCGTGCCGACGGAAACCTCCAAAACTTCGCTAATCTCCTCGTACGAAAACCCTTCCAGATCGCGCAGAATCACCGCCGTGCGATAAACCTCCGGAACCTTTTGCAGCGCGTTCTGCACCACTTCTCTCACCTCTTGCGCCGCCAGCCATTCAAAGGGCGATTCGGTCTGTGATTCCGGCTCCACGAACCCCAGGTCACTTTCGCGTTCGCCTTCCAACGACACTTGCTGCCGCGAATGCCGCCAGCGCCAGCGCTTGTGGTTCAGCGCCTCACGCACTGCAATTCTGTACAGCCAGGTTTTCAATGAGCTGCCGCGGCGGAATCCTCGTATGCCGCGAAACGATTTCAGGAATACTTCCTGTGTGCAGTCGGCCGCGTCGGCTGAGTCGCCCAGCATGCCGTAAAGAAGGCTGAATACAGGCCCGTGGTAGTGGGTCACCAGCCAGTCGAATGCCGCGTCAGAGCCGTTTTGCAGCTCCGCGACAAGTTCCGCTTCATCCCGGCCCCAGGGGAGCACGCGCGCCAGTTCAGACACGCAACGCCGCCTTTCTTACCCCTCCCTCGAGGGGTCTTTCAGGCCGACTATTTCCTACCAGCACCAGGTTGGCTCGATCGCAACCCGGTCTGATGGCATCTTCTATTACCTTAGACTCCGGCCTTGGGGAAAAGGTTCCCTCCTACATTGTCATCCCGCAACCGTTTTTGCGCAATGGTACCCTGCCGGTCTTACCTATAGCCCCAATTGACGCAATTTGCCCGCTTCCCCCAATTGCCCAAACTCATCGTCTACTATAGAATTTACTCCAGCTGATTCCCAACCCCGGTGGGGCCGTGGCGCAGTTGGGAGCGCGCCTCGATGGCATCGAGGAGGCCGTGGGTTCGAATCCCATCGGCTCCACCATTTTCCTCCGCTACTGTTAGCTGTCCTCCTGAGGGCATCCAACTAGGATGCACAAAGGACCTGTGGCTGCCACGACTCGAGGAGTTCCCTATTCATCACTACCGGACCCAAGCTCATGGCCTCTGCCACTTTGCTTATGTACCTTCCCGCATATACAATCCCCCCAATTGAATCCAGGTCTCCTGCCAGAAGCGTAATCATGGCAAGAGCCGCTGAGGCACAGTGAATTCAGCGTTGCAGGCTGAAGACAATTCCGCCCCGCGGGCCGAAACAGATTGGTCGTTGCTCGAGCGCGTCGTCCGCAAAGAAGAATCGGCGCTCGCTGCTCTATACGACCGATACTCGGGATTGGTGTTTGCGGAGGCCATGCGCATTCTGCGGGACAACGGTGCTGCCGAGGAAATCCTCCAGGACATTTTCTATCAGGTCTGGCGCACCGCCGAAAAATTCGATCCCGCGCGCGGCTCTTTGCCCGGATGGTTGATGGTTGTCACGCGCAATCGCGCCATTTCCAGGCTGCGCCGCAGCAGCAGCCGCAGCGATGAGGAGTTGGACCAGAATGCCGTTTCGGTTTCCATCAATCTGGAAAATGCCGCGTCCCAGAAGCAGATGATCGACCGGCTGAAATCAGTGATGAGTGCCATGCCCGATAGCCAGCGCCAGGCCATCGAACTGGCTTTTTTCGAGGGCCTGACCCATAGCGAAATCGCCGCCAAAACCGGCGAGCCGCTGGGCACCATAAAAACGAGAATTCGTTCCGCGCTGGAGGTTTTAAGGCGCTCGGTGACAGGAAATTGAATATGGATATGAATCAAAATTGCTTTTTGGGAGGTTGGAGCTTCAGCTCCGACAATGAGCAATCCCTCGATTGGGCGCTAGCTCATGAAGCCGCGCGGATTTCGATCTCGAATCAAGGGCATGAAAGATTGTTAGCGAACAATAGCATTCGTATTAGGGAAAAAAGTTGACCAACGGACATCCATACCGCGACGAGGATTTCGATCTCTACGCCCTTGGCGTTTTGGAAGGCCAGGAGCGTTCAGAAGTCGAATCGCACATTGCCACCTGCGCTGACTGTTCGAGGAAACTCGCGGAGGCGCGTGGACGCGTCGCGCTGCTTTCCCTCACCGCTCCCCCGCACCAGCCGTCGTTGGCGGTCCGCCAGCGTCTGCTAACCCGAGTTAGTGCCGAGCACGTTTCCGTGCGCAAGCCTTCCTTCCGCCCAGAGGACCGCCCGCGCGCCCGCTGGTGGAACGTGGCGTGGACATTTTCCGCCGTCGCTCTCGCCCTCGCGACAATTTATTTGTGGAGAGCAAACGACCAGCTCCGCGATCAACTCGCCCAACAGGAAACCGCTGCCAAGCAGCAACTGGCCGCCACAGAGCGTGCCCGCACCTTCATCGACTTGCTCATGTCACCGGAGACCATCAGTGTCAAGCTCGACCCCAAAGCGCCCAGCGCTACCGAACCTGGCCTCATCTATTACAACCAGAACCGGGGCGCGTTGATTTACGCCGGGACCCTTCCCCAAATCGCCGCCGACAAATCTTATGAACTCTGGGTGATTCCGCAAGCCGGCAACCCCATCCCCGCCGGAGTCTTCTCGCCCAAACCCAACGGTGAATCCGAAGTGGTCATGCCCAAAATCCCTGTTGGCATTTCTCCCAAAGCCTTCGCCGTCACCCTTGAGCCTGCCGGCGGTAAAGACCAACCCAGTGGACCTATGGTACAGGTCGGCCTCGGGCATCAGGCTCTCTAACCCAACACTTCAGCCCCACCGTCACGAACGACTAGATTTTCTGGCTATAACTCCTTAATTTCGAATACCGGATCTCCGAACGGTGCATAAAACCATACTGGGGGCACGAGTTTCTAAATCGCCAAATACAGATGCCAAAACCGCCAGGCCATCCCCCGTTTCCGTAGACCTGCGGCCCAAAGTCTGCCATCATGCACCGAAAACCCATGGCTTCGCCTGAACAGGCCCACTCCGAGATCCCTCAAAGCTCTGATCTAACCGGCAAGATGATCGGCAGGTTCGCGGTGCGCGCGCGTCTAGGCGCGGGAGGCATGGGCGAGGTTTACCGAGCCGACGACACCAAACTGAAACGCACTGTGGCTCTGAAACGCGTTTCCCCGAAACTTCGCAGCATCCCGCGTTATACCGACCGTCTCCTGCACGAAGCGCAGCTCGCTTCGGGTTTTAATAACCCCAATATCGCCGCGATCTATGACACCTTCGAGGAAGGCGGCGAGATTTACCTGGTGATGGAATTCGTGAAGGGCGAGACACTTCGCCGTCGCCTCGCGAGGCCCATTCCACTCGACGAAGTCATGGGCATTACCGTCCAATGCGCGGGCGCGATCGCCGCAGCCGAAAAACTAGGAATCGTTCACGGCGACATCAAACCGGAAAACATTATGCTCACGCCCGACGGCCAGGTGAAAATCCTGGATTTCGGCGTGGCCAAGCGCCTGGTGCGCGGCGAAATTGACAGCACTCTCGACTCCGTCTTTGCCTCCGGCGGCCTGAGTGGCACCCCGGCCTACATGGCCCCAGAAGTCCTGGAGGCCAAGGATCCCGATACGCGCGCCGATATCTTCGCCCTGGGCGTAGTTTTCTATGAGTCGCTGACTGGTCTCAATCCCTTTCAGGCGGGCAGCTTCATCAAAATCGCCAGCCGCATCATGCAGGAAGAGCCGGAACTCATCTCCGAAGTTTGTCCCAAATTGCCGGCGGATTTTGATCACATCGTTAGCAAAATGTTGGAAAAGGATCCCGCCGACCGGTATGCAACCGCCGCGGATCTTTGCGTTGACTTACGCGCGCTTCAGCGGACCACTGCCTCCGGCACAAAGCTGTTGCCGCCTGGGCGCGCCACACGTGCAAAGACGCACCCGACTTTGCAAGAACAGATTTTGCATGTCCAAAAACGCGGCCGCCTGATGTGGCTGCTTTTGATCCCTGTGGTGATGGCGTTTATGCTCCTCGCAGCAGCGGTCGTCTTCCACTGGCCATCCGAATCCTTTGGCGGGGCTGGCAGCGGAAGCGCAAGGCCCATCATCCGTTCTCTCGCCGTCCTTCCGCTAAAAAATATCTCGGGGGACGCCGCACAGGAATATTTTGCCGACGGCATGACGGACGCGCTGACCACCGAACTCGCCAGCATCGGATCACTGCGAGTCATCTCCCGCACTTCGGCCATGCTCTACAAATCGGGGCAGAAAACGGTGCCGCAGATCGCCAAGGAATTACACGTGGACGCGCTGATTGAAGGGTCCGTGATGCGGGTCGGCGACCAAGTCCAGATTTCCGCGACCCTCATTCAAGCTTCGCCGGAGCGAGAGGTATGGACGCAAAGGTACACTCGAGACCTGCGCGATGTTTTGAGCTTGCAAAGCGACGTGGCTCAGAAAGTGGCTAGCGGAATCAACGCCAGTTTGACGGAAAAAGAACAGGCCAGGCTTACGGGTCAGCACGCTTCGATCGATCCCGTTTCTTATGAAAATTATTTGCGGGGCATGGCGGAATACAACAAGCGGACGGAAGTCGGCCTGCGGCAATCCATTAAGTTCTTTCGGGACGCCATTCAACAGGACCCGCGGTACGCTCCGGCTTACGCCGGACTCGCCGATAGTTGGGCAGCCCTGGCGAACAATTTTATTCTTTCTCCGAAAGAGGCCTTGACCCAGGCCGCGTTGGCGGCCAAAAAGGCAGTCGACCTCGACAGCACGCTCAGCGAAGCCCATGCCGCGCGGGCCTGGGTAAATGTCTCGTCCTTGGTGTTTACGGGGGCCGAAGAGGATTTTAAGAAGGCCATCGAGCTGGATCCGAACAATGCCAGAGCTCATCACCACTATGGACTCTATCTCGCTGCGCTGGGTCGGAAAGAGGACTCCCTGAGTGAAATGGCGAAAGCGCAAGAGGTGGATCCGCTTTCGCTCATCATCAGCGCCAACATCGCCTGGTGCGAATTCCTCGGCAGGGATTTCGAGAAGGCCATCGACCAGGCCAAGAGCACTCTGACTATGGACCCGAATTTCGCCGTGGCCCACGAATACCTGGGCCAGGCTTACACCGAAAAAAAACAGTATCCGGAAGCCCTCGCGGAATTTCGTAAGGCGATGGAGCTTGCCAATAACGACGCGGGCTTCCAAACCGATCTAGCTTATGGCCTCGCGATCAGCGGGAACCGCGAGGAAGCGCAAAAGTTGTTGCGTGCTTTGACCGCTGCATCGGAAAAAAGCTACGTCAGCCCTTACGACATGGCGATAATTAACGCCGGGCTGGGCCAGCGGACCGAGGCGCTCAATTGGCTTGCCAAAGCGCTGGACGAGAGGTCAGGACGTCTGATCAACCTCAACGTCCACCCCTGGTTGGACAGTGTGCGCAGCGACCCGAAGTTCAAGGAAATTTTGCAGCGAGTTGGAATCACAAATGTCGCGGCATCACATTAATTGAAGAATTCTCGCCGCGTCAGTCCACCTTCGGACCGGAACGGCGCATTTTGGCGGGCCACCTGGCCGTTGTTTTTCCAGCGGGACGAACCCCAACGCCGGCAGCATAAATCACGGACTCCGTAATGCCGTCCACGCCGAGAAATTTTTCCGCATAAGAATCCGCCAACGCCATGGTGCAAAACGGCGCGAGTCCAAGCCATGTTGCCGTCAGTAAAAATGTTTGGCACACGTGGCCTACTTCTAGCAGCACCGCCCGATAGGCGCGCGAGGCATGGTATTTCCACTGCGTGCGCGGAAAAACAGCCGTGAACAGAATCAGCGCCGCGGCCGATTCGTACCACCATTGTCCGGGCAGGATGCGCGTCACACGGGTTCGCGAGACGCCGCGATGCAATCGTTCCAGATGGTGTGCCACGGAATTGTAGTGGTAGAGGCCGCGCGGCAATCCCTTCACGTGCAGCGCCAGAACGTAAAGCTCGGTGGGATGGCGTGCGCCACCAGATGGCGAAGTTTTCAGGGGCGCGCGGCCAAGCCGCGGAATCGCCAGCCAATTCTGCACCCCGGTGGTAAGTCGCAGAAGCGTGGCAATCTCTGTAACCGAAATCGGGTCCGGCGCGAAGTCCCGCCAGGTGCGGCGAGCCAAAAGTGTCCGCGGAAACTCGCCGTCTGATTGCGCGGAGGGCAAAGATACGCGCGGTGCTTTTGGATAGCTCTTCGCCGAGGTGGGCACTGGCTCGCGTTTCAGTTGCGTCCGAAAAAAGCGCGCGATCGCTCCTGGATCAGACAGGAAACGCGTGTCCTTGGTGGAAAAATGAAAGAATCCTGCCGCGGGAGTCCAGTGACGCCAGCTTTCCATCGCTTGCGACTTCGCATCGCGCGGGCGGTCGAATCGTTCCAGAAGCGTGTGATGCGCCAATTGCTGAACGGTGCGACGAACAGAGGTTGGCTCGTAATCGCCGAAAAATCGGCCGGCAGCTTCAGGGGGCTTCCACTTGTCAAATGAGCTGAGGATTTGCGCGGCCAACGGATCTGCGGCCAGGATCGCGCCGGTGGCGAAATTGTGAAACACCAATTGCCCGCCCTGCCAGTAAGCGACTACAAATGGAGAGCGCCGAAAAAGGGTTGGTCTTCGGGGTGGCATCAAGGCGTCTTTATGCCGCGTCGCAGCAGAATCACGCCCTAATCGCTATAGACACAATTTGTGTCGTCGAATCCCAGGCAGGATTTGGCGTCGTAGAGCGTGCTGATGGCGCGAGCAGCTGCATCGAGCCGCTTCATGGCAAATTTTAATTTCTTTTTCTGACTGGGGGTTGCTTTTGCCATCGCCCTCCGCATTTTCACTTCCCGTGCGCGGAGTTCCTTTTTCAAATTTGTGACGAGCTTCTTCTTCGCAGACTTGGCCACATTCCCTCCTCATAAGAGAACCGAGCGATAAATCAGGAACCCCTAAGGTTTGCCGGGGACCAGCAACTTGGCGGAGTCTATTGGGGCGAAAGTGGGATGTCAAGCGTGGCTACGTTCCATCAATGGCTCGCGCCTGGGTTCGGACGGTCTCGCGGCTGTCGAGCCAGCGCGGTCAAAAAGGAAATTCGTTCCAATTAATTCCAACCGCAAGCCGTCGCTAATCAATACCGTGAATGCGCATAGCCACAAGCTGATCGATGGTCAAATCCTTCAGACCGCGTGATTTCATGTTTTCGATGAATTCCGGGGTGACTCCATGAATACGCATGGCCACCAATTGTTCCGGTTGCGGATGGCGATATCCCAAGGCACTGAGCTTTTCTATGAATTCGGGCGATACGCCGTGAATGCGGAAGGCGATCAATTCCTGCAATTCGACGTGATCGTAGCCGGCCTTCTTTAGGTCGGCGATCCATTCCGGTGTGGCACCGTGAATCCGCATGGCCACGAGCGTTTCTTCGTCCGGATGATATCCAGACTGCTGAAGAGATTTCACCATCTCCGGGCTTACGCCATGAATCCGGAAGGCGACCAGCTTTTCACTGTCGGTAGCCGGGAGGCCGGCGGCGCGCAAATCGCGAATGAAATCAGCGTTCACGCCGAAAATGCGAAAGGAAATCAGTTTTTCCGTGTCCAAACTCTGAAGATGCGCGGCCTTCATCTGACGGGCGAACTCCAGGGTGACGTCAAATATCGCCATACTGAATTGCCTGTCCTCATCAATGCCATCGAATCCCAGCGCTTTCATCTCTTGGAGGTAGCGCGTGTCCGGTGAAAAATGGAAAATTCCCGCGCCCTCGCCATCCTTCAGGAAGCCTTCGCAATCGAATCGCCCCGCGTCTCTTGTGATCGTAAATTGAACGTCCTGCTTTCCAGGCTTGGAATAGTCGAGTCCCTGAAAGGCGCTGAGTGGCCAGTCCGATTCTTGGTTCGAGTTTCCATGATGACTGTGAGTCATCAGCGAAAACTCCACTTTCCCGGGTGCATCCGACTTCTGAATCGTCCAGTCGCCCTTTTGCGTTTCCGCCGCCTTAGCGATTACCAGGCCTGCTATGCAGCAGACAGTCAGAATGCAGCCGAGCAATACGTTTCTGCGATTCATGGCCATAGGCTCCTTCACTCTTCTTGGCGCACAATCCAAGACGCCGCGCCTAGTCCAAGACTCCGGCTTGCTTCAGCTCGATAATCTTTTGTAGCGTCAGATTCTTGAATCCGTGACTCTTTACCTTCTCGATGAATTCCGGCGAAACACCCTGCACCCTGGCTTCAACGACTTCGTCGATATCCGGCTTAAATCCCGCAGCTTGCAAAGCTTTTATAAACTCTGCTGTCACTCCCTGGACCCTCATCTCCACAATTTCATCGCTATTGGGCTTGAACCCAAGGCTCTGGATGCTGCGCACATATTCTGGCGTAACACCCTGAACTTTCATGGAAATGATGTCGTCTCCATCTACTTTCAGTTGCAGCGCGCGAATTGAATCGACATACGCGGCAGTCACTCCCTGCACCTTCATGGAAACAATTGAATCGGCATCTCCCGGCAGACCCAATGCGCGCATCTGCTTCACATAGTCCGCTGTGACACCTTGCACTTTCATGGAAACCACATCATCAGCGCTGTCCAGTTTCATTCCCGTCGCCCGCATCTCCTGGATGTATTCATCGCTGACCCCCTGCACTTTTGCGGAAACAATGTCGTCAACGGTGTCGAATTTGATTCCTGTCGCGCGCATCTTACGGATGTATTCGGGCGTGACTCCCTGTACTTTCATGGAAATCAACTCGTCCACGTTGGGCTTCAAACCTTCGGCTCGAATGGCTTTGATGTAATCTGGTGTTACCCCCTGGACTTTTAGCGAGATCAGTTCATCCACTGAAAGGTTGTCGAACCCTACGGCTTTCATACCGTCAATGAATGACCCACTGCCAGAGGTCTGCGATGTTGTGTTCTGCTGCGCCTGCTGCTGTTTGTCCTGTTCCTGAGCAGGGACCGGGGCTGGATTCAGGCGTGTAGCTACCACCACCATCTGTGGCCCCTGGGCGCGGGCCTTGGTGGAGGTCCGTTCGGACTGTTGTTGTTGGGTTTGCTCTTGGGACTGCGCATGGATTGCCGAAGCCGCGCGAACGAACCCGAAAAGGGTGTTCCCAGCAAGAATCGCCGCCGAGAGGCACAGAAATCCCGCTGCAAGTCCCGCGCGTCGCATTCCGCTCCTCAGCTCCGCCACGCCCAGCATCCGCCGGATCCGGGCGGCCAGCGGGCTGGCATTGGCCGCGAGGGCCAGTGCCGGTGCGCTGCGCCGTTCTTCCATCATTGCGAGCGCCCGCGCATAGGCGACGGCGTCGCCACACAATTCAATCGCGGCATCATCGCAGCAGTGTTCGCGCTCAGCACGGACGCGCGCACTCATCCACCACGCCGCCGGATGATAAAAAAGCAAAGTTTCCGCGGCGACCTGGAAAAGATTTACGAAAGCATCCAAACGCTTGATGTGCGCCAATTCATGCGCGATCACTGCCTCCAACTGTTCGTCAGTGAGACCCGTGAGTACCGAAACCGGTAGCAGAACAACCGGGCGGAGCCATCCAATTACCACCGGCGCCTCAACCCGCAATGACTGGCAATAGCCAATCACTCTGGCGATGCCCAGCTTTTTCTGGAGCGCCAGACAGTTAGCCAAAAGCGTTTCGGAAACCGAAACCGAGGCTCGTCGCCGCAACCTCTCAATCAACAACATTCCGCCGAGGGTACGCATGCTGAACAAAATAACTCCTGCGAACCATGCTTCGACAATCCAGGGCAGGGAATTTGCGGGCAGGCCAAGAGGCGCAACAGGGTCGGATTGACCTGCGACAGTTGTCGCGGGCTTCTGAATGGCATTCCAAGTTGCAACTGAGAAGGTCGCTTGCGGCTCGCTCGTGTGGGTGTATTGAAGCGCCACGAACGTCAGCACAGGCGCCGCAACCATCAGAACCAATGTCACCACACCTGTCCAATATCGGGCCGCCGCACTCTTGGCGATAGCCATCACTAGCGACGCGAGCGCAACCAGCGCCGCCCCCTGCCACAGGAAATGCAGCAGTGAAATCCCGATCAACCTCATGGTCTCCGGAGACATCCAAGTGGTTAAGCCGCTCATCTCCGCTTCCTTTCCACGTCGTCCAATAGACGTCTTAACTGTTCAATCTCTTGTTTTGACGCGCGCCGCCCTGCAAGTGCGTGCATCATCAATTGGCTCGCGGAGCCGTCAAATACGCGGGACATCACGTCCGCCGCAAGCTGCCGCTTGGTTTCCTCTGCTGGCTCGCATGCTTCATAAACGTGCGCACGCTCGTGTTCGTTACGGCGGACGATCCCTTTTGCGGCCATGATTTGCATGAGTTTGAGAACGCCGGTGTAGCCGGTGCTCTTATGGTCCGCCAGCGCTTCGTGGACTTCGCGTACCGTGGAAGGCCCGCGCTTCCACAACACGCCGAGTATTTCCAACTCCGAAGCGGTGGGTTTTTGTTTGGTATGTTCGGCCATGGCGGGGACTCTACTACGAAACTATTCGTACTGTCAACGAAAATCTTCGTAGGCTTGATTTAGGGGTTCGCGCGGCTACCCTCTGCCTGGAGCGCGTGCGTTCTCCCTATTGCCTGGCAAAATATCGCGCTATACTCCTCAGCAACGAAGTCGGAGATCCAGATGGACAAGATTTTCGAAAAACTCCAAAACATTTTGGAGGTGTGGGCGGAGCTTGGGCGAACGAACCCCGGCACCACCGAATACGATGTACTGATGCAAAAGATTCAGCTACTGACCTCAGAGTACCTGTCCCTCATGTATGCCTATCAGGACGCCTCGAAAAAAGCAGACTAACCCCAGAAGAGCAGTGCCACCAAAGCAATGAAGGCAAGCAGAGCAAGAACCAGTCCGGCAATATAAAAAGCGATTTTTAGTTTATCCACACGGCCTGCCGCTCGATTTTCCAAAAATGCAGCCCGCCCCAGTTACTCAAGTAGATCAACGGGAGCGGGCAGGCTCCCAGTAACCCGGTAGGAGCGTCCATATCTTGCTTTGGTAGACCTTAGTCGGAGCTTAATTTCGGAGCGCGTGAGCGTTGTGATTGGCGCGATTTTCCCAGATGAAATAGAATGACGCGCCTATGGCAAAACTGACGTTTCTTGGTGCTGCGGGATGCGTGACCGGCTCGAAATATTTGGTCGAAGTAAACGGTAAACGCCTGCTGGTGGATTGCGGGCTTTTTCAGGGGACCAGCGAATTGAAGCAGCGCAACTGGGCCGCGCTTCCGATTCCTGCGGAAACGATTGACTGGCTGGTGCTGACTCACGCACATCTCGACCACACCGGGTGGATTCCGCGGATTATTCAGCAAGGATTTAAAGGGCCCATTTATTCCAACGCAGCCACGCGGGAGCTTTGCGGTATCCTGCTGCCCGATTCGGGACACTTGCAGGAAGAGGATGCCGCACATGCGCAGCGCAAGGGCTACAGCAAGCACAAACCGGCTTTGCCCCTTTATACCGAAGACCAGGCGCGCCAGGCGCTTACGCGCTTCGTGGAAAATCCGCGGACCGGCCCTTTCACCATCAGCCCGGAATTCACAGTGCGGCAACACGATGCCGGGCACATCCTCGGTTCAGCGAGCCTGGAGCTGACCATCAATGAGGGCGCCAAAAAAACGGTGATTCTTTTCTCAGGGGACATTGGACGGTACGGCCAGCCCATCTTGAAAAGTCCCGAGCCGCCGGTCCAGGCCGACGTACTGTTGTGCGAAACCACATACGGCGATCGCGATCATCCCAGCACGTCGCCCTACGATGAAATGGCGGACGTTGTGAACCGCGTGGTGAAGCGCGGCGGCGTGATCGTAATTCCCGCGTTCGCCGTGGACCGCTCGCAACTGATCATGTACGTGCTGCGCAAGCTGGAAGACACAGGACGCATTCCGCATGTGCCGGTATATCTGGACAGCCCCATGGCCATCAGCGCGACCGATCTTTATTTGAAGCACCATGAAGACCACGGCATACAATTTGATCAGGAAGAAATTTCGGGCGACCCGCTCGACGTGCACGAAATCCATATGACTCGGACGGCGGATGATTCAAAGAAGATTAACGACGTGAAGGATCCATGCATCATTATTTCGGCCAGCGGCATGGCCACCGGCGGCAGGGTTCTTCACCATCTGATACAAAGATTGCCCGACGCGAGGAACGCGGTGCTCCTATGTGGGTTTCAGGCGGAAGGCACGGGGGGGCGCGCGCTGGAAGACGGCGCAAAGACGTTGCGAATCATGGGCCAAACCGTCCCTGTGGTGGCCGAAATCGTGGACATGAAACAATTTTCCGCACACGCGGGACAAAGCGAACTGGTGCGATGGATTTCGGGCTTCGCTGCCCCGCCGAAGCAAACATTCCTGGTGCATGGAGAGCCGGCCGCGGCCAGCGCGTTCCAAAAAGTGTTAAACGCGCGGCCGGGATGGCGATCCAACGTGGCGGAATATTTGCAGACCGTGGACCTTGGCCAGACTTGATTCGGATCGCTCCCCACCAAAAGCCACAAAGTCTATTTCGTCCCGGAGGCCAAGAGCAAACAGCGACTGCATAGGGACGCCAATTGGAAGTGTGCGACACGAGATTTGGATATAGGGTAGATGAGAATCATTCGTGTTATACTCCAGCTAACTTCAGGAGAAATTCGTGCATAAAGTTGCACGCCTCGCGTTCGTTTTCCCGGCAATATTTGTTTTTGCGTCTGTGTGCATTGGGCAGAGAACCCCAGGTAACGCTGGCGTTCGATTTCGGGTCATAGGCAACGTCACCAACGATGCAGACCACACCCCAATCGAAGGCGTGCAGGCCCGGCTGAGCACCGCGCAGGGCGAGGTGGTTGCGACGTCCGTATCCAGGCAAAATGGCGACTTTACTTTCGAGAACTTGTCGGGCGGGGAGTACACCATTTTATTTTCAGCCGATGGTTACGAATCGCATCAGGAATCTTTACTGCTTCGGTTCATAGCAGAGGCAAAGGTGGATATTTCCCTCCGGAAGATTATGGTGGCAAAGAGCGATGCCCTTGGCCCGGATAAAGCAGTGTCCGCCCGCGAACTGAGCTTGCCGGCAAAAGCCAAAGATGCGTTGGCGAAGGGCCGGGAACGCCTTTACCAGAAGCACGACTATGCAGGCGGCTTGGCATCCTTTCGCCGGGTACTGGAGATTTCGCCGGCGTTTTATGAGGCGTACTACGATGAAGGCGTCGCCTACACATTCTTACTGAAACCCGCCGACGCGGAGGATGCGTTTCGCAAGTCCATCGCGGGGAGCGAGGGCCACTACGCGGACCCGTGTTTTGCTTTGGCCTCATTGCTCACAGACCGACAACAATTTGCCGAGTCGGAGAAAATAGCGAGAGTGGGATTAAATATCCAGCCAGATGCGTGGCGCGGTTACTATGAATTGGCGCGAGCGCTTTTGGGCCAGAAGAATCCCGCGGAAGCGGAAAAAAACGGACTCGAGGCGCGCAAGAGGAAAACAGATTTCCCCGGACTGTACCTGATTCTGGCAAATATCCATATGCAACTGCGGAACAACGAGGCCGTGCTGGAGGACGTTAATACATTTCTGAAGCTCGACCCGGATGGGCCCGCGAGCGGACAGGCACGCAAGATTAAGGATCAGATGGAACGAACCCTTGGACACTCCCCGTCACCGCCTGCCTTGCAGAGGTGAAATGAACCTTGCGCTTCACCGATTCTTGCGATTTGCTGTCATGGGCATGGCCAGCCTCGTGGTTGCAAGGGCAGCCGTCGGCCAGGCCCGCGGCCAGAATCTTTCTCCCTCACAAATCACCGGAGTTGTTAGAAGTCAAAACGATAACAAGTCGTTGCCTCATATAAAGATCCAATTGACCGCCAGCGACGGAGAGCCTGTGGACACGCATTACACAAACTCCGATGGAACTTTTTCGTTCAGCGCGCTTCCACAGGGGACATACGTCCTTACCATCAATGACGAGGCCTACATCCCTTATCGAGAGGAGGTCGAGGTTCTTGGCTTCCCCGGCGCGAGGGTGAATATTGCCCTCCGGGAAGTTGTCAAGGATAAGCCAGTGGTGAAAGGCGAGGTCGTTTCCTCTAGGGAATTGGCTCTGCCACAAAGGGCCCAGGAAGCTTTGCGGAACGGGTTAGAAACGCTTTTCCAAAAGCAAAATCCCGCAGCGAGCCTCGCGTTTTTCCAGGCTGTCTTGGACGCGTCAGCCGGCTTTTACGAAGCGAGTTACTATCAGGGAGTGGCCTATTTGAAATTGGGTCGTAAAGAGGAAGCGGAATCGGCGTTCCATCGTGCCATTGAAAGTAGCCAGGATCATTTCGCTGAGGCCGATTTTGCCTTGGCGTCCATGCTGGCGGACGAGGGACGCTTCGCCGACGCCGAAAAAATCGACCGGAATGGATTGCAAATCCAACCCGACGCCTGGCGTGGACATTATGAGCTGGCGAGCATACTGCTGGGGACGAATCGTCCTAGCGAGGCCGAACAAAGCGCCTTGGAAGCGGGTAAGCATGTGAAGAATTATCCACAGCTTTATCTCCTGCTCGCCAACATTCACTTGCGGCTGCTCAGAAACGAGGCTGCTATTGAGGACCTCAATACCTATTTGAAGCTTGACCCAACAGGGGCCTACGGTGACCAGGCTAGAGCATTGAAAGCAAAGACGGAACAGACCTTGGGACATGCATCGGGCTCGCCTCCGCAGCATCCCTAATATATGAAAAAATGAAAATCCATTGAAAGTGATTGCTTACATTCGGTTAAAAAAGTCGAATTATTTTGGGGGTGGAAGGAAACTTTTGAGGGGTTGCCATCGTCTATATGGATAAGACCACTCGCGGGGTAGGGAGCTACCTCCATAGGGCAACCGACCGTCAGCTCTCTACCCCTACTCTACTGGCATTTCCGTAGGCTCACCTAGCTGCGGAACCCTGAAAAGGTTATTCACTTCCCGTTTGTTTCAGGATTGTCTCAAGAATATTAATGGGCCGTGACTACGCCGGCAGTCGACCGGGCCACGGGCATGGCCGGGATTTCACTGGCTTGCAGGCCCATAACAAACATTGGCAGCGGCGCCACCCGCCCCCAGCGGACAAGATCCCAATGCGCTCGTACAAACCTCAATTCGGGCCGCATCGTGAGGTCCAGGATCATGTGCTCGTTGCCCCGGTAAAACACTTGCGGGAGCTTGATAATTGGGTGTGCTCCCCAGGCTTGGCCATCCGTCGAACCCCAGACGGAGACGTCCAGAGACTCCTGTTCGATTTGATCGAATACTTCCAACGTGCAGAAAAACGTGCGCGTGGTTGAGCCGGAAATGTCTAAAGTCTCACCGTCGCCATTGGATTCGACGCGAGTGCCGCGCGGAATGAGAGTCAACTCCATGGCCATGAAATGTGCCTCCCCAGGATCGCGGAAATTCTAGCACATACCCGATGATGAAAGGTTCAGCCGTGCAGCTTCCCTACCCCCAACCGAATCTAAGATGAATCAATGACAGCAACGCCAGGCCACCGAAATATGCGAGCGTGATATAAGCGCGGCGGTCCGCAAAATTCAGCGCATATCCTGCTCGGCTCGGCACAAGGACTGAGGGGCTATCGGGATCATAATAAACCAGTCCACCCAACCGAAACCGCGCGGGGTCAATGATTCGTGAGGCCTTTGGACCGGAAGTCCCCTTTGGAAAGTTCCGCGCCTGGCGCATGAAACACCTGACATTGGTGTAGTACCAGGTCAGAATCAAAATCAACAAACCCAATGATAGAGAGTAGTTAAGCCACTTCCACCAGCTATGCGCGGTAACCTCTGGAAATCGCACCTCGAAGGACGTTGTAAGCAGTGCCAGTGCAAATACAATCCGGAACCAATCGCAAGTGCGAATGAAATAGCGGCGGACGCCTTCGCGATATTTGCGAATCTCGCCTGCGGCATCAGTGGAAAGACGCATGGGCCGTGCCACCACTGCGTATTTTACAAGCAAGGCACCGACCTGGATGTAGGCCAATATCAAGGGCCAGAAAAGCCAGGCGCCATAAGAAGGGCCGGGGCCGGCGGAGAGTTGTGCGAATCCGAGCAACCGAAGAAGGAGCCCCACGAGATTGCCGATATTCAGGTGAAAAAAGCTCATGCTGATGCGAACAGTTTGAGCAAGAAGTATCAACGCGCCCAAGTCAAAAGCCCAAACGACAAGCTCCATGGGGAGACTTCGATAATTCGCCAATTCGCGAGGCTCCAGACCCAAGGAAACTGCGGAATTTGAGGCTCCGCATGGCAGTGCGTATGGTTTCGCCATCCGAATCACCCGATGCATCGACCACCGGCCCCAGAGAAAAAGCATCAGACTGGTGCAAATGACGGCGAACATCATCCACCCTCGATAGCCCCAATAAAAAACGGGAGCAAGAAGGATAGCTTCGATTAAGTAGGGTACGGGCAGGCCCAGGTGATACATGCGCAATAAGCGGCGCCCGGGACCGGCAAAGAAATCCGGCGGCACATTAAGACTGAAGAACATGTCCGGCCCGTGAAGCGTGGGAAACCGGAGCCGAAATCTGAATGCCAAGACTCGCGTGGCTTCGACCAACAGGTAAAAAACCCACCATTCCCTTTGCCAGCCCATTTGATCCTTCCCTTCTATCCATCAATATTCTTCAAATTGATTCACGTAGATCGAATTCTTGGCTCAATGCTTTCCCGCACCGCCACCCGTCTCCGAAAGGTGGAAATCCAGGGGCAAACTGGATGCGCCTTGCTTCCAGGTCCCGTGAGCGTCATGACCGTCCGCGGAGATTTCTCCGTCATAAGAGGCACCGAAAAGATTTATGACCAAGTGCAGGTGATTCTTGTCCGTGGAAATTACGTCCACCTTGATTCCATTGGTTGACTGATCCGGGCTGTCCAGCAGCGCAAATAATTTCCCGTCCGAGGTGCGATAGATTTTCAGTGTGAGGTGAAGAGATGAACTACCCGCCTGAAGGACACCCTGCCAGACTTCCGAGGGAATACTGTTTGCTCCGCCCGGCGGAGTCTGCGGCTTCACGCTGGCATCCGTGAGAAATGGCGGACGCTTGAAATCATTCACGCAACTGATGTCCAAGGACTTTGCGGTTCCCGAGTCAAAAAAGTTTGTTATCAGACGATCCAAACAAGGATTTGAGGTGGTATGCGCCCCGTAGCGCACCATGACGTGACGGCTGTTGGGAAGAAACTTCGCGGCTGCATCCGCAATCCATGAGGGCGCAACCGGGTCCGCATCGCCGCTTATGATCAGAACGGGCGCGGTAGATTTCACAGGCTGCAGGAAATCAGCTGAAATATCGGCGCGGGGCCAATCCTTGCATGCAGCGCGCCCGGAAAGGACGCGTTCATCTCCCGTGAGAGTGCCGGAGGTCTCCTTTTTGAGGTCGGCATCGGTAATCCATGGCAAATCCTCGGCGCACACTACGGAAAGATACATTCCCCGGTTGATTCCGGCCTCCAGTTGCGGCACCACGCTCGCGACAACAGCCGCATAGGGGCCGAAATCTCCCTGACCCGCATGATGGATTAGGTACGGCAAGAAACGCGAAGTATCCGGAGAATAGAGAATGCTGACCAGCCGATCCATAAAGGCCCGGCGGGACATTTCGATAGTTTCCAGTTTTTTCGTCCCGGGATTCAGCGCCTGAAATTTGGCGGGCTGTTTAGCCAATTGGACGAGGACAGAGGTCAGGTCGGCCCGAAGAAAAGGGTACGCTTCGCGACAGGCTGGTTCAGCCACGCAATCCTCGATCAGGAGATCAAGCGCGTGATCCACCGCGCGCGCAACAGGAAGAGGCAGCTTGTAATCGGTCGGCGCAACACCTTCGAGCACCACTGCCCGAACATGTTCTGGATGTTGACGCATGTAAACCAGCGCGGCGCGCGTCCCATAAGAGCCGCCCTGGAGGTTGATGCGGTCATAGCCCAGCGCCGCGCGAACATCGTCCAGGTCATCCATGGCGATGGACGTGGTGTATTGCGTGAGATCGGCGTCCTTGGAGAGCGAATCGCGGCAGGCACGAACGATTTCCGCAGGGAACAAATCCCCGAAGATCGCCTGCATGCCTGCCTCGCGCGGATACAGGACACACGGGAGAGCGTGAGATCCGCCGGTTCCGCGTTGGTCCACGAGAACAATGTCGTGTTGCGCGCGGATGGACGCGACCTGATCCTTCCTGGCTCCGGCTAGATAAACATCGGCCGCGCCCTGGCCCGGGCCGCCAACCAGGATGAACACGGGGTCGGGTCTGGGGTCGCTGCCCAGCGCCAGGAGAACGGCGACGTTTATTGAAATCTGGCGGCCCGTCTTTGCGGAACGGTTTTCAAATACGTTCAGGATTCCACAGCGCGCATCAGGATATATCCCCGGGTGCGCGCAAGGGCCGAGCCGGATGGCCGGATTGTCTTGCGTTTGCGGTTGGGCCGTCTGTGCAGCAACGGCGCTGCAAGAACTGTAGGCAGAAACAATCAGCGCAAAGCTAGGAAGAAAAAGTCGAACCCAAGCCATGCACGCAATCAGCGGGCGCCGCGTTGATTGAACTCTCACGATTTGTAAATCCTGAATCATTTTGCGCCCTTCAACAGGCCGGTCAGCTCATCGCTCACCCAGTTGAGAATCTCGGGGCGCGAAAGCCCGGCCAGCGCCATTTCCGTGAGCGCTGTGCGCAGGCGTTTCCGCAATTCACGCTTGTTATTTTCCGTGGATGTGTTGCTGGCTACGACGGCGCGCTGTCCATGGCGAATCTGGATGAGCCCTTCCCTTCCGAGTTCGCGATAAGCGGTGGCAATGGTATTCAGATTCACACCCAGGTCGGCGGCAACCTGCCTCACGGGCGGCAATTCGGCGCCTTCTTTCAAGGCGCCATTGGCGATCAGCGACCTGATGCCGCCGGCAACTTGCTCGTAGATAGGCCGACGGTCGTTTTGGTCAATGGAGATGAACATCAAGAAATCCTCGTCGGATTCATTGTGTATAGTGTCTCTATACACCATACGCGCAGCCTTGTCAAGCGTTTCCTGTACAACGGCATTCGCAGCCGCGCTGGAAATCGACGGCCCCGGGAGACTTTTCTGCTATGCCGACTAGGGGATGTATTTTGAGCTCGATTCCGTGCCGGTTCATTTGTGGCAATACCAGGGGTAACCAAGCTGGATTATCTGAAGTATTAAGGGATTTTCTCTGAGATTGCGGCGCGATAGGGTGGAATCCTCATCGCGCCGCAAGGATTAATGGCTTCGCTTAACGACTACTGGGCTTACTGTTCGACGACTTACTCTCTGTGGAGTCCAGGCGTTGAGTCATTGAGAGGACGATATATTCGCGCTCCTTACCGCCCAATTCAGGAACTCGCAAAATAAGTTTATCCTTGTCGATGCGGAACTCAGCCGTCTCCCCTATCGGCAAGAGAACTGGATGCTTGTCATCCTTGGGACGAATCCGATATGTGATTCGGTCGGTTTGCAGGACGTATTCCTGACAGAGAACTTCCTGCGTTGACTTGTGTTGACCGTCGGTGCCAAGCACTTCCCCGGCAAACGTCTTGCTGCCTTTTTCGGCGACCCCGCAGGATGAGGTATCCATCTGGGTCAGGACGCCCTTCACGTAGGTGTGATCATCCTTAGCTTGTGTTGCAAATGCTGAAGCCAAGAGCACGGCCAAGAGAATGCTGGTTTTCATCGAAGTCCTCCCACACAGAATTGTGAATCCAAGTCGCATTGTTACTGTTGTGAAGCCTGCGTTTGTACTTCGGCTGCCAAAAGTAAACGCGTTCCACTATCCAGATGAACGTTTCGGCTGGTCGAGGTGATGAGCGAGCCCTGAGTATCGCTGGATGCCGCGGATTTTAGCCCCAATCCATGAAGACCAAATACGCCGTGGCTATTTGAAGTTAGCTGGCCGGCCGTGTTCAGACCACCGACTGTGCCGCCAACCGCACCACTGGTTGAGCTCGAAACGTCGCCGGTAGCATTCCTGGCAATATCTGAGGATGAGCTGACCACACCCGAAGTTGATCCGCCTACGCTGCCTGCGGTGTTACCTACGGCTCCCAATCCTGCTCCCGATGAGGAGGCCACTCCACCCACAAGACCTCCGCCACCACTGGTTGACGCGCGGCCGTTGCCCATGGCGCCGCCACCGGCACTGAGCGCATCTTGATCAACGGAGCTCGACGCGGCTGACTCAGCATCGGCAATCGCACGAATATTCATGTTGAGCGGGACTTCCTGGCCGTTCTTCAGAACGGCGCGATCAAACATGATGCCGAGAGTGGACTGAACCTCTCCCCGGCCGCGCGCTTGCGCTTGCGTGACATGGCCAACAAGAGTTGATCCCTTAGGAATGATCACTTCTCCGCCAGACCTGGCGGATTCTGTGGTCTTCGCGGTCACTGAGTCGCCGGGCTTATTCTTTTTTGCATCCACCGAATGTGTGAGCACGGCATTCATAGTCGTCCCACTGTTGAGTGATGCAGAATTCTGACCCGCTTGAGCGGAGGCGGATGTGGTGTTGCTGCCGGATGCTTGTGCGCCAGACTGCCCACCTTGTTGCGAATGCGCTGATTCGGTCCACCCAATCAATGCGACAAGCAGAACAAGTAAGTAGAATCTTCGTGACATATAAGCGTCACCTCCCACAAAGTTGAATATCCCCAAAAGAACCCGACACTGAATAGACTCTGAACGATGCCGGGTGAGTGATAAGAGGCAAACTGAATGCCAATCCCTAAGGCTTTTGAAATAAACAACTTATGGCAGCTTGAATGAGGCGCAGCTCCCGTTTAAGGGTAGGAAGGTTACAGAGCAAGGAAGAAAATACAGTCGGAAAACCATTGTTCAACGTGCGATTTTTTTTCCTGCAGCACCTTGCCTTAGAGGGTGGATTTGAGATGGATGCGCGCGCGTAATAGAATTATCAGCCATGACGAACCCATATGCATCATTTTTAGGTGATCGTAATCCGCAAGAAGTGATCGCTGCAACGACTGCAAAGCTCCGGCATTACGCCGATGTATTTGGCTCGCGCAGGCTCGGTCAACCGCCCGCTCCCGGCAAGTGGAGCACGCGCGAAATAATCTGCCATTTGGCGGACTGCGAAATCGTTTTCGCCTACCGGCTGCGTCAGGCGCTGGCGGAAGACCATCACACCATCCAGCCATTCGATCAGGATAAGTGGGCTAGGTCCTATACTGCATACGATGGGCAGTCGGCGCTGGCCGTGTTTTCATCGGTGCGACAGTGGAATATCGCGTTCATCCGGGCAATTCCCCCGGAGTCGCTCCAAAAGAAAGTGACCCATCCCGAGCGCGGCGAAATGACCATTCAAACGGTGATCGAAACGATGGCGGGGCATGATTTGAACCATCTGGTACAAATTGAAACCATGGCCAAAAAGTTGGCTTAGGCGCTCCACGTTAAGAGACCAGAAACAAGAGTTGCGAACGCGCTTCCCTTTTACAAAATAACTTTCAGTGAGCTTTCTGAACAAATCAGATTTCAACGGGGGCGGAGCTTTCCAAGTTTTGCGGCGGCAGCTTGAAGGGTTTCGTCTTTCTTGCAGAAAGTGAAGCGAACCTGCGAGGCGCCATCTTTGGGATCGTTGTAAAAACTGGAACCGGGGACCACAGCGACGCCCACCGTCTCGACCAGGTACCTCGAGAACGCCAAATCGTCCGGATAACCGAAGGCCGAAATGTCGGTCATGATGTAATACGCGCCGAATGGAACAAAGCACCGGAACCCCGCGCGGGTGAGCATGTCCAAAGTGAAATCCCGCTTGGCGCGATACATGCTCGCAAGACGGCTGTAATAAGTGTCAGGCAGATCGAGCGCGAGCGCGCCGGCCTCCTGCAATGGAGCGGCTGCGCCCACCGTAAGGAAATCGTGGACCTTGCGTATGGCGCTGCTCACTTCGGGCGACGCGGTGGCCCAACCTACGCGCCATCCCGTGACGCTATACGTTTTTGACATCCCATTAATCGTGATGGTCCGGTCGCGCATGCCATCGAGGCTGGCCATGGAAATGTGCTGTGCGCCTTCATAAAGGATGTGTTCATAAATTTCGTCCGTGATCACGTATGCGTTGGCGCGAATGATGAGATTGCGGATGTATTCCAAGTCTTCCCGGGAGAAAACTTTGCCGGTGGGATTGTTGGGCGTGTTGAGGATGAGCGCCTTGGTGCGGGGAGTGAACGCGCGCGCCAATTCGTCGCGATCGAATGTCCAATCCGGCGGCTGGAGCTTGACGAATCGCGGAGAGGCGCCGCTTAAAATCGCGTCGGGGCCGTAGTTTTCGTAGAATGGCTCGAAGACGATGACTTCGTCGCCAGGATTGATGATGGCCATCATGGCCGACATCATGGCTTCCGTGGACCCGCAGCACACGGTGATCTCACGCTCGGGATCGAGTTCAACTCCCTGCGTGCGTGCAAATTTGTGGGCGATGGCGTTGCGCAGCGATTTCGCGCCCCAGGTGATGGCGTACTGATTGATGTCGCGCTCAATCGCCTGCTGCGCGGCCATTTTGATTTCCGCGGGCGCGGGAAAATCCGGAAAGCCCTGGGCTAGATTGACGGCGCCATGCTTGGTCGCCAGGCGCGTCATTTCCCGGATTACGGATTCGGTGAAGCGCGAAGCCTTTTCGCTCAGAAGTCCGCGCGCAGCGCTCCGAATGTGCGGAGCCGCGCCTGCGCCGCCGGGAGCGGCGGGATTCATCGCGATGCCGCCTGAGTCTTCACCTTCGCGGAAGACTTGCTGGAGTGACGCTTCGTCGCGGTTGACTTTGCAGGCGCGGGCGTCGAGGCCCGGGCCATACCCAACGAATTTAGTTGACGATAGATTTCCGCATTGCGCATGACGATCTGCACATAATCCCGTGTCTGAGTGAACGGAATGGATTCCACAAATTCGGCGGGCTCGGAAAAATTGCGCTCCGAGGTCCACAATTTTGACCGGTCCTCTCCCGCATTGTAGGCGGCCAGCGCCGCTTCGGGGCCGCCGAACTGGCTGATCAGATCCGAGAGATATAGCGTGCCCAGCTCGACATTGTATTGCGGGTCGAATAAGCGCGTGCGCGTGTAGCGCAGGTGCAACCGCTGCGAAAGGTGCGGCGCGGTTTTGGGAAGAACCTGCATCAAACCCACCGCTCCGGCGCTTGAAATCGCGTCGGGCTGAAACGCGGATTCCTGCCGCATGATGCCCGTCACAATCATGGGATCCACATGATCGCGAGCGGCGGCTGTCGTCACGCTGGAAAAATAAGGCAGCGGGTAAAGAACGCGCGCGACCGACGCGGGCATTTCTTCGCTGCGATGCGCTTCCGGTTGCGGATAGGCCTGTCGGATCAGTGATATTCCGACTGAATAATGATCCGCGGCCAGCGCTGCCTCAGCCGTTTCCAGCAGCAGCCGGGGCGACGGCGTGACCGAGTAAGCCGCGCGCAATTCGAGTTCGGCGCTGGCGTCAAATCCAATCATGCGCAACACCATGGCACGCTGCCAGCGTTCCTGGGCTTCCGCGGGAATGGGCGCGTCGATGGCGCCGATCGGCGGCGCTTCGGGAATCGCGGAAACGATGTCAACGGGAGTAACCGGCTGCGTTCCAATCGCCTTGATGCGGTCGGCGGCGCGCAATCCGAAAAAAGTTTGGGGAAAGCGTTCGGCGTCCTTCAGGTAAAAGCTGCGCGCTTGCGCGGCACTGCCTCCACGCTCCGCCGCCCGGCCCAGCCAATAAAGTGCGTCTGGAACGGCGTTGGATGTCGGGTAAGTGCGAATGAACAGTTCGAGCAATGAAACCGAATCCGCCTTGCGATCCATGTACGCGGCCCAGGTCGCCCGCCATGCGGCCACCGGGGCATTCTTTCCGGACGGCGATGACTGTACAGTGCGGCGATAATAATCCGCTGCCCGCTGCCGATCCAGCAGCACCCAATAATAATTTCCACCGGCAAAAAGAGATTCGGCCGCCCACTGGCTTTGCGGATATCGCTCGGCGCACTGCGTAATTGCATCGAGCATTTCGTTCTCGCGCTTCTCGTTGCGATACGCTTGCGAAAGCGAAAAGAGCCGCTCGGCCTCAGCTTCGGGGTCGCTGAATTTCACCGCCGCCAGCGACGATGCACTGCCACCCTCCGCCGAATGGGATTGAGCAATGCGCAGCTCCGCGTGCGCGTGATCTGCTCCATCGGTCTGCGGGAGCATGGCTTCAAATTCCTGAATTGCCTCGCTCCAGCGGTGCGCACCGTAAAGAGCTTCCGCGCGCGAGCTCATTTCTTTGGCGGTTGCAGCCGGAAACGATTCGCCGAGTTGGCGCGCCAGTTCCGGTATTTTTTGGCCCGCGGCGCGTGCTTCATCACTGAGTGGAAATCCGTAGTACAGGGTCAGATAGTCCTTGGCCGCGACCGTGGAGTTGCCGGACTTTTCGTGCGCCTGCGCACTCAGCAACAGCAGAACCGATTTCTGCGAAGTTTTCGCGTAGGCATCCAGCCCACCCGCCGCGCTCTGCGGTTTCCCGAGCGCCATCGCACCTTCCGCATACGATTGAACCGCGACATCCGTCATTACACTCTCTGGAAATTTCTTTCGGAACTCGCCAAGCTCCGCGACGCCATCCTCGTTTCGCCCCATCTGGCGCAGCGTTTGCGCATGCCAGAACATCGCATATTCTTCCAGGCGCGTGGGTCGCTGCATGGCGGCCGCGAACCATTTGAGCGCTTCGGGAGTATTGCTGCGGTCCAAATTGTAATGGCCCAGCGCCAGAGCGGCCCATTGGCCGTAATCATCCTTCTCGTGTTGCTTCGCAAATGCCGCGAGTTTCAGTTCCGCCGCGTCGCTCGGCTTATCGCGCAACGCCAGCGCCAATTGCGAGAGCTGTTGATCATCTTTTGTTGATGTGGGACTTACAGGCGATGCCTTGCCGGCGGCTGGCTCTTTCTTTGCCGGAGTGACTGGCTTCGCAGAAGGAACTGGAATTGGCGGTGCCTTCTGTGAAGCGGCAGCTTTCACGCAGAAAGTTGCCGCCATCGCGCAGAGGCACGGCAATAAGATAGCGAAAGCTCCCGCGCGCGGACAACTCGCCGCCGTAGTGCCACGCCCGTTCTTCATCGCGCTTCTAGTGGCGCAATGCCGGAGTGGAATAAGGGTATTCGCCGAGAGCTTCTGGGTCGCCCGCCGCGAGCACTTCGACCATCCAGTGATAGAAATAATCCACGCCATGGCCGAGGATCGGCCCAAACCTTCGTTCATATTCTTTCCGCGCCTTCCCAATTTCCTCGTTCAATCGATTGCAGAGGTCGTGGTTCTCGCGCCCAAGAATCACCTGATCGGGCTTGAGCAACTGGATGTCCTGCATCGAAACTTTTGCCACGCGGTTCGCGCGGCGGTGCATCTCCTGCTCATCCGCCGAAAGCGAATGCAGGTCAAATACTACCGCGGATTCTGCCGCGGCTGGCTGGGATTGCGTAGGCTGCGGAGCAGGCGGCGTGTAATCCACAAAAACAGGGGCTTTGGCCTCTGGAGCAACTTCATGATGTGTTGCCATTTCAGTCTGCACTGGCTCCGGCTCGGAAACCTTTGCTGGGGTTATGTCGAAAACTGGGGGAGCAGCGTGCGCAACCGGCTCCTCGATCTGTGGCGGCTCAGCGTGCGCAACGGGCTCCTCATACACCTCTTGGGATGTTTCGGTCTCAATTGTTTCGGATGAAGAGTGCGTCGGTTCCGAATGAATTGTTTCGGCAGGGATGGGTTCCGCCTGAACAGGTTCTGCGTGTACAGGTGTCGCCCGGACCGAAGCAAGATCCGGCGCAAACTCCGCCGGAGGCATCGCCGGAACGGGCGATGCGCTCATCGGTACTGGAAAGGACGGCGTGGGACGTGACGGCTCCGTCGCCGCAGGCTGAACCGGCGCAACCACAACCGGTGCAGCCGCCACGCGCAAATTTTCTTCCTGCTCTGGTTCCGTTCGCGAGGCCTGCGGCGAAGCCGAAATGAATCGGGAGAGCACATCCAGAGATGCGGCCAACGCGGCCGCCGCCGATTGTGCGCGCAGCGTCGCCGGCAATGCATTCGACGGGCGGCTGGAGGAACACGCCGCCACCAAATCTCCAATAGCCTGATGCAGCTCCTCGGATTGCCGTCGCAGGCTCTCCAGGCTGGAGCGCACCGCCTTCGATACGGCTTGTTGCATGTTGCCCGAATCGGTCGTCATTTGTACTTACTCCGTGTGATGCTAGAAGGCCTCAAAATGATTCTCGGAGCCGCGCCCAGCGTTGTCAATATGCCGTCCGTAAGCATTTGCCGCACAGACACGGAGTTGCCGGGCGCCGCCCGCCCCGGATGCGCCCACTGGCACTTGTCAGCTGAGACATCTTGACTGACATACACTATGATAGGCATAGGCGATTGTCAGTCTGACGGGACAAATGGCCATGTCTAGAAAACCTTCAGACAAGCCCTACCCCGGAGGCGAAGTTATTCTCCGCAACCTTCTATTTCTTTCCGCCACCGCTGTTTTTACCGCGGCGCTCGTGTTCACCATTTCATACCAAGTTCAGGCCGGAGGGCAGAACGGGGCCCAAAAGCCCCCAATCATCCGCACCACCACTCGGATTATTAACGTCAGCGTGGTGGTGACGGACCGCGAAGGCCGGCCCGTAGAAGGGCTGACTAAGGACGATTTCCAGATCTTGGATAATGGACATCCGGAGCAAGTTGCTTTTTTTTCGACGGTCGAAGAGCGCGGTGCTCCAAGCGGTGCTAGTCGTTCCCTTGGGCCAGGTGAGTACACCAACGATGCACTCATTTCTGGCACAGCCGAAAAGGGCACGACCATCATCCTTTTCGATACCCTCAACTCGGCATACCTGTCCCAAGCATACAGCCTGAGAGCAATTCGGATTTTCCTCCGCCAACTCCAGCCGGAAGATCAGGTTGGAATCGATGTTTTGAATACGGACGGCCTGAAGATCGTATATCGCCCCGATCACCCCGCCGCAGCCCTTCTGGAGGCCATGCAACTGTATGACGAGGCGCACAGCCACACACCGGGAGAAGACCGTAAGGCTACCGTCGCTGCTGAAGCGGCCGCCGAGAATAGCACCGGCCTTGCAGAACTGGACCGTTTCCTGAGGGGAAAAGACGAACGTCAGCCGCCGCGTCCGTGCCGAGGACAAACCGGGGTCACGATTGCGGCTCTCGAGGAGATCGCCAGGAGCATGGTCGGGCTGGGAGGGCGCAAAACCGTCATCTGGGTAACGGAGCACGTGCCGGTGCCCCTTGAGGAGGAGAATGCTCTGGATATTGCGCGCGGAAAGTTCTGCGGGATTGATTACGATTCAGATCTTCTCCTTGAAGAGCCGCAGAACCTCAGTCCGCGGCGTACTGCGCCTCACTCCCAAAACGCTCTACACTCAAAGTCCAATTCGAACGCACCCACCCAAAGCGGACTGGCTCTCGGCACCCAACGAGACCGAGGGCTCAGCGGGAATGACGAAATAGATCTTTTACTCCGTCTGCTGACTCAGAGTGGAATCGTGTTTTATCCCGTGAGTGCGGAGGGCCTGCAGACGCTTCGCATTTTTGGGCCTGGCGGGGCGCCTGCCCCTCTTGGCGGGGTGACTAACTCTCGTGGCGGGGCAGGTATACTTCCGCCAAGCATAGATGGGGCGATAGGTACCCTCGAATATGATTCAAACGTTTATTCTCATATGAGCATGGAAGCAATTGCGCGCCGGACCGGCGGGCGCGCTTTCTATAACCGCAACGACCTGGAGACCGGCCTTCGCCGCGCTCTGAATGACTCCAAATACAGCTACGAGCTGGCCTACTACCCGGACAACATTCGCTGGAACGCCGATTGGCGGAAAATCCAGGTGAAGGTGACCCGGCCTGACGTTACCGTCCTGGCGCGAAGCGGCTATTACTCCTTTTCGGCTGCGCAGCTCCTGCCGCCCAAAGCCAGCAAACAATTGCTCGGGGAGATTGCCGCCAGCCCGCTGGAAGACACCGAGATTCCCATCACTGTGAAGATGACCCCGCCTGCCAGCGCCACCGCTTCGACGGTAGAAGCACGGGTTCTTCTGAGCGCACAAAAACTGTTCACCAACCGCGGCGACGGATGGAAGAGCGACTTTGAGGTGTTGTTCTTTCAGCTCAAGGCAGACAACAAAATTCTGGATGTGACCACGGAACCTGTAAGCCTGGATCTTACCGAGGCAAAGTACACCGACGCCTTAAAGCAGGGGATCAACACGCAGGCAGAACTGAAGCTGAATCCCGGTGCCGCGCTTCTGTACGTGATCGTCCATGATAAGAGATCCGATGCTGTGGGTTCGGTCCGCATTCCTCTGGACCAGTATGCAGGCAGGGGCGACACGCTCCATTAGTTCGCCAAATTTGAGGCTTGCAATTGGTTCTAAGTCCTCATGCATACCCAACGCGCTCCCATGAAAGCAACTAGAAGCACTATAAGAGCACAACCTGTTTCCGCCATCTCACGTCAAAGGTAGTGCATGAAAATAACACTCGCCTCCGTCCTGGTTCTATGCGGATTCCTCGCCGTAACTACCCTCGCCAGGCAATCACAACAACAAGCCCAGCCCGATCCCTATGCATCCATGCAAGCGCAGCGAAACCAAACGGAGCAGCTTGCCGCGACTTGGCTTCGCAGCGCTGATCCGCGTCTGCAAGCTTGGGGCGCTTACCTGGCGTTGCATGACGAAGACAAACAAGTCATCCCTGACCTACTTTCCATGCTCAGCGCTTACCAGATTGCGGGCTGGCCCGTGCCCGGCGAAAAACTGGATCAGCATGATGCAATGCTTGCCGTCTTGGATTCCCTGATTCAGTTGTCAGCTAAGGTTCCCGCCGGCGACGCCGAAAAACTTCTTCAGGAATTTCCAGCGCAATCTTTGATTCTCCTGTCTCGCGACGGAAATGATGCCAACGATTTTCTTATGAAGATTTTCACCTCGGAACCACCCCAACCCGACGAGTGGCTCGCCGCCGGAAATTTGCTTGCGCAAAGAGGAGTTTCAGGTTTTGCCTCAACAGTGCTAGGGAAAATGACAGTGCACACCCGCGTCCGCGTTGTAAATTCTGAGACCCCAGAAGTAGGGGCCACTTGCGGCGGCGTTCAGGGATTTACGATTCCGACGGAAAAGCGCTACTGGCCGAAGGTGGGAACATATACACTGGGCTCACGTTTTCCCGGTGCGACGCTCCTCGCCGACGGTCCGGACCCTGCCTTTTATTTAAGAGCGGCAGATGGGCTTTACGATCGCCGCCGGGCCGCACGCGATTCTGAACCCACAACGATGCCCCGCAACCCCTGCTTGGGGCCCTCTGTTCCTAATCTCGACCTTTTCCGGGAGCATTACCTGATACAAATGGCTTACTCGCCTCAGGATCCCCAGCCCCTTTTTTCTGATTCCAACGAAACACTCATCTGGAAGGATAGCGGAGCATATCTCTCGTCTCTGCGGTACATCGTCCGGCAGCGACAGGATGCCTTTGCCGACCTGACCGCGAAATTGATGCGCTACGGCCGATTAACTTTCCAGGAGGCCTCTGCCGTCAAACCGCAAATCGAAATCACAATGGTGGACGCTCGTACCGATCAGGCGATCCCGCTGCCCACCCCCAGGAACCTCGGCGACAAAGTGACTTTGAAGATGTAGCGCCACCCACCACCGCTGTACTAGTTTTGCTTTCTTGGATGTTATATTGTTGCTATTCGTGTGGGCCTTGGAAGCCAAACACAAACAGCGGTCAGCCCCCATGTTTAGAAAACCTCGAGACAAGCCCTACCCCGGAGGCGAAGTTATTCTCCGCAAACTTCTATTTCTTTCCGCCACCGCTGTTTTTGCCGCGGCGCTCGTGTTGACCATTTCATACCAAGTTCAGGCCGGAGGGCAGAACGGGGCCCAGAAGCCCCCAATCATCCGCACCACCACTCGGATTATTAACGTCAGCGTGGTGGTGACGGACCGCGAAGGCCAGCCAGTAGAAGGGCTGACCAAAGACGATTTCCAGATCTTGGATAATGGACATCCGGAGAAGGTTGCTTTTTTTTCGACGGTCGAAGAGCGCGGTGCTTCAATCGGTGCTGCTCGTTCCCTGGCGCCCGGCGAGTACAGCAACGATGCACACATTGCTGGCACAGCCGACAAGGGGACGACCATCATCCTTTTCGATACCCTGCACACGCACTACCTGTCCCAAGCATACAGCCTGCGAGGGATTCGGATTTTCCTCCGCCAGCTCCAACCAGAAGATCACATTGGAATCTATGTTTTGAATATGGACGGCCTGAAGATCGTATATCGCCCGGATCAGCCCGCCGCGGCTCTTCTGGAGGCAATCCAACGGTACGACGACGCGCACAGTCACAGTTCCGGAGAAGACCGTAAGGCCGCCGTCGCTGCTGAAGCGGCCGCCGAGAATAGCACCGGCCTTGCGGAACTGGACCGCTTCCTGAAGGGAAAAGACGACCGACAGCCGCAGCCTCCGTGCCGAGGACAAATCGAGGTCTCGACTGCGGCTCTCGAAGAGATCGCCAGGAGCATGGTCGGGCTTGGAGGGCGCAAGACCGTCATCTGGGTATCGGAAGACATGGGGCTGCCCCTTGAGGAGAAAAACGCTCTGGATATTGCACGCTGGAGGTTTTGCGGGATATATGACTATTCAGATCTTCTCCTTGAAGAGCCGCAAAACCTCAGTCCGCGGCCTACTGCGGTTCGCTCCCAGCACGCTGAACACTTAGGGTCCAATTCGAACGCACCCACGCAAAACGGACTGGCTCCCGGCGCCCAACGAGACCGAGGGCTCAGCGAGAATGACGAAATGGACCTTTTACTCCGTCTGGTAATTCAGAGTGGAATCGCGTTTTATCCCGTGAGCGCGGAAGGTCTGCAGACGCTTCGCATCTTTGGGCCTGGCGGGGCGGCTATGCCTCCTGCCCAAGCGGGTAGACTTCCGCCAAGTACAGAGGGCTTTATAAATGCCCTCGATAGCGCTTCAAACGTTGTATCGCATCAGACTATGGAAGACGTGGCGCGCCGGACCGGCGGGCGCGCTTTCTATAACCGCAACGACCTGGAGACCGGCATTCGCCGCGCGCTGAACGACTCCAAATACAGCTACGAGCTGGCTTACTACCCGGACAACATTCGCTGGAACGCCGATTGGCGGAAAATCCAGGTGAAGGTGAACCGGCCTGACGTTTCCGTCCTGGCGCGAAGCGGCTATTACTCCTTTTCGGCTGCGCAGCTCCTGCCGCCCAAAGCCAGAAAACAATTGCTCGAGGAAATTGCCGCCAGCCCGCTGGAAGACACCGAGATTCCGATTACCGTGAAGGTGACCCCACCCGCCAGCGCCACCGCTTCCACGATAGAAGCACGGGTTTTTCTGAGCGCACAAAAACTGTTTACCAACGACGGCGACGGGTGGAAGAGCGACTTTGAAGTCCTGCTGTTCCAGCTCACCCTTGAGAACAAGATTCTGGATGTGACCACGGAACCCGTGAGCTTGGATCTCACCGAGGCGAAGTACACCGACGCGTTAAAAGAGGGTATCGACACGCTGGCAGAACTGCAGTTGAAGCCCGGTGCGGCGATTCTGTATGTGATCGTCCACGACAAGAGAACCGATGCTGTGGGTTCGGTCCGCATCCCTCTGGACCAGTATGCGGTCACCCTCAACTGAACCAAGAGTAAGCAAGCATTCGAATGAATCCCGCTGACGAAATTCGCTCGCCCCCGATATTTTTTCCAAGTTTTCCATTTTTCAATTGACACGGGCTATAACGCTCTGGTAATATCTGTAGTAGTCTTCAGCAAGCGTATTCCACCACGGCGAAGTCGCGACAGACTCAGGATGTCCCAAATCGGTAAATTGCCCGGAGAAAATGCAATTCTCGGATCAATATCAAAATGAAGGACTTTAACTCCAATAGATGCCACTGATACGGGCGGTTTTGTAACTGCCCTGGAATCAGTGCCTATAGTAACTATTTAGATAACACTTAAATCCTTTAGAATCCGCACTTACAGGATGGCGTTTAAGGACATGAAAACAGGAGGTTTTAACCCCAGCATTTGCCGCACTTACGACGTTCGCGTCCCTAAGTCCCATGGAATGATATTCATCCAAAAATGATGGGGGAGGGGCAGTGTTGGCCTCGCTTTGATCCTCGCCCGCAAAGAAAACCGCCCCAGCGAGAGAAACGCATTCAGTGATAAAATTGATCTGACCACGGGGGCGACACGGTTTCGACGGAAGCTGTCGCGACTCGAAGGCATGCCGGGAGCCACCTGCCCGCAACTTGGTGGAAAACTAGAAATGCCAATACACAACTGGCACTGGCTGCTTAATTAAATAAGCAACCCGTCTCCTCAGGCTTCGTTCGCGGGCTTGAATCGAGGCGTCGCACAGCGAACTGGCCAAAGCGTTTCGGTCCGTAACGCCAGGCGAGATCCATCGGACTAGCCGGCCGCATTTCTTGCTCGTTCTGACCGCGGATGGCGAACGCGCGA
>DATGHC010000006.1:0-111023 GCA_035308165.1 Candidatus Acidiferrales bacterium | reverse complement strand
CGGTCCGCTGGACTCGGACGAGTGGGAGTTGATGAAACAACACGTCGAATTTGGCGCGCAAATCCTGGAAAAATGTGCCGGACTTGAGAGCATCCGGGCCATGGTCCGCCACCATCATGAATTCTTTGACGGCACCGGTTATCCGGAAGGGCTTTCCGGGGAAAAAATTCCGCTGGGCGCCCGGGTGATCGCCATTGCCGATGCCTATGACACCATCACATCGGAGCGCACCTACAAGCGTCCGCGCCCTGCGGAAGAAGCGCTGGCCGAGCTGGAACGCTGCGGCGGAACGCAATTCGACCCCGAGTTGGTAGAGATCTTCGTCAGCGCGATGCGAAATTTGCCGAATCCCATAGTAGAAATTGCGCCTGCTTCCGAAAAAGCGGTTGCCGAGGGCCCCAGGGCCTGAACCACGAAACTGCTCTCCAACTAATTGATCGCCGGAGAGCTTTCCTCCCGTCTTCCTCTCTGTTACGCTCCAAAACGTCACGTTTCAATTTTGCCGGAGGAAGGCTCCATGCAAGTCGCCAAGATTCGTTGGGTGGTTGCGGATCAATTCATCGCCGTGGGGCCGTCGGGTCACGCGGTGCCGATTGACTCCGACCGCCAATCCAACACCGCGCCGGGACCGATGGAATTGCTTTTGCTGGCGCTGGGCTCCTGCACGGCGACGGATGTGGTGGACATTCTCAAGAAGAAGCGCCAGAAACTTAAATCTCTGGAAGTGGAAGTTTCCGGCGAGCGCGCCAAGGAGCCTCCGGCAGTTTGGGTAAAGCTCGAAATTGTTTACCGCTTGAAAGGGCAGCTCGATGAAAAAGCGGTCCGCGATGCCATTCAATTGAGCGAGGACAAATATTGTTCGGTTGCGGCTATGCTGCGAAAAACGGCTCCCATCGCATTTCGCTACGAAATTGAGCCGGCCTGAAGAATTTCCTGCGAGAAGAAATCACTTCGCGTGAGCCGCGCCCCGCTCCGGAGTTGCAGCCTCATGCAAGGCCACCGGCAATTTCAGCGCGCGCCAGGCATCAAACCCGCCCGCGAGATTTACCACCGTAGGGAATCCGGCGCGTTCGAGCAAGCTGGCGGCAATCGCGCTCCGATAGCCGCTTTGGCAATGGACAACCACGGGACGCGCGGGATCGAGACCGGCAAGAAATTTCCTGGCAGTTTCTCCATTGGGACCAATCACAGACGCAAATTGATTTAGTGAAATATGCCGCGCCTGCGCAACGTGGCCGTTATCCCACTCCGCGGCGCGGCGGACATCCACAAGTTGAACGCCTTCGTCCGCGGTCAACAAATTTCGCAATTCGCCGGCGCTGATCTGGGCCAGTTGAATTACCGGCCGGCCGCTGCGCTGCCAGGCTTCCACGCCGCCCGAAAGATAGCCAATCACTTTTTCAATTCCCACGCGCGTCAGGCGCAATCGCGATTCGTCCAATCGTTCCGGGTCTTCTGCCACGATGATCACGGATCGATCCAACCCTACGAGAGAGCCCGCCCAGGCAGCGTATTGGCCCGAAAGTGCAATGTGGACGGAGCCGGGAACGTGGCCGGCGAAGAATTCAGTGGAAGGACGGGTGTCCAACAGGATCGCTTCCGCCAAAGCTCCGGTGATGAGTTTTTCGACGTGTTCCGGCGTGAGAGCGGCCAGCGGCGACAGCACTTCTATTGCCTCGGCACCCGCGCGATTGATTTCCGCGTCGCGGCTGAAATAGGCGGGGCGTTCGGGCAATGCCTCGGTCAGCATTCGGATGAATTCGTCGCGGGTCATCGATTGCAATGCGTAGTTAAATTGCTTTTCCTTACCGATGGTGGAGCTGCGCTCGCTTCCGATGCTTCTGCCGCAGAGCGATCCCGCGCCATGGGCCGGGAAAACCTGGACGTCATCGGAAAGCTTGAAAAGTTTGTTGTGCAGGCTGTCGTAAAGCATTCCCGCAAGCTGCTGCGAGGTGTAATCCGGGGACAAATCGGGCCGTCCGACATCGCCGATGAAAAGCGTGTCGCCGGTCAAAGCGGCCCAGGGAGAGCTACCCTTCTCCAGATCCGTCACCAGGATGCACATGCTCTCCGGAGTGTGGCCGGGAGTTTCCAGAAATTCGAGCACGCAGCGTCCAAAGGAAATCTTGTCGCCATCCTTCATGGCGCGGTGATCAAACTTGGCGCCCGCTTTCGCGCCGAAGCAGATTGTGGCGCCTGTGCGCTCCGCAAGTTCGCGGTGCCCGGAAACAAAATCAGCGTGCAAGTGGGTCTCAATGATGTAAGCGATACGCAGGCCTTTCTGTTTGGCTTCGTCGATGTAGATATCCACGTCGCGCTGCGGATCGACAACGGCGGCGATGCCGTCCGAGCCCAGCATGTAAGAGGCGTGGGCCAGACAGGTTAGGTAGAATGGTTGGAAGTACATCTGCGGCCCTCGCTTGAACTTTCCCGGGAACAGTTTGCTGTGGGAAAAAGTGTAGCACAGTCTTTTCGTAATATAGGCAGGCTTGTTTAGGGTCACCGGTTCCCATACAATTACAGATTCCAAAATTTGTTCTGCGCACAAAAAGAAAGGCGTGCCTGGATGCCCAATAAAATACGCGCGAAGATTACCGGCGTGGGATGCTATGCGCCGCCGCGCGTGGTGACCAATGTGGATCTGGAAAAGTTCGTGGACACGAACGATGAATGGATCCGCACGCGAACAGGAATTAAAGAGCGACATTACGCGGACCCCGGCGTGGCGTCGTCCCATATGGCCACGGAAGCGGCGCGCGCGCTTCTGGCTCAGACCCATACCGACCCTGCCGAAATTGACCTGATCGTTCTCGCCACCGTGACTCCCGACATGTTTTTCCCGGCCACGGCCTGCCTAGTGCAGGATCGCATCGGCGCGAAGAACGCCTGGGGATTCGATTTGAGCGCGGCGTGCTCGGGCTTTGTCTACGCGCTCACCGTGGGCGCACAATTCGTGGGCTCGGGCGCGCACAAGAAAGTCATGGTCATCGGCAGCGACAAGATGACTTCCATACTGGATTTCCAGGATCGCGCGACCTGCGTGCTCTTTGGCGATGGCGCGGGAGCGGTATTGCTGGAGCCCGCGGGCGATGACGAATGCATCCTTGATTTCCATCACGATATTGACGGCTCGGGCGGATGCAGCCTCTTTATGCCCGGCGGCGGCTCATTGAATCCTTCCTCGGTGGAGACCGTTGAAAAGCGCATGCATTTCGTCCATCAGGAAGGCCAGCAAGTTTTCAAGTACGCCGTGCGGCGCATGGCGGAGGTTTCCGCGAATTTGCTGGAACGGAATGGCTTCACAAACAAGGATCTGGCCCTGGTGGTACCTCACCAGGCGAACCTGCGGATCATCGCCGCCATGCAGGATCGACTGGGAATTGAGGACTCAAGAGTTCTGGTTAACATTGACCGTTATGGAAACACCACGGCGGGTACGATTCCTCTAGGTCTACGCGACGCCCTGGACCAGGGCCGCCTGCGGAAGGGCGACCTGTTGATGCTGGTAGCCGTAGGCGCAGGCTTCACCACGGGCAGCATCCTGATGCGCTGGGCTTATTGAGTGGCTTGGGAATCCCCCGGCAATTTCCCCCCAAAAAGCAGATGACGCCCCGAAGCAAGGCATCGGAGCGCCATCCATTATGTATGTTATGAAGCTTGTTCGGCGGGTGGCCAGGAATCGAGCTCAGCAGGAACGTATTTCCGCTGCGGTGCAGAGGTTGTCGGAAAGCCGCTGATCAACCAGAACCGCCACGTACCGCGCACACTTGCCCATTTCCTCTTGTGCCCATTGATTCAGGGCGGGAAGCTTGGTCAGGGCGCTTGCGGCGGCGTAATAAGTCCGCAGGGCGGTCAGGCTGCTGGGCTGTCGCTTAAGGTCAGGAGTGAGCCGATTCAGGCTGAGCAGGGCGGTGAAGTCACCGCCGTCAACGGATGCCTTATCGAGCCCTGAAAAAGCCGCAAAACGGTCGGAAAGGGGCTGGGCGGCCATGCCGGCAATCAACGAGCGCCAGTAGCTGATGCCGAAGTGCATCGCGCCGATCACCGAGATTGTGAGAATCAATGCGCTAAACATGGTCTTTGCCTTCCACCGTCATGATGCCGTTTTCGATTGCGCGCCACAATGGAGCCTTGGTACCACCGCGTTGAGTACTTCCACCGGGCTGTGTCTTTCCCTACCGCCTCGCCATCCCCTAATAGAGGGATAACCGGCGAACATCCGCGAGGAAGGGCCCTGGACGCATTTGGAATGCAGCATCATCAGTAACATATTGCCGTTTCACTATGCGGGACACAATGGACCATAAGTACTGCCTTTTCAGTTCTTTTCCTGCCTCCTTGGCCGGCCTAGCCACATGGCTCGCCGACACCACAATGAGAACCGGGCGAAGGCCAGGAAAGAGGTCACCAGCACGAAGATGGAATGAGATAGCATGGGCCGAGTCTAGTTAAACAAGTAGTAAGGTGACGTGCCATAGCTCACCCGTACCACAATGAACCAAACTGGATGCCTAAAGGGACTTGCCCTATCGGCGCACCCTTCGTAAGCTGCTTCGGTTAGAGGCTTATACGGGTAGGGAGAGAACTCCAATGCCGAAATTTCGCATTATCTTTGGATTGCTGTTGCTGACAGGTATTGCAATCATCGGATTTGCGGCGCGGCGCCCAGCCATTGCAGCCACCAGTCGCTATGAAGGCGTGCGGCAGGAGGCGCGGATGGAGGCAGAAGAAGCGCTCCGCCAACTGCTGACCACGCAGGCTACGGCATGGAACCGCGGGGACATTGAGGGCTTCATGGAGGGCTATTGGAAGTCGGACCAGACCACATTTTCGGGATCGTCTGGCGTATCGCGAGGCTGGCAAGCGCTGCTCGATCGCTACCGGAAAAATTATTCCACGCGCGCCATCATGGGGCATCTGGAGTTCAGCGAGTTGGAGATTACTCCCCTTGGGGATAATGCCGCGCTGATCCTCGGGCGCTGGCACCTGGACCGGGAATCGGGGCCCACCGGTGGAGTGTTCACACTGGTCGCGCGGCGATTTCCAGAGGGCTGGCGGATCATCCACGATCATACGAGTGAAGAGGTCACCGGGAAGGCAGTTGCGCATCCATAGCGCAGGAATACTGGCGGACGCGGATTCGCCAGGAAAGCTGTTCAGATTCGGGCATGAATTTTGTCTTCAATGTTGACGCAGGATCCGGCACCATTTGATTAAACTCAACAAGCTGGCAATGTTTGTTGAGCCATTGTTCAGCGTCCCAAGGCGCGCCTTCTTCAAGAGGACCCGGGGCGCCTCTCACGAAATAAACCTCAGATCGCAGTGGTTGCCCTCGATCCATCCAATCTTGGGCGTCGAAAGCACCGGGAGCGGAAAGGTTCTGTAACATCTGCCATCGGCCGGGTGGCTCGGACGGGTCCAGTGCATATATGAAATAGAAAAAAAACGACGGATTGTTGCCAATAATCAGGGCTCCCGCCCGCGAATGGTTGGCAGCTTCGGTGCCGACTTGTTGCCACGGTTCGATGAAGCGAGGCGCGGAATAGTGAGTGCGGGTGAAAATGCCATACCATCCAATCAGCAGAATTCCGACAAGGGACGTGGAGAGGATGATCCGATCCCGCCCTGGCCGCAACGATCCCAGAGTTAAGCCGATGGGGAGCAGCAACCAGGCCCCGATCGGCAATAACCGTTTTGCATTAATAATTCCCGTGAGCGTCATCAAGACCAGGAGCGCCGCGCCGAATATCAGGAAACGCCTGGCCGGTGGCGAGGAGCGTTTGAAGGTCACCAGTAGACATGCAGCAATGCACAAGCATGCGGGAATCCCCAGCGCCAGGAACCATGGCGAGACGGATTCACTGACGAAAAGGTTGTAAAGCTCGAAGCCACCCAAAAGAACAGTGGTTACCGGAGAATGGTCTGATCCAATTCCAAAACCCAACTCACGGAAGAAGGAGCGCCAGAACGGGAGGTAGGCAAGCGCGAGGAGAATTCCACTGGTGATTAAAATCACCGCTGCGCGACGCCACTTCGCGTGCTCGCGTACGGCGAAATCGATTGCCAAGCAAGCCAACATGGCCCAGCCAAAATAGTTGGTATAAACGAGCGCGGCCGCAAGGAAAAGCGTCGCGCACCAGCGCCCGGCGCTTGGCTTTTCGACCAAACGAATGTACGAGTAAGTGAGCCAGGCCACGATCGCAAAGCAAAACGAATACCATGCGGCCATTCGACCGTAGTGGTATGCATAGGGCCAAAGCGCTCCCATGCACAACATGGCCCGGGCGCTTCGAGTCCCGCCCAATTCTTCCGCGGTGCGCGAAAGCATCCTTAGTCCAAATAGGTAGCAGGCGATTCCCGGCAGGCGCAATGCAATGAAACTTGCACCGGTTAACCTTAGCCAGAAGTGAAAGAGAACATCGAACAGCGGCGGGTGCTCGTGAATTCCCTCGCCAATCCAGAATGTGTGGAGAATTTGGGAGACAGGTTCGGTGGCCGCGCGGATGATGAAGACCTCATCATAAAAAATGGTGATCCGGCGGTTGGTGATGAAAAGCATCACTCCGAGTGCGGCCAGGAGAAGAATTTCGGGAGTACGACGCCGGAAGGTTTGATGCATTAGGCAGTTCTTCTGAGGGCCGGAGTCAGCCTCGCATTTCCGCGAATTAATTCGCTCCGTGCTTTACAGGAAACCCGGCCCAGGTATTGGCCAGCCCAAGTACTTCCCGCACGACCTGCAACGCGTCCCGTGTGTGCCGCCACCAGTGATCGGCGTCGAATGTATCGCCGCGGGCATAGCGCACGGTCAGGGCCGGATCGGCTCCCACCAGTTTGTGCCAAATGGCATGAACGCGGCGCGTGTGCGCTTTGGAAGTCACAATGATAACTCTATGAATTCCCTCATCACGCGCCGTCTTGGCAATTACCTGCACTTCATCCTCTGTGTCGTAAATGGTCGTCTCCAGAACGCGGGTGGATTCGGCGGGCACGCCGAGTTGAATCAGCACACGTTGGCTATAAAAGGCCTCACCGAGATAATCGATCCCCAGGTCACGCAGTTCCGCCGTTGGATCTCCGGGCCGCGTGATCCAAACCTCGGGGACGGTGTTTGCACGGTAAATCTCCGCGGCTTCGCGAGCTCGAGCCGGCATTTCTCCGCTTAAAACAACGGCGACTGGCGCGGGAGTCAGTGGATCTTCCACTACCAGCCAGGTACCCAGATGACTCAGCAACCACAAACTTAATCCGCCGACGACTAGCAGGATTATGATTGTCCAGAGCAGGCGGCGTGGCCAGCGGCGGCGAGTTCTCACGTCAAATTCCCCGCGTTCCGATGCGCGCCGAATGAGAAAGTTTTTCCGGTTCGTTTCACTTGCATCTCTTTCACGCCTTGACGCGCCGAATCGTACCTTTCGCTGAAGCCACGGTCAATTGCCTTCCCGGCAACAAGCGTATCACCCGCGCTTTGGCTCCGCCATGAAGCAGGCTAGAATTCGTGTGGAATGATTAGGATGCTCGTGGAGACCTTGTTTCCGGGGAGATTGATTTTTTGCGTGCGGTAATAACGGGCGGCGCTGGTTTTCTTGGCTCACACTTGTGCGATGCCCTGCTCGCACGCGGTTGGGAAGTAGTCTGCCTGGACAACTTAATCACCGGCCAGGACGGCAACATCGCGCATCTGGCGTCGAATCCCAAGTTCAGCTCGATGCGTCACGACGTTTCCCGCTATATTGATGTCGCCGGTCCCGCCGATGCCGTCCTGCACTTTGCTTCCCCGGCCAGCCCCGTGGATTATTTGCAGCACCCTATTCCTACGCTGAAAGTTGGCTCGCTTGGCACGCATAACGCCCTTGGCCTGGCACTCGCCAAGAAGGCAAGATTTCTTCTGGCCTCCACTTCGGAATGTTATGGCGATCCCGAAGTCAGCCCGCAACCGGAAACGTATTGGGGCCATGTGAATCAGATTGGCCCGCGCGGAGTTTACGACGAGGCCAAGCGCTTCGCCGAAGCCATCACCATGGCCTATCACCGTTACCACGGGCTGGATACGCGTATCGTGCGCATTTTCAACACATATGGCCCGCGGATGCGCCTGAATGACGGGCGCGCGCTCCCTAATTTCCTTCACCAGGCACTCACTGGCCAACCCATTACCGTTTATGGAGATGGCCGGCAGACCCGAAGCTTTTGTTACGTGAGCGATCTTATCGAGGGCATATGCCGCCTGCTGGAATCCGACGAACATCTGCCCACGAACATTGGCAATCCGCAGGAAATCACGATTCTGGAATTTGCCGAGCGTATTCTTGCCCTAACGGAAGCCAAGGTCCCCATCGAGTTTAGGCCTCTTCCGCAGGACGACCCCAAGCAACGCTGCCCGGACATAACCAAAGCCAAGCGCGTGTTGAAGTGGGAACCAAAGGTGGGGCTGGAAGAGGGATTGCGCCTGACGCTCGCTTACTTCCGCAAACAAGTTGCTGCGGTCTCGTAAACTTTTCTCACAAATATTGTTTTGATGTCGGGACACCGAGTGGCCCCACCCTCGCGCCGCCAGCTTCCGCCCGGACGAGGATGGGGCCTGTGCTTTGCTCGGGTGAATTCCAGTTAGCGCGTGCCGAGATACTGCACGTGCACGTAGGTTCCGGTTTCCGTGTTGTACAGCAGATACCATCCCGGGTGGTCAGGATCGTCATACACGACGAAATCCTCTGGACAGTCCCAGCACCAATCGGCAGTTTCGGGCCAATCCCAGGCGGCTACCTCAAAGTAGAAGCCGCCGGGAAACCAAAACATGTGACGATCCCTGTCGAACCCACCGATTCGGAATAGAAACGAGCGACCAACATGCTCGAACCGACCGTACTGAGACTGACGGACCTGCAGAAATCGCTTGTCATCCGGGCTGTCATGCCCATACCAATGGTCGTTGTTCACATGCTGGCGATTGTCAATTTTGCCGCCCTCAATCTTTTCGCCCTCGCGTTCACTATATCCAGCCGGTCGCGCAGACGGAGGAGGCGGGATTCGTCCACCATTTCCGCGATGCTGCTGATGCTGTTCCTGCTGGCCCCCGCCCTGTGCGAATGCGGGTCCCAAACTCACCGCGAGTAACATCCCCAGCGCAACGCTCACGATCCCTTTCATGGCTTCCTCCTTTCACATTTTCAGTGGGAGAAGTAAGCGGGCGAGCATGGCGCGATGCTCGCCCGCCTCCATGGCTCTGGTTAAGACCGGAGCCGAGGAGAAGCTTGTTCCAATCGTGCGATGAGATCTTGAGCCGGCTCGGGAGTAGTCACTTCCGTGCCGCGCACAATCTCCCTGGCGCTGAGGGACCGCCCGTAGAGGTTACGATTCGCTCGGCCATCCGGCCGCAGTGTGGAGCCCTCGAGCGAAACACCGGCGAAAACTCCGCGTGCGCGCGAGTAGCTCAGGATTTCCGAACGTAAGAGGGCGTCCGTGTCCGCAGAGGCCGATCGCCCCACGGGACCTGCCGCCGCGGAAACATCACCGCCCAATTTCACCTTGCTGCGCATCAGGCTGTTCGCTCCGCGGTCGTTCATCACTAGAAATACGAAGTCGGTGGCTTCTCCGCCAATTTGGAAGCCGACACTGGCTCCTTCGAGCGCGTACATCGCTGGCGCGCCCCACGGCCCATCAAAATCCTTGCCCGTGCGGCAGACCATTGCACCGCGTCCGTAGCTTCCACCCACCACAAATGCACCCTTGAGCACCGAAGGCATCACGATGACGCAGCGTGCCTTGTCAATTAGATCCTGCGGGATGTCATCGGGCACGTTCAGGATTTCCTGCATCACCGCGCCGGCGCTTTCTAATCGTTTGCGTTCGTCTTTATCCCTGTCCGCATTATTTGCGAATGCGATGGGAGCAAGTGCGAACATTCCCATCATGAAAAGAATTGTTCTCTTCATCACTAAACCTCCTGAGAAGAATTCGATTCTTTCTGAAACTGTTACCCAGGTTTGAAGAAGGCAATACTCCTGCCATTTCCTAAAGAACCCGCTAAGTTCCACACTTTCAGAAATGTAGGAACACTCACGCGCTCTCTGTCGGAGGGTACTAGCCCTGTAATTTTGGAACGCCCAGTGTTTCTTTTTCTAAAGGGGGAGGCAGTATGACCATGGGATATTGCCGGAGAAGAAAAGGGGAAAAGCAACGCAGCGAGAATCAATTCCACTGAACCACTGAGCAATTCTACGTGGAGAAATTAGTGCGTTGTGGCGGCAACGACACCCTCGGGCCGGCCAAACGAGTAATACTCAAACCCCAGCGCTTCCATTTTTGGGGGGTCGAGCAGATTTCTTCCATCAAGCAGGAGAGGGCGCAGCATCGAGCGGCGAATGCGCTCCCAATCGAGGGCTTTGTATTCCTTCCATTCCGTCAACAGCAGCAGGGCTTCGGCGCCGTTCGCCACTTCATAGGGGTCACGCGAGTATTTCAGGTCGGGATACAACGCCTGGGTGCGTTCAATGGCTTGCGGATCCGATGCGAAAATGCGCGCGCCTTCGCTGCGCAACCTGCCAATTACTTCAATGGCTGGTGAAAAACGAATGTCATCCGTGTTCGCCTTGAATGCCAGCCCCAGCACGCCAATCTGTTTATCCTTGATGATCCACAGCGCCCGGCGCACGCGGGCGACGAATGAATCGATCCGATTCTTGTTCACGCGTTCCGCTTCTTTCAACATGGCGAACTCGACGCCGGCTTTTTCCGCCAGGCGGATAAATGCCTGCACATCCTTCGGCAAGCAAAACCCCCCAAATCCAATTCCTGCACGGAGGAATTGCGGCCCGATGCGCGGGTCCATGCCCATGGCGCGCGTGACTTCCTCCACATCGGCGCCCAGCTTTTCGCATAAATCGGAAATCAAATTTGCATAGGAAATCTTCAAGGCCAGGAAGGAATTCGATGCGTGCTTAATCAGCTCGGCGCTGTTGATGGTAGTGACCACGAACTGCCCGGCGCTAATCGGAGGGCACTGTTTCGCGTGCACAGGGCAGGCGAAGGTCCCTTCCAAAATGGGTTTGTAGATTTCCCGAAGCTGGCCTTCCGATTCTCCGTCTTCCACGCCCACAACAATCCGGTCCGGGTGCAGAAAATCGAATACCGCCGTGCCTTCACGCAGGAATTCGGGATTGGACGCCACGCGAAACGTCACGCCGGGGTTCCGTCCATAAACTTGGAGCGCGCGTTTGACTTGTGTGCCGGTTTGCACCGGCACCGTGCTCTTTTCGATCACCAGTTTCGTTGTCCGCGCTTCCGAAGCAATCAAGCGCGCCACATTCTCTATCGCGCTCAAATCGGCGTCGCCATCCCCCAGCGGCGGGGTCCCCACACAAATGAAAATCACGTCGCCTGCATTTACCGCTTCGGCCACGCTATTGGTGAACGAAAGCCTTCCGGCCTGACGCGCCTCGCGGATCACCTCATCCAGGTGCTCCTCGTAAATGGGTACTTCACCGGCGTTCAGCTTCTTGATCTTGGATTCATCATTGTCGGCGCAGAAAACCTGGTGGCCGATTCCAGCCAGGCAAGCGCCGGACACCAGCCCCACGTATCCACATCCAATGACGGCAATGCGCAAGATTCACTCCCTTCCCAGAAACGAAATGGGAAGTCCATTGACCGTTATTTTCACCGAATTTGTGAACAGGTCAAAGGGCAATTCCAAGGTTCCGTCCATGTCCGCCAACGCTTTGTATCAGCTGCCATTGAAACTAGAAGACGGATGGCTTACCCGTGGTCACGCGGCGCAAGCGAATTGCGCATCATCAATCCCCGCAGCCCAAGCAGCAACAAGCGCGGTTGGTTCCGGCAAATATGCCAGAGGACTTGTGCGGCCTCGTCGCGTGAATATTGGCTGAGAGATCGCTTCGCCGGAGAATTCAGCAGGTCCACCAAGCGGCTATAGTCGGCCTGCTGAAAATGGTGCAGCGCCCGGCGAATCAGCAGATGCAAATTCAATTCGCGCCGCAGAGCCACAAGTTTTCGGCTGCGCCCGCCATTCAGTATGGACTCAGACACGCCTTCCGCCCCGCGCACTCCCGTCACGATGCCACCCACGGTGGTCACCTTCACTTGGCCGGCGGCATCGCCCACCAGATAAACTCGGCCTCCGCCCAGCGTCCGCTCCACCGGGACCCAGCCGGTATAAACCGGGATGCGCGCTCCTTGAAAACTCATGGGCTCGAAATGTTTTTTCTCCAGGAAGCGTTCGAGCACGCTGCGTGTCTGGGCGCCATCCTCTCCAATCAACCCCAGCGCGGCTTGTCCGTTCGCTTCCGGTATGAGCCAGTAAAAATAGGGAGTGTCGTCGGGAATAAACCAAACTCGGACCGTGCCCGCTGGATAGTCCGCCGGAAGTTTTACAACTGCCTGCACCAACGGTACCGTAGTTTGCCGCGGCCAGCCGGCGGCTTCCGCAACCTTGCTGGCCGCGCCGTCCGCACCCACCACAGAATCGCACTGGCGATCTTGCTTGACTCCGTCCGCGCTGCACTCAGAAAGCAGACGTATGCCGTCGGCTGTGCCTTCCAGACCGAGGAACCTTCGCCCGAACTGGAGTTGTGCTCCCGCGCCCTGCGCCTGCGCAGCCAAACTCCGAATGAGCGTAGCCCGCTCAATAACCAGGTCAGGACGCTTCAGCTCAATCGTAGCCGAGCGCCCGTCCGTGAAAAGCTCAAACCGTCCAATCTCATTCACAACGGAAGCGTCGCCTGCCGGCCCCAGCAGGTCTCGCATATGGCTGGTGACGATCAGTGTCCTGCGGATGGGATCCAGCTGCTCGCTGCGTTCCAGCAGTTCGACGCGCGCACCTCCGCGAGCCAGCAGGCTTGCAGTGTACATGCCCGCCACTGACCCGCCCACTACCGTTACTCTTTTCGGGGACGTACTTGGCTGGGACAAATTTCCTCTTTCAATTCTTTCGGCGGTATTCCGCCGACACCAACGATTGCCGCTCGCCCCGCGGCCCGCAAGCGACGCCCAGTAGCGCCGCGCACCAGTTCCTCACCCTTCGCTGGGAGTAGGGTCATGACAACTGAGCAGCTCCAGAGAGGATGTGCGTGAGTATAACCGAATCAAATGGTGGAGCAAACAAAACAGAATTCCCCGAGGAGAAGAAACCACTGCAAACGCGACTTGGATTTGACGGATATGGATTTAGTGGGAAACGCCGTTCTTTTTCTGGCGTTCGTAAGGCGCGTGCTCAAGCTTGTAAACCGCGGCTCCAATTACGGCCAGCGTCGCCGCGCCCAGGAGATAGGCTTCATTCACGGAAAGACGGCTCAGGAGCAACGCAATTGAACCTAAAACAGCTCCCGCACCATAGAGAACCAACACAGCTCCGCGTTGCCCGAGGCCCAGATTCGCCAGCCGGTGCGAGGCATGGTCCTTTCCGGGCGTGGCAAAGGGCAGCAGCCCGCGCCGCGAACGCGAAATCGTCACTAGTGTGGTGTCAAAAATCGGGACGCCAAGAATCAGCAATGGCACGATCCAACTGATGCGGTGGTGCATGTTGGCGAAGCGCATTTTCGCGCCCAGCGTGGCCATCAGATACCCTAGAAACATCGCTCCGCCGTCGCCCATGAATATCTTCGCGGGCTTGAAGTTCCACCGCAGGAATCCCAAAGACGCCCCCATCACCGACGCCGCCAGCGTCAGAACCAGCGTCTGCCCTTCCCAGTAGGCATAGATGGCAAAGAAAAACGACGCGACGGCCGCGACGCCCGCGCACAACCCATCCATGTGATCAAAAATACTGAACGAGGCGGTGATGCCCACTACCCAGACGATCGTCAACAGGATGTCGGCGGCCTCGGCATACTTCCAAGGCTGCCCGGTCTCGAAGAACATCACGCGGACGCCGGCCGTGATCAAGATGAGCGCCGCAGCGGGCATGCCTAGAAACAACTTCACCTGGTGATGAAGTAATCCCCCGTCGTCCATGATGCCCACAAGCCCCACCAGCGTCGCACCCAGGAAAATTCCCAGCGTCTGTGCCCGAGCAGATGGCGCCATGGCAATCAGTAGCGCCAGCACCACTCCGATATACATGGCCAGGCCGCCCATCAACGGAATGGGAGTCAAATGCACTTTGCGTGGGCCGGGTTGATCCACCATCCCCACGCGCAATGCCAGCTGCCGGACGGGCATCACCAGGAACAGTGATGCCACCAGAGCAATTCCAAAGGCCAGAAAGCCAGAGGTCATGATTTGCATTCCTTCTAATTCATCTCCTATCTTTCCGTAAGTTGGTGACCAAGTATTTTTGCGACCTGCTGGCGATCCTTGGTCGAAAAATACCAGTCAAAGGTTCGCTTCAATCCGTCGCGAAATGCAACTTGCGGCTGCCAGCCGAGGAGTTTCCTGCCCAACGAATTGTCCGCCACGCGATTTAGCGGCCCAGTCGGCATGTCGGGACGGAGCTTGATCTTCGGCTTGTAACCCGCAAACTCGCACACCAGATTCACGGCATCGATCACCCGCACGCGCTCCATGGTTCCCAGATTCACGGCCGTGCCATCGTCAATTTTTTCGCCCGCGAGAATTGTGCCCTCCGCGATATCGTCAATGTAAGTCCAGTTGCGGATTTGGGTACCGTCCCCCCAAACCTCGAAAGGATCCTGCTTCACAAAAGAACGCGCGATCATGGCAATCACCGCGTGGTTCTCAACGCCTCGCGGGCCATACACAGTAAAGTAACGGCACGACGCGGCCTTCAGCCCGTGCTCACGCACATAAGCTTGCAGCGTGAATTCCGCCATCAGCTTGGCCCAGCCATACATGTTGTCGGCGTCGTTCGGGCCCTTGGTCAAATCTTCGGTGAGGTAAACTTCCTTGCTGGTGTCGGATTGCAGGAAGTTGGGGTAAACGCATCCTGACGAGGCAAACACAACCTTTTTAACTTTCGCCTTCAGCGCCTCTGCAAACACCAATCCGTCCAGGAAAAAATTTGAGGCCGGGCCGGCCTGGTGCAAGTCCACGTATCCCCGCCCGCCATGATCCGCCGCCAAATGAAAAACCGTGTCAACGCCCTGCATCGCCGCGCGCGTCACGCCCGGCTCGCGCAAATCCGCCTGCAAAAAATCAATCTTGCCGCTGGAGAGATGTCCGCGCACATTCTCGAGCCTGCCGCTGGACAGATCGTCCACTACGCGCACCTTGGCGCCGCGCTCAATCAATCGGTCCGCGATGCTCGACCCGATAAATGATGTGCCGCCGGTGATCAGCACACTGCGGCCCTGCCAGAATCCGTCCCCCGTCATTTCTGGATGACCCCCTCGATTACACTCAGAAATTTTTTCAACTCAGACAATTTATCATAATTGTGCGCAATGCCCCGGGCGCGTTGTGACATATTCGCAACCCTCTGAGGATTGGCTGCAAGTTCACGAATGGCCGCCGCGACTCCTTGCGGATCATCCGGGTCCACCACCACGCCACAGCCCGCGTCGGTGATGATCCGCGCCACATCGGTAGCCGGAGTGGAAACCGCCAACACCGGTTTCCCTGCCGCCAAAATTGGGTAAAGCTTGCTGGGCACGATAACCCCCTCCAGCCCTCGTTTGACCGTAATGATGTGAATGTCGCCCGCCGCCAGCACATTCGGGATTTCGCTTGCCGGGCGGAATGGAAGAAAACGCACGCCTCGCGTCCCATTCGCCGCCGCAACCAGCCGCGCCTTCTGCGCGCCTTCTCCCACGATAACAATTCCTGCTCCGTCATCTCCAAGAATGCGTGCCGCCTCGAGCAGCGTGTCCCAGGCGCCATAAAATCCCAGATTGCCCGCGTGGAGCGCGACGAACCGATATCCACTGCGAATTTCCTGCGAAACAGGATGGTCCGCCGAGGGCAATTCCGGCGGCACAGCCACTCCGTCGCGCACCACTAGGACTCGCGACGCATCAACGCCCTTCGCGATGATCCTCGCACCCATGTCGTCGCCCAGCACAATCACGCGCGCGGCGCGGCGCAATGCCCATCGGTGCATCCTCTCCCACACGCGCACCCCGAGCCCCGGACGAACAATGTCCCCACCCACGGCCATGTCCGGATAGAGGTCACGGATGTTGTAGACAAACGGCCTGCCGGTAAGCATCGCAACGAACGCTCCTGCCAGCCCCGCCACGGGAGGATCAGTCATCGCCAGGACAATATCGGAGCGGACAAACAAGGCTCGCGGCACAGCCAGCGCAAGGTAGCTGAGGTAGTTGCTCACCCGCCGCTTCATCTGAAAACGTGGGAAGGCCGTCGAGCCTACACGCTCGACGGTGATGTTCCCTCGAGTCTCGCGCCGCAAGAGCCGCCAGGGATAAGTTTCGGAGGGATCGTATGAGGGCCGTCCGGCCACAACCGTAACGCGGTGCCGCTCTGCCAGCGCTTCGACTACCATTGCCGCCATCTTGGCCGTGGCGGAAGTGTCCGGCGGGTAATACTCATTCAAAAGCAGGATGTGCACGTTTGAGCTTGCCTGTCGCCGCTGGTGGAACCAGTCTTTATGGCATGGCGGTCTTTATCTCCGCCCCTTGGCCCTGCCTAAGCAAATTCATTCAGGAGAGAAACTGTGAGTGATTCACTCATACCTTCGCTGGACCGTCTCCGCATCCCGCACATTCTGTCGCGTACGCTGTGCAGCGGGTTCGCTCTTTGTGACCAGCGTATTTCCCAAAACCAGCACATCCATACGCGTCCGCTGAAAACAATGAATTGCTTCTTCGGGCTTGCAAACAATCGGCTCATTGTCGTTGAACGACGTGTTCAACACCACCGGCACTCCGGTCAAATTCCCGAACTCCCGAATCAGTCTCCAATAGCGCGGATTGGTGGCCTGGCTCACCGTCTGCAATCGCCCCGTACCATCCACATGAGTGGGTGCGGGAATCATCGCGCGCTTTTCGGGACGCACGGAATAGGCAAAGGTCATGAACGGCGATGGGTCGCTGCGTTCAAAATATTCTCCTGTCGCTTCCTCTAATATCGACGGCGCAAACGGCCGAAACATTTCGCGGTGCTTGATCCGCTCGTTCAAAATGTCTTTCATTTCCGCGCGGCGCGGGTCCACCACGATGCTGCGGTTTCCCAACGCCCGCGGCCCCCATTCCGCACGCCCCTGAAACCATCCGAGAATTTTCCCCTCGGCGATAAGTCGCGCTGCTTCTTTGGCGATTTCCTGTTCGTCCAACTTCCGGATTTCATAGTCCGCTCCGGCCACCCCGCTGCTCTGAATCGCGGCGCTGATCTGCGGATCTGAATATCCCGGGCCCCAATACGCATGCTCCATCACGAATTTCCTTGGCTGGCCGAGGATTTGGTGATGCACGAAAAACGCTGCACCAACCGATAGACCCGCATCCCCCGCCGCGGGCTGCACGTAAACCTTCTCGAAGGGCGTCTGCTCAAGTATTTTTCCATTGGCCACGCAGTTGAATGCCACTCCGCCGGCCAGGCAAACCGCGCGCTGACCCGTGCGCTTGTGCAGCGCTCGCAGCATGCCGAAAAAAACCTCTTCCAACCGCGCCTGCATGGTGGAAGCCAGATTGTGGTGACGTGCGGACACCGGCTCGGTGGCCGCACGCGTCGCACCCAGCCGCCGCTCCAAATACTCGGAGAACATCCGCCCCAGCACCGGAGTTTTGTCCGCCTCACGCCAGCTCATTTCCGGCCCGGTGCGGTGGTGGATGAAGTAATCGAGCCCAAGCCTGAACCTCTCGCCATTGTCGGTCTGAACGATGCGGCGAAATTCATCCAAAAACTCCGGCTGCCCGTATGCCGCCAGCCCCATCACTTTGTATTCGTCGCCGAATTTCCAAAATCCCAGGTACTGGGTCAGCGCCGTGTAATACATCCCCAGTGAATGTGGAAACGCGATGGAGCCGTGCACGCGCAGCCGGTTGCCTTCCCCGGTCGCCCACATCGTGCTGGCAAAGTCGCCCAGCCCGTCTGCGGAAAGTGCCGCGGCATTTTCGAAGGGCGAAACAAAAAACGTGCTGGCCAGGTGCGCCTGATGATGTTCCACGCGATGAAATCTCGCGCGCAGTTTCTTGGGGTCCACCTCAAACGCTTGTCCCAGTGATTCGGGGATGCCCACAAATTGTTTCATCACTTTTGCGCGTTCCCGCGCAAAACTCGGCATCCGCATTGCGTAAAAGAGTTTCGTTCCCAGCCGCGCCCACGGATTCCGTGGAATGGCCACGTGATCCACTTCCGTAATTTTGAGACCGGCCGTCTCCAAGCAATATCGAATGGCCGCAACTGGGAATCCCGCGGCATATTTCACACGGTTGAACCGCTCCTCTTCCACCGCCGCAACCAGTTGCCCATCGCAAACGATTGCCGCCGAAGCATTCCCGTGATAGGCGTTAATTCCCAGAATATTCATCGCAGAGATTGTATCTTGTCCTTTATTTTTGTCACGCCAGGTTAGTCGCCCTGTTGCGCAGCGCGCGCTTCAATGTGCTTCAGGTTGGGCGCCTTATCCCATCCTCCAAGGCTCAGCGCAATGGACATACATCCGTCTCTCAATTCGTCCGCCAGCTCGCGGTCCATAACCGACCGGGCGACCACCATCCCGCCTACGCATAGCGCTGCGATGGCCCGCGCCCGATCGTGGCAAGGCTTATCCTTATCGGCCAGGCTGCGCTCCAATATGGAGACCATGGCCTTGAACACGTTTTGAAACGCCCCCTTCACGCTCTTTCCGCTCCGAGCTACGTCGCTGGGCAACGCCACCATCGGGCAGGAGTTCTCGATATCCTCGAAATGTTGCCGCGACAGATAAGCGCGAACCACTTGTGGACCAACGTCGGTGGAGGAAAGGTCCACATGCACGCCCTCCCAACAGGCTTTCCACTCCGGATCGGTAAGAAAACATCCCAATACTTCGGAGTATAGGTCGCTCTTGCTTTTGAAATAGCTGTAAAACCCGCCGTGCGTGAGTCCGGCGCCCTCCATAATCTGGCTGATGGAAACATTGTCGAACCCGTTACGATTGAACTGCGTCCGCGCGCTCTGGACGATCTTTTTTCTCATTTCCTTTCGGTGACCGGCGGGATAAGGCATCAATCCTCCTCAGTTATTTGTTCAGAAGTATGCCTTGCCCGGGGTTCCACTGCACGCAAAACATTATCTTGATCATATTTTTCTGCCATGCTCCCATTCAAGTCCCGGGATCGCCCGGAGAATCCCAAGTTTAAGTCTGGAGGAAATGATGACTTCTGAGAGCAATCTGATTATTCAGGGAAATTCATCTGGCCGGCGACAAATGATCGTCGGCGCCGCTGTCGCCTTTGGAAGTCTTGCTGTTGGCTCAATCAAATCATTTGCCCGCGCCGCCGCAGACGAGATTTCCCACAACGCGGAATCCATCCATATCGAGCTTGTGTTGAAAGCCAGCCGCAACCGGGTTTATGACGCCCTCACTGATGCCAAACAATTCGAGAAGGTCGTCCAGCTCAGCGCAGCTGTAAAAACCGGAATGGTAACGGGTGGCCCGCCCGCGCAGATCAGCGGCGAATTAGGTGGCGGTTTTTCACTCTTCGGAGGCTATGTCACCGGCCGGCAGATCGAGCTCGTCCCCGGCCAGCGAATTGTTCAGGTCTGGCGTGCAGGAAGCTGGGCGCCTGGCGAATACTCACTCGCGAAGTTCGTGCTCATCGAGCAGGGCTCTGACACGAAAGTGATTTTTGACCATACAGGTTTCCCGGGAGATCAGGCGCAGCATCTACTCGACGGCTGGCACGGAAACTATTTTGAGCCGCTTGCGAAATTCCTGGCTTAATCTGACTTGTCACGGCCGTAAGGGAGCTGTTGCTTGCGAACTGGCCGCGGCAGCCAAACTTTCATTCGCCGAATGCTCTCCCAGGTGACGGCGGCACCACTGGTTCAGCACGTATAAGCTCCACGGCCGCGACCAATTCGTTTTCGCCGCCTCGAACGCCAATCCGACGGCGCGAACTGCGCCCGCATCCAGGTGAGCGGCAAGGGCGGGCGCCGGTTCGCTGAGCCCGTCGCGCAAGCGCCCCGCCAGTGATCCGCGCAGCCAGCGCTCCCACGGAAATGTGAAGGTGCGCTTCTTCAGCCGCAGCGTTTCTTCAGGCAGCAATCCCCGCAACGCTTCCACCAGTAGCGCTTTATTCACGCCGCGCTTTCTCTTCACGGCTTCGGGAAGCCGCGCCACATGTTCCACCAGCACATGATCCAAGAAGGGTACGCGGACTTCCAGCGAGTGCGCCATACTCACCGCATCGGTGTCCCGCAACAGTGTATTCACAAGATAGGATCGCGCTTCCAGGCATGATACTGCCGCGAACGAATCCAGTCGCGACGCCTCCCGCGCCGTTTCCTCCAGCCATTTTCGCCACGGGGCGTCAATTCCACTGGAATGTTTTCTCCCGCGCAATGCATTCACATGGTCCGGCGTGTAAAGCGCCCGCGTGAAAAAATAAGGATGCGGAAGCGCATCCGCGTTCCGCCATAGCGCCGCGAGTTTCCGTCCGGAATCGCCGCGGCCCGCCCCTGCGCGTCCCACCGCAGCAGCCGTAGCCAAACGCAACACGCGCGGCAGCTTGCTCCCGAATGCCGCAAGCCGCGCCGCGCGTGGCGCCGCCGAAAATGTCGAATAGCCTCCAAACACTTCATCGCCGCCAAGCCCGGAGAGCGCAACCTTCAGCCCCGCCCGCCGCGCCGCCCATGACACGAAATAGGTATTCATCCCATCCATGCTCGGCTGGTCCAGGGACCCCACCGCATCGTCCAGATGCTCCAGCATCTCTTCGTCATCCAGCAGCAACTCTTCATGTGTGGTCCCGTACCGGTTGGCCGTGGCACGCGCAGGTTCCGCTTCACTAAATTCCTGCTCGGGAAATATCACTGTGAATGTATGCAGCCCGGATTGCATCGCGCTTGCCAGTGCCACAATCGCGGTAGAGTCCAACCCGCTGCTCAGGAAAACCCCCAGCGGCACATCAGCAATCAAGTGCCCGCTGATCGCTTCCTCCAGAATTGGCCGAACCCTCTTTGCTGCCGCTTCCAGCGTCGTCGGGCCACCCTCGGATTTCTGCTCCGCGGCCTCGCCAAACTTCCAATAAGCCTTCGGCTCAACTTGCCGGACAGCACCGGACGCCGGAATGCTCAAGCGGTGCCCGGGCGGCAGCGACCACACACCCTCCACCATCGTCATCGGTTCGCACACCGACCCGAACAACAGATAGGAATCCAGCGCCCCGGCCGAGATTTCCCGCGGCACGCGCCCGCTTGCCAGCAGCGCGCGTACCTCCGAAGCAAATATCAGCGCGCCATTCACCACGGCGTAATACAGCGGCTTTATCCCCAGCCGGTCGCGCGCCAGCAAAACTTTCGGCCTCGGGGCCCCGCCGTCCCGCATATCCAGCAGTGCAAATGCAAACATTCCGCGCAGGTGCTCGACGCAGTCGTCGCCCCACTGTTCGTAAGCGTGAACCACTACTTCTGTGTCGGATTTGGTGCGGAAGTGATGTCCTGCGTGCTCGAGTTCACTGCGGAGTTGGCGGAAATTGTAAATCTCGCCGTTGAATACGAATCCCACATCGCCGGTCTCATTGAAAATTGGCTGGTGCCCGCCGGACAGGTCAATGACGCTCAGCCGGCGCATTCCCAGCGCCACACGCGGTGCGCCCGGCGGCGCAATCAGCGTCCCCTCATCATCGGGCCCGCGGTGGACCAGCGCCCCCATCATCCGCCGGAGTGCGCGTTCCGACTCCTCCGCGTTTTCCATCCCGACGATTCCGCAGATACCACACATCGCTTATCGCTGCTGGCCGAGTAGCAGTGTTCCCGCCAGCCAAACTTGGCGATGAAGGCGTTTGCGCTCCACCCCTAGAGCCCACGAGCCGTAAAACCCCAGGAGTTGCCGCATGCAAGTGATGAAGAAAACTGCCAAAAGAGAAGTTGCAAAGAAGGCAAACGAGTTTCGCTCCAAAAGCAGCGTCCAGTTGACGGACTCCTCCCAACTGGGCCACACCTTGTCCAAAATTTTGCGAGCGAAAACCCCTACCATCGGAATGCGCGAGAGACGGACATGCGCTGTCGAAGTGTAATTGTAGGTCGGCAAGTACCCGGGAAGGCCCGCGGTCACTTTTTGAAGGACCTGCGGATCCTGCAAATCTTCCCGCGTCAAATAGCGCCCGGCATTGTCCTTGGCGATGAAATGGAATCCGGGATCCACCACGATCCACCGGCCATCCATCTTCACCTCGGCCACTACATGCATAGTTGTGCGCTCCGGGCTAAGCAGCAATAAGCGCCGGGCGCTCACTCCCGAGCTCATGGCCAGATTCACAAATGCGTTCGTTGCTCCTCCACATACTTCCAGGAGTTGGCGAAAGTTCAGCGATTCTCGCGGATCTCGAGTGTCCAACTCGCTCGGGACCTGCGCGGTTAGCCGCGTTGGCCCGTGCTGCATCCAGGCCAGAATAGCCTCCACCTTCTGGGTGGTGTCGGCGCCGGAAGGGACCACGGCATCCGAGAATCCGCGCAAATATTGACGCGTGGAGTACTCCCAAACAAACCCATAAATTGAGGAGGCTATCGCCAAAATAAGCAGGATATTTGTGGTCAGCCAAAAAAAACGGTAGACGGGGTGACGATCCATCCGTGTAAGCTCCTTGCTCAGAGCTACGCGTTCGAAAGTTTTCAGGCCTCGTGGTCCCCGATCTCCCACGACGCACTCTTTCGAAGATACTTCCACCTCACTCGGCTCCGCCGATCGAACCGCCGTCTTCAGGCGAAGCAACTCACTCCCGATTCCCTCACCCGACGCTCCAGGCATCGTAATCGAAGTTTACCATTCGATATTCACACCACCAGAGGAAGGCGTCCCTGAACCCGGTCTCTTTGTTTCTTGGAAGATAAGGCCATGAGCGTTCTGTCTTGGATTTGAGTCATGCTGCAGGACCCTCATCCCGTGCGCATTTCAGAATCACTCATTCTCCTCCCGGGAAAAAGACGCCACTTTGGGTGAAGCGGTGCAATCATAGAACAAGTTTCACGCTTCTTGCCAAGTAATTCTTCCTTTTAATTTCAGCCAGTGCACCAGGGGATACATCGGCAGTGCTACCGAATTTGCAACCCAGCGCGTGGCTTTCGATTTCACAAAGGATTCGCCCGGCTTAATTCCTGGCTTGCTTAACTGGCCTCTTTCGCGCTCTTGCGGGCTCGCGCGTAGAGATCCTCTTGCGTCCCCAGAAGCTCGGTCCAGCTCAATTGCGCCGCCACTTTCGGGCACGCTCTCCGGAAGCTGTCGTAGAGGTCCGCGTCTCCCAGAAGTTGCCTCAACGAATCCACAAGGGCTGGAATTTCCCGCGGCACCACCAGCCCTACTTGCCCTGCCACAAACTCCTGTATTCCGCACCGATCGCTGACAATCACCGGCATCCCACAGGCGATCGCCTCCGCAGCTCCATTCGCAAAATTCTCATACCTCGAGGGCAACACAAATACCTGTCCATCAACCAGCGCCGACTTTTTTTGATCCCCATATAGAGGTCCGGTAAAAACCGTCCGCCCCTCAACTCCCTTGCTCCGCGCCAGCTCCCTCAGCTTGTTGACATACCCCGTCTCTCCCTCAGGCCCAGCAATCACCAGCCGCCCGTGTTCTGGACATGCCTGCGCGAATGCTGTCACCAGCAAATCCGCGCCCTTCCGTGGAATCAGCCTCCCCAAAAACAGAACGATGGCTTCATCCGCGGGCAGAGCCCATTCCTTCCGGAAGGCCCCCCATTCAGGAAGCGTTGCGAACTCTTGCAGGTCCACTCCGTTATATCGAAGCGCGACCTGCTCGCGCGGGAATCCATCCTCAATCATCTCTTGTTCTTCTTGCCTCGATGTGGCAATCAGCAGCGCCGCATGGCGCAAGAGTGGCTTCCCAAAAAAAGTGTGCCACAACCGCTTTAATCGTACGCTGCGGTCATAGGCTCGTCCCATTCCCAGAGGCTCAACCACGTACGGCACTCCGGCTTTGTGGCAATAGTGTGCCACCACAGGCCCCAGCAGATCGTACAGCCCGTAAATGTGGACCAGGTCAAATTGATGCAAGCGTTTTTTGCAAAACCCAATCAGGCCTGCGTTAACGGTCGTCGCGCGGTAGGTGTACCGTGGCTTCAAATAAATCACTTCCACGCTGCCTAGTTGCACACGTCTGGCCGTAAACGGGCGGCCATACCAGGAAGTCAGCACCGTCACCGTGTGCCCCCGCCGCGCCAGTCCCTCGGCGATCGAGCGCACCTTCACCGTCGGCCCGCCCCGCTCCAGGAAGGGGTGATAGCTTTGCGTTACCTGCAGGATTTTCATGGGTGTTCGCCAACACCACCCATTGCCTCTCTATTTCCTTGCCGCACTGACCGTAACACTTCTTCTCACCGCCTGTCTCAAATTTGCCGCCACATATTCCCGCTGCCCCGCCGTCAACTCCGCATACATTGGCAGCGACAATATTCTGCCCGCTGCCCTCTCCGTTGCCGGAAAATCTCCGCGCTTGTACCCCAATCCGGCGCAGGCCTCCTGCAAATGAATTGGGATCGGGTAGTGAATTCCGGTAGAGATTCCCTTCTCGGTCAGAAGCTTCTGAACCTCACCGCGGTCGTCCACCTCCACCATATAAAGATGGAAAATATGCGTCCGGTTCGCAGCCGTAACGGGCACGGTGCAATCTGCCCCCCGCAGCAAAGTTTGATATGCCGCGGCGTGCTCGCGTCGGGCATCATTCCATGCGTCCAGATGGCGTAGCTTTACTCTCAATATCGCCGCCTGAATCGTGTCCAGCCTCGAGTTCGTCCCAACGCTGGTGTGCTCATACTTCACGCGCTGCCCGTAATTCCCCAGCCGTCGCACTTTTTCCGCGATGGCCGCATCATTGGTCACCACCATCCCGCCATCGCCGTACGCTCCCAGGTTTTTCCCCGGATAAAAGCTGAATCCCGCCGCATCGCCAATAGATCCAACTCGTACTTCCCTGTACCGCGCCCCATGCGCTTGAGCGGCGTCCTCGATCACTTTTAACCCATGCTTTTTCGCTATTGCAAGAATCTCATCCATATCCGCGGGCTGCCCGCACAGATGTACCGGCATGATCGCCCGCGTGCGAGTTGTGATGGCCGCTTCGATGGCGCCCACATGCACGTTGTAGGTTGCCGGGTCCATGTCCACCAACACCGGTCGCGCTCCAGCCGCCATGATCGCCAGAGCAGTGGCGATATATGTGTTCGCTGCGGTGATCACTTCGTCGCCCGGCCCAATCTCATATGCCCGCAGCAGCATTTCCAGTGCGTCCAGTCCGGTCCCAACGCCCACCGCGTGTTTCACGCCGATGTACGCCGCAAACTCCTCCTCGAACAGCCGCACCTGCTTGCCCTGAATGTAATCTCCGCGTTCGAACACGCCTTGAATCGCGGCCGCCACCTCGCCCGCGATGGACTTGTATTGCGGCTGCAAATCAACGAATGGTATTTTCATGACTTTTATTTCTTCACTCCCAATCCAAGATAGAAAACCGGCCGCAGTATGCTCCACCAACCGGTGATCGGCCTCATTTTCGTGTACCCCTGCTTCCGTGGCGGGTACACCTTCGTGACCGGCACTTCGCAATGCCGATATCCCAATCGAATCGCCTTATACAAAAGGTAGGGCTCCAGTTCGTATTTGTCGAGCCAGGCCTGCCGCCAGTTGATCCGTTCATCGCGCAGCAACTTCACTTGGAATGCGCGAAACCCATTTGTTGTTTCTGTCACGCGCTTCCCCACAAAAATGGAAAACAGCACCGGGTGAATAAACCGAGTCGCTACGATCCGGTACGCCGGTGTCTTCCCGTATCCGCCGCCCAGAAGGAATCGCGATCCCTGCACAAAATCCGCGCGGTCCGCGGCAATGGGCTCTAACAATCTAGGTATTTCCATCGGATCGTCTTTATCATTCCCCGCTTGGATCACCAAAACGTCATACTCATTTTCCATTGAGTATTCAAACACCCGCTTCATCGCCGAGCCGATCCCTTGATTCGTCTTATTCCTCAAATGAATCCAGTTTTCTTTGGGAATTGACTCCAGTGCCCCGTCGGTTGACCCGTCATCCATGACCATCAAGTCGTAGTTGCGATCTTGTGGATGTCGGGCAATTGTCCTTTTGATTTTTTCGCCTTCATTAAATGCGAAGATGGCGGTGAGGACCTTCATTTTTCTTTGCGGGCGGGTGTCTTGCTGAGGTTGGGTCTCTCATAGGACGCAGGCCGCATCACCGGACGCGCCAGCGCGGCAACTGTTGTCCATTCAGGACGCCGCCTCACGTCCAGCCCATCCACATACGGCTTCACAATCTCAAACTGGCATTCCAGGTCGTCCACGTGCCTCACCACTCGCGCCGGCGACCCCACCACCACCGCGCGCGGAGGAACATCTTTAGTCACCACCGCCCCAGCTCCCACCAGCGCGTTCTCCCCAATCACAATGTGCGGAAGCAGTATCGCGCCAACTCCAATCCGCGCTCCCGATTTAATCGTCGGCCCCTGCATGCATTTCGTGCACAGCGGGTGCGGATCATTCGCAATGGAGACGCCCGGCGCCAGAAAAACGTCATCCTCAATGGTCGTGTATTGCGCCACATACACATTGCAGTGGATTTTCACCCGGCTCCCAATCACGCATTCGTAATCCACCGTCGTGTGATTCCAAATTGCGCAATCATCCCCAATTCGATTCCCCTCGCGGATAATTACCCCGTGCCCGGTCTCAAATCCATTCCCAATTTCCACCGACGAATAAATCACGCTCCCCGCTCGGATCTGCGCGTTATCCCCAATCACCACGGGCTTCTGCTCGATGGGCCGCCCCGTCCTGTACCCCAGCAGGACGCCCGCATCAATCGCGCAATTCTTCCCTAGCTGGACAGGGACGCTGCCTTGCACCGTTCCACCTCCACGGCTCTGCCGCGCTCCCGCATCGATGCCTCAATGGCTTTCAGTGTCTGCACCACATGCGCGCCCGTCTCTGCGTCCGACATCGGCTTGCGATTCTCGCGAATCGCCGCCAGGAAATCCGTCACCTGATTCTTCAGCGGCTCGCTGAATTGGATCTTCGGGCTAATGATGTCTCCGTCGCGCACCAACAGCTTGAATTCGCCGAATGAGTTCGCATCCATTTCCCCCACTGACACGCCCTTCTCATAAATCCGAATGCGCTCCAAATCGTTCAAGTCATCGAATACCGCGCGCTGAAAACTCCCCACCGCCACCACTCGCCGCACTTTGTTGGGATCGGCCCAGCTCACGTGAATATTCCCAATCACATTGTGGGAATATCCCAGTGTTATGAATCCCACGTCCTCCCGTGAATTCCCCAGCGCGCGCGACCCGATCGCGCTGGCCCATTGCGGCACTTCATCCAGCAAATAATTGAATATGGAAATGTCGTGCGGCGCCAAATCCCAAATCGCGTTCACGTCCTGGCGGATCGGCCCCAAATTCGTCCGTGTCGAGTGCAGGTAGTACACCCGTCCAAACGCAGGGGATCGCACGCAGTCATGCAGTTTTTGGATTCCCGCGTTGTAAAGGAAAGTGTGGGCCACCATCAAGGTCAGGCCCTTTTTTTCGGAAAGCTGCCGCAATTGTTCGCAATGATCGATTTCAGTCACCAGCGGCTTTTCTACCAGCACGTGCCGCCCCGACTCCAGCGCCATCCGCGCCACGGCGTGGTGTGTCGTCGCCGGAGTGGACACCACCACCGCATCAATATCGCCCCGCCTTAAAACCTCGGCGTAGTCCGAGGACATTTCAATGTGCGGAAACCGGCTCGCCGCGCGCTCCAACCGCTCCGGCTGCGTGTCACATATCACCGTGATCGCCGAATCCGCGGACTCCTCAAACACGCGCGCGTAATTCGGCCCCCAATACCCGTACCCAATCAACGCGACTCGCAGCTTTGAGCTCATCGCAGCGCCTCACCCCAAGTGATTTGGCGTTCCATCAAATCGCTTCTGAGCCCCATCATACCGCAATATTCGTCATCGCCTCTCCATACCTACAATCCTCGCGCGGATAAATCCCCCTCCTCATACGCGTGTTCCCCATGCAGCGATTCATCCAGCCCAATTTCCTCACTCATCCCAGCAACCTTCACACGCACGAACAAATTGATGATCTTCAGCATCCCGTAAGTGAACACAAACGCCCACACCGACGAGAACATCACAGCCGCCACCTGCTTGAAAAAGAAGCTCGAGCCCCCGAACAACAGTCCATTCGCCCCATCGGGATTGAACGCGCGGTCCGCGAAAACTCCCAGCAGCACGATCCCGAGAAATCCTCCCACGCCGTGCACTCCCCACACATCCAGCGCGTCATCCCACTGCAATTTGTTTTTCAATTCTACAGCGTAGTAGCACACCACACCTGAAATCACGCCAATGATCACCGCCGTCGACGGGGAAACATATCCCGCCGCGGGCGTAATCGTCGCCAACCCGGCTACTGCGCCCGTCAGCAACCCCAAAAACTTTGGCTTCTTCTCGTTGAACCACGCCACCAGCATCCACGTCACGGCCGCAAACGAAGCCGCGACATCAGTATTTAAGAACGCCGTCGCTGTCACCGAATCCACGCGCATTTCGCTCCCCGCGTTGAACCCGTACCACCCAAACCACAGCAGACCCGTCCCCAGCGCCACCAGGGGGATACTGTGCGGCCCGCGGTCGCGCACCTTGCGTTTCCCCACATACAGCACTGACGCCAGCGCCGCTATTCCCGCGATGTTGTGGACCACGATCCCGCCCGCAAAATCCTTCACTCCCCATTGCTGCAGCACTCCCCCGCCCCAAACCATGTGCACAAATGGAAAGTATACGAACGTCAGCCATCCCGTCAGGAACATCATGTACGCCTTGAACGACACTCGATTCGTGAACGCCCCCGAAATCAGCGCGGGAGTGATAATCGCGAACATCATTTGATACGCGATGAACACCATCATCGGAATGGTGTCGTTCGGCGACGGAGTGGAAAGCCCGATCCCCACCAAACAAACATTCTTGAAGTTTCCTATCACTCCGTGCCAATCCCCGCTGAAGCACAGCGAGAATCCATACAGGTACCAGATCACCGTCGTCCATCCCATCGAGACGAAACTCTGGATCATGATGGCCAGCACATTTTTTCGACCCACCAGCCCGCCGTAAAAAAACGCCAGCCCCGGCGTCATCAGCATCACCAGGCTGGTGCACAAAATCATGAACCCCGTATTGCCTGTATCGAGATGAAGCATGACGGCCTCCTCACTCCGGAAATCAATTGCGGCCCGGGGATTGTATCTGTATCGGCGCCATCTCCCAACGTATTTTCGCGTCCCCGCGCCACCATGCAGGAGCCCTGCTCGCTGCGACCAGTCACTCAATCACACCAAATACAAACGCCCCGCGACAATTTGCGCCGCGGGGCTTTTTCTGAATTTATGAATCTAATTATTTCGCGCTATCGGACAACCAACTCATTCTCCGCCGGTGGCTCCTTCCTCGGTGGCGCCGTCGCTGGCAAGTTTCGCTCGAAATAACTTAACTGAGTTTGTTGGTTGGGCGTCAACTTATTCTTCAGCCGAATCATCAGCCCCATCTGCGCCCGTTTCATCGCCCTTTCCAGCTCCAGAACTTTCTCCAGTTGCGCCAGCGCCGCTTTCTCGTCCACCACGCTCGGTTTCAGTTGCTCTCCCATCGCATCCACCGCATCCTCGAGCTGCCACTGCAATTCTGTGAACTGGGTCTGCGCCTTTCGCACTTCATCTCGAATTGCAGTGCGTTGCTCCGCCGACAACGCTATTTCCTCCGCGTGCCCCATGATCACTTCCGGTGCAAACAAATTTCGCGCCACCGGGTCTGGCCTTGGCACAGGCCCCGTTGCTGCAGCAGGCGTTGGACCCGGTTGCTGCGCTCCCACAACTCCCCCTGCCAATAATGCCAGCACACAAACTAAGGTCAGTTTCGCTTTCATCGCTTCCTCCTTTAACAAACTTGCAAATCCTTATTTAATCGTCCCTCTTACAGCCGGTTGAACTGGAAAATAGACCTCTCCCAATTTTGGCCCGCTGCGCAGCAAATCCTGCCCAGGTGCCGACAACAGACTCTCTGTCGGCGACCGCCACATTGAAATCGAAACCTCCGGCTCCCCGCGCCACCACTCACGCACCATCCTGTTCACGCCGGAAGACGCCATGCCCGCCACAATCACTGTGCAAACAACTCCCGCTGCCGCCAACCGAGGCCACCACCCAGGCCAACTCGGCGCTCGCCCGCGCGGTCCGCCACGCGAAGCAATCCTCGCCATCAATCGTGCCTCAAATCCCGGGGAAACTTCCGCGCCGTCGCTCAACAATGGAAGCGCCGCATCCAGACGCATCGCGCGCGTCCGCAACTCCACGAATGCCTCCGCGCAACCCGCGCAATCCTTCATATGCAATTCCACACCGCGCGTTTCCGCTTCTCCAATCCCACCAGCCGCCATCCCCGTCAGCTTGTCTTTCCATTCCGTGCACGCGTTCATCGCCCCATCACCTCAAGCAATTTTTTCCTCGCCAGAACCAGCCTTGACCGCACAGTCCCCGCCGGAATCTCCAGCACCTCTGCCACTTCGACCGCTTCCATTCCCGCCACGCTCGCCAGCAGCACCACAGCCCGCAATTTCTTCGGCAGACGCTCAATCTCTTCGCGCAATCGAGTTAGATATTCGCGCCCCGCCTCCGCGCGCGCTCCATCTGTCACTGTCGCGCGGCTTCCATGCCACGCCGTGTCCCGCGCCATACTCCGCCCTCGTGCCCGGCGATGATTCAGCGCCAGCCGAAACGCAATCCGGCACACCCACGCGTGAAATTTTTCAGACTCGCGCAAACTTCCCATCCGCCCGTGCGCCCGCAGAAAAGTGTCTTGCGCAATCTCCTCCGCATCCGCTCGGTCACGCACTACGCTGTATGCCACCCGAAACACAACCGCCCGCGTCTCACTCACACGCGCCGCGAATTCAGACTCCGACACACTCGCGCGTCCCGCTTCTTCTTTCTTCTCGCTCGCAAGTCCATCTGTCCGCGCTAACAATTTCCCTGTCGGCCCCACCACCATCGCGCGCCCGCCCATCCGTTCGGCCTTACGTCCCGATCCGCCGGATTTCCCCGAAGCAGCAATCACGCTCAACCCGTCCGCCACTGCGTTCATAACTCCAATCCCACCGGTACAATTGTTATCGAATCAACTTATTTTTGCGGTTCCAGCGGCCCTTCTATCCCTGTTCCCTCTCTCACCAGTCTAGACACCGCCGCCAGCCTCCATGTTCACTCAAATCCCTCCCATAACTCCATTTGTGAGTCGCCTGCAAGCGCCGGCGTAGAGGCGTGTCTGTTTGCAACGAGAATCGAAGGGTGACCTGCCCATTGCCACCGATCTGAAATATCAAATTTCAGATTTGAAATTGATTTTGTATGTTGTTCCCTGTGCAGCTCACGCAGGGTTGAAGCCATGAGGATTTTCGCCGCGGAACGAGCAGCTGTAGTTGGCAACGGCCATTTTTTGAGGTGTAGCCACGTCACGTTTTGACGCCGCCACCGTCATTTGTCAGAATGGGCGGCCCGCATCCGGGAATCTCGAAGCGGCCATGCAAGGGAGGAGACCATTAATGATTCGCCGAGGATTAATCTTGTCTGCCACCAGCGCTCTGATCTTGACGCTGGGATTCTTCCTGACCGCCGCCGCAGCGCATCCTGTTCCTCCCGCGCTTCCGTCAGGCGCGCCAGCGGACGATCCTCTCTCCGCGCGCCTTCAAGCGATCGCCGGCGCGGGCATGCTCGGCTCCCACGCCTTCGATTACCTCGCTCAACTGAGCGACGAAATCGGCGCGCGGGTCACCGGCTCTCCTGAAGCAGCCAGGGCCGTCGAGTGGGGACTGGCCACCATGCGCTCCATCGGCCTCGAAAATGTCCACGCCGAGCACTGGCAACTCTGGCGCGGTTGGACGCGCGGCACCGCTGAAGCCTGGCTCATTTCACCCACGCGCCGCAAATTGATGGTCGACTCCATGGGCTGGGTCGGCTCCACTGCCACAGGCGGCGCGGATGCCGAAGTCGTCGAAGTTGACCTCAACAAACTCCCCGACGAAATGTCGAAAAATTCCCGCAACTGGGCCGGCAAAATCTTGTTGGTCACGCGCAAAGGTCCACGGCCGACGAATAACGCTGGAGTTTCCGAATTCGGCAAGTTTGGTGAATTCCTGGTGAAAGCGCATGACGTAAATGCCATCGCTGTAATTGGCGGTCAGGGCGGCGCAAAAGCCTCCGGAATTAAACTCACCCACACGGGCATCCTCGGATTTACCACCTACTATGAAATTCCCGTGGTCAGCATGGCTGCGGAAGATCAGGGCCAGCTTGAGCGCCTGATTGACGCAGGCAAGCCGGTGAGGCTGCACATGAATGTGCAGAACACCGTCACCGCCGGACCCGTGGACGCCGCCAATGCCGTTGGCGAAATCCGAGGCACCGAGCATCCCGAACAGGTTCTCGTTGTCGGCGGTCACCTTGATTCCTGGGATCTCGCCGAGGGCACCACCGACAACGGTTGCGGTTCGGCCACTACACTGGGCGCAGCGGAAGCCATCATGCGCTCCGGCCTGAAACCCAAGCGCACCATCCGATTCATCCTTTTTACTGGAGAAGAACAGGGGCTGGTCGGCTCACGAGAGTACGTGAAGGCGCACCAATCCGAGATGGCCAACCACTTGGGCGTCATCGTTCTCGATGCCGGCCAGGGTGCCGTGAACGCGCTCGATCTCGGGGGGCGCGACGACCTTTACGACGTCACCATTCCCTTTGCAAAATCACTGGGCAACTTTGGCGTCGCGGAAGTGAAGAGCAATCCGGGCTTCGGCACCGACAACGGTCCATTCATCCTGGCCGGCCTGCCCGGCATCGAATTGGCACAAGACACGTCGCAATACTGGCTCACCCACCACAGTCCCGCGGACACCCTGGATAAAGTGGATCCGGCCACGTTGACTCGCAATGCCACTATTGAAGCTCTTCTGGCCTTCTGGATTGCCGACCGCTCCGAGCGTTTCGCTTCGCCCTGGCCTCCTCAAAAGACGGAAAAAATGTTGAAGGACACCCATCACGAAGAAGAGTTGAAGGTCTATGGTCTATGGCCCTTCGGCAACAACTAATCAGATACACACGCAAATTTGGCAAAAACACCAATGAAAATGCGGGCCCCGAGCCCGCTCCAATCGCCCCGATTGGCGGCCCTCAGCAATTCGTCCGCCCACTAGGACTTTAGTTTTTTCGATTACCCCAACAGTTCCAGGACGCTGCTCTCATCGCGAATCCAACTCCTGGCCCATATGTACCGCGCAGTTCCGCCCGCTACCATGAACTCATGTTGAGCGTGCCATAACGCTCCGCATACTGAGGAGAGTGATATGTTTCTTGCCCTGACGGTTTTGCTGCTGCATCCCCCAGCGGTTCCGGCCGCGGCCATTCCCCGCCTGCCTTTGAATTCCATGGCCTATTCCAGCGCACTACTGACCACTGATTCCGCAAAAGATGCAGACGACACGAAGTCTGCCTCCGACAAATCGTCTGATTCCAAGAATTCGACCGCCGCTCCTGCGATTCCGAGCGCTTCCAGCGTGTTCACGGCATTGGCCAAGCCTGCTGTCTCCCCTGACCTCGTCGCTTTTGAGCCCGGCCAGCTTGAGTTGACTCCTATGGATGACGCGGCGGGTTCTTCCTCGTCGCGTAGTTACGGATCCGGCTCGACGGCCCCGGCTGGGTTCCATTCCACGGAGAAAGCAGGCCACGCCCGCTTTTTGCCGCCCAAGAAGTGGCTTGTTCTCAGCGCCGCCGAGCATGGCGCCGCGACCTTCGACGCCTGGTCCACTCGCCAGGTCATCATGAATGGCACGGGACAGGAATTGAACCCCTTGCTCAGGCCCTTCGCCAACTCCAACGCGTTGTACGCCGCGGTGCAGGTTGCCCCCTTTGCCTTTGATTACCTGGGCCTGCGCATGATGCGCAGCTCGCACCCCTGGGTGCGCAAGATGTGGTGGGTGCCCCAGACCGCCAGCACCGTTTCTTCCTTCGTCGCCGGCGCGCACAATATGAACGTTCACTAATTCAAAACTAAAATTCATACCGTCATAACTTTTCATCTGCGGCGCGGCTCCGGAACATCTCCGGGGCCGCGCTTGCTTTTTCCCGCAAGCGTGCGTTAGTGTGCGGCGGGGCCCGAATTTCTGAGCGCCATCGTGCACCATAATTCGTCCGACAATTCGATGAGTACTTCGTCCGGGGATTCGTCCGCGAATTCTTCCGGCAACGCGCCGGGAACATTGCTTCCGCAAGGAACAAAGCCGGGGCAAGCATCGCGCATCGTTTCGCTGGATGTCTTTCGCGGGATGACTATTGCAGGAATGATTCTGGTGAATGATCCGGGCACTTGGGCAGCGGTCTATTGGCCGCTCGATCACGCGGAATGGAATGGCTGGACGCCGACCGATCTGATCTTCCCGTTCTTCCTCTTTATCGTGGGCGTTTCCATGACGCTGTCGTTCACGGGGCGTCTGCGGCGTGGCGGAACTCGCGTCGCGCTGGCCAAGCATGTGGTCATCCGCAGCCTCTCAATTGTTGCAGTGGGACTATTCTTCAATGTGTTCCCGCGGTTTCACTTCTCCACCATGCGTTATGCAGGAGTCCTGCAGCGGATTGGAGTTTGTTATCTGATCGCCGGACTCTTCGTGATTGTGACGGCGCGCCGCGCGGACCGCGAAGGATTTGTGCCCAACCTCACCGCGATTGCCAGCGCGTTGGTGGCTCTGCTGGTTGGCTATTGGGCGCTGATGCGCTTTGTTCCGGTTCCTGGATGCGGGACGGGTCTCCTGGATCAGGAGTGCAATCTGGCGGCGTGGATTGACCGGCGAATCATGCTCGGGCATTTGTGGAAGCCACGGTGGGATCCGGAAGGATTCTTGAGCACACTGCCGGCCATCGGCACGGTGCTCTGGGGAGTGCTAGTGGGAGCGTGGCTGCGCAGCGAGCGTCCCATCATGCGCAAACTTGCGTGGATGGCCGGCGTCGGCGCGATCGCGATGATTATTGCGCGGTACGTGATGCATCCGTTTTTCCCAATTAACAAGAATTTGTGGACGAGCACGTTTGTGGTATTCACGAGCGGCTTTGCGATGGTCATGCTCGCCGCGTGCTACTGGGTTGTGGATGTGAAGGGACTGCGAAAATGGGCCGCGCCTTTCGTCGTTTTCGGAACGAATGCGATTACGGCCTACGCCATCGCCACGTTTGTAGCTATCCTGAGTTTGCGGTTGCACGTTTTGTCGGAAGGCCGCAGCGTGAGTTTGCACGGGTACGCATACTCGCATTGGTTCGCCAGCATTGCGCAGCCGCATAACGCGTCGTTGTTGTTCGCGTTGTTCTTCGTTGTGGTTTGCTTCCTGCCGGTTTGGGTCCTATATTGGCGGCGGATCTTCATCAAGCTCTAGACCCCTGCAACGCCGTCACCGAGTTTGACCCATCGCTCAGCAACGACCGCTTCGGACTCCTCGAAGTTGGTCCGCCCTTGCGGCTGCGGGGTGGATTCCAGCGCATCCACCACGGCAGCGTTCAGCGATGCCGTGTCAGAAATAATTGCGGTGCCATGCTGGTCGTCATGAAAAAAGGGGATCTTCATTGTCCTCTTGAGCGTCTCTTCTATGTGAAATCATTCGGGGGTTTTAATATCTTCCGGGTTGATGGCGCCGCAATTGGACAGGTCACACGGCGACATGCTGCGGAGCCGGGGCCAGCCACGGAATCTTTTCCTCGACAATTTCGTAGGTCGTGCGCAGGGCCGCGGTTTGCTTAATCATCGCGCCCACGGAGCAGTATTTTTCCTCCGAGAGAAAAATGGCCTTCTCGATGGCTGCGGGGTCGATTTCGTAACCAGTGACCACGTGATGAATCTTCACGGAGGTGAAGACCTGCGGAGGATGCTCGGCCTGGTCGGCTTCGACGCGCACTTCGTAACCAGTTACTTTTTGATGGAATTTCTGGCGAAGGATGGTGATGACGTCAAAGGCCGTGCATCCGGCCAGGGCCACAGCCATCAACTCAATGGGCTTGGGACCGGTAGCTCCGGTTGCGTCGTCGAGCAGCATGTGGTGTCCACTGCCGGAAGTTACGCTAAACTGCCGCAGCAGGTTCAGGGGCTGATTGAGAGTTACTTTTGCGCTGATCATGTCATTCACCTCACATTAATGGTCTTTTGCAGCGGCCGGTTGCCCAGGCGCGCGACGAGCAACTGCCACAAATCCTGATTAGCCTGCCAGCGTTCATGTTCACCCCGCTCGAGGATCTTGCTTACGTTGGCATCCATATCTTCGATGGAATAATCAAACTGGGTGACACTATGAATGGTTGGATCTTCGAGACGGGCGAGCATGAGCCGCCAGAGCAGCACATTGTCATCCCAACGATCGCGCTCATCTGAAACGCCGATGTCATAGATATTGGCGCGCATGAGGCGGAAAATAGCCGCCATGTGTCTGGTGTTTGCGTTCTGTGGATCGTTCAGGTGGTCCATCAGCGATTGCCACATGGCAACGTTGGCCTGCCAGCGCTCGCGTTCGGTGACCGGCTCGTTGATCAAGGCAACATTGTTCTTCATCACTTGAAATTCCTGGTTCATTTGCTGTTCCGTGTAGCCGGGAAAGAACTGCGATTGCACCGGCGGGGCGCCTGCCAGACCAAATGTGATGACGATGACGGCGACCGAAAAACTTATAATCGAACCAACTACGAAAGCCTTCATAACCCCCTCCTTCAGCCATGCAGCGAGGTGAAGCACCCGGGGTGAGCGCTGATGGCAATCTCCAATGGAAGGCTCTCACCCGGAGGATCTGGCACTGTGATGCGGGTCACGAATTGCGGTGACCGCAGGCACGAGGGCGGGTGAATCGTTTGGTGTGGCGGCTCATCTAAGGTAAAAATATCCCTCTCCGGACCAGGAATTGTGTCCACGGCTGGAAAGGCAGGGCCCGGCAAGATTCACCATTGGAGGGGATCCATGGCTACTCCGCTCGTACCCAGCGCACTCGACCCGCGCACACAGATTTTTCCGACGCTAACGGAAGCTCAAATCAATCGGGTTCGCCTTTATGGCAAGGTGCGGCGAGTTGTAAATGGCGAGATCTTGTTTAAGCCCGACGACATGAATGTCCCGTTTTTTGTGTTGCTTACGGGACAAATGGAGATAGTTCAACCGACTCTTCGAGGAGAGCGGCTCATCACAACACACAGTCCGCGATCTTTCACCGGCGAGATCACCATGATTTCCGGGCGGCGTTGCCTGGTGCTCGGACGCGTGACCGAGGCGGGCGAATTCTTGGAACTGAGCGGCGATCAATTAAGGACACTCATCGGGCGGGACAGCGAGCTGAGTGAGATCATCATGCGTGCGTTTATTTTGCGCCGGCTGGCGTTGATTAATGAAAAAATGGGCAACGTAATTTTGATGGGCTCGCGTCACTCCGCCAACACCTTAACCCTCAGAGAGTTTTTTACGCGCGACGGGCATCCCTATTGCTATGTCGATCTGGATACGGACAAGGAATCGCAAGAATTGCTGGACCGGTTTCACGTCCAGCCCGAAGACGTACCCGTGGTGATTTGCAATATGCGTACGGTGTTGCGCAATCCCACGATTCAAGAAGTGGCCGATTGCCTGGGATTTAACGCCAGCATCGACAACACGCAGATTCGAGATGTGATTGTCGTCGGTGCCGGGCCCGCGGGATTAGCGGCAGCCGTTTATGCGGCGTCGGAAGGACTGGATGTGCTGATGATCGAGAGCGCTTCGCCCGGAGGACAAGCGGGATCGAGCTCCAAGATCGAGAATTATCTGGGTTTCCCGACCGGGCTATCCGGTCAGGAGTTGGCCGGGCGCGCCATTAGCCAGGCGGAAAAATTTGGAGCGAAGATGATGGTGGCACACAGCGTTGCGCGACTGAACTGTGGGAAGCGTCCTTATAAGGTGGTGTTGGACAACGGGTCCGAGCTTGCAGCGCGGACAATCGTTATTTCCACCGGAGCGCAATACAACAAGCCGAAGATCGCGAACCTAGTAAAATTTGAAGGGCAGGGGATTTATTACGGCGCGACGTTTATGGAATCCCAGCTCTGTGAGGCTGAGGACGTCATTGTGGTGGGCGGAGGAAATTCAGCGGGACAGGCGGTGGTGTTCCTTTCACAGACGGCGCGAAAGGTGCACATGCTGGTGCGGTCGGGGCAGCTTTCTGACACGATGTCGCGCTACTTGATCCAGCGCATCGAGGAGAATCCAGCGATCGAGGTGCATTATCAAACGGAGATTACCGCTCTCGATGGTGATTCGCATCTGGAGCGCGTGACGTGGCTGGACAAGAAGACCGGAGAGAGTTCCGTCCACGAAATTCGGCATGTGTTCATCATGGCCGGGGCCTCTCCGCGCACCGATTGGCTGCGCGGGTGTCTGGCGCTTGACGAAAAAGGATTCATTCTCACGGGGCGGGATTTGGATGATGCGCGGGAGGGACCCACCTGGACTCTGCCGCGGCGGGCACAAATGCTGGAGACGAGCCTTCCGGGAGTTTTCGCGGTGGGAGATGTGCGCGCGGGAAATGTGAAACGCGTGGCAGCAGCAGTTGGTGAGGGGTCCATTTCCATTTACCTGGTACACCGGGCGCTAGCTGAGTTGTAAATGAGTTGGAGTTGGGAAGAAGAGTCATTTGGAAGATTGGAGGCGCGGGCAAATGAGTCAATGCACGCATTTGGATCAAATCAAGAATGTGAAGCCGCATACAAAGGGGTGCGAGGAGTGCCTCAAAATGGGGGACACGTGGGTGCACCTGCGGCTGTGCATGGAGTGCGGGCACGTGGGGTGCTGTGATTCGTCGAAGAACAAACATGCGACGAAGCATTTTCATGCGGTGAAGCACCCGATCGTGAAATCGCTGGAGCCCGGGGAGGATTGGGGCTGGTGCTATGTGGATGAAGTGGAGATAGATTTTTCCTGATGGGGTGAGCGAGGTAAGCGCAAATAAAAGGCATGACGAAGCCTTTACCGCAGAGACACAGAGAACGCAGAGATTGCACGGAGAAAATCTAGAGGAATTGAACCGAAGCGATTGGAATTAGAGCATTAGCTGGCCACCGTTTACTTCGATTGTCTCGCCTACGATGTAGCTGGCGGCGTCCGAGGCCAAGAAGGCGATCACCTTCGCGCATTCCTCGGGCCTGCCAATGCGGCCCAGCGGTATTCCCGCCACGAAATTGCGGATCATTTCCGGAGTGGAAAATACCTGGTGGAATGGCGTGTCAATTACACCGGGAGAAATCGCGTTCACGCGGATCCCCTGAGGCGCGAGCTCCTTGGCCAACGATTTTGTGTAGGCAACGAGGCCGGACTTGGCGGCGGAATAGGCCCCTGCACCTAAGCCGCCGCCGGTGTGTCCGGCAATGGAACCGACATTGATGATGGAGCCGGACTTGCGCTCGATCATGGAGCCTGCGACGGCTTGCGCGCAGAGCACTGCGCTCTTGAGATTCAAGTTCAGGATCTCATCCCACTTTTCTGAACTTACTTCCAGAACTTTCATGCGCTCGACTAGAGAGCCGGCGTTATTCACCAGGATGTCGATCGGGCCGAGTTCCTCGATGGTGCGATGAACGAGGGTGCGAATGTCGGCGGCGTGGCGGAAATCGGCGTGGACGGCGATGGCTTTCCCGCCGGAGGAGATTATTGCGGCGCGGACTTGTTCGGCGCCTTGGATATTGGAATGGTAGGAAAGGGCAACTCTGGCACCGAGATCTGCCAAAACCGTTGCGGTCGCGGCGCCAATCCCGGAGGAGCCGCCCGTGACAAGTGCGGTTTTTCCACTCAGGCTTAGAAAGTTAGGCATCTTGCCTCCGGAGCAGAAAGATCCCATTCAGGCAGGGTGATAATAACACTGGAGACGAACATACCTGAGACGGGTCAAGGAATGACGGGCCGAGACCGGAACAAAACCCTGGGTTTGGGCGTATCAACTAACATGGAAGTATGACTGCAGCAGTGTGTGCGCGATGGTCAGGAATGGGATGAGGATCGCGTATCGCCATTTGGAGGACTCATGAACGGTTTCCTGCAAGACATTCGATTTGGAATTCGCACACTGGCCAAAGCGCCGGGGTTTACGGTGATTGCGATATTGACGCTGGCCTTGGGGATAGGCGCGAACAGCGCGCTGTTTTCAGTGGTGAATGGAGTCCTGCTGAACCCGCTGCCTTTTCCTGAGCCGGACAAGCTGATGGCCGTGAATGCCACCTCGTCCACAACCGATTCCACCGGAGCGACCTACCTGAATTTTCTGGACTGGGAGAAAGACAACCAAACTTTCTCCAATCTGGGGGCTTTCCGGAATCAAGACATCCTGATTACGGGAGCGGGCGAAGGCGAACGCGTCCGAGGACACATGATTTCGGCGGGTTTTTTTCCGGCGCTTGGGATTCAACCGGTGCTGGGCAGATTATTTCGTCCGGAGGATGACCGCATCGGAGCAGCGCCGGTAGCAATGATCAGTGAAGGGCTATGGAAGCGGAAGTTCGGGTTGGCGCCAGACATCATTGGGAAAGCGGTCACACTGAACGGGAAATCGTATCAAGTGATCGGAGTAATCCCGGCGGACTTCGCGTTGTACAGCCGAGGGCGAGATGTGTACACGCCACTTGGGCAATGGGCGGACCCCACTTTTCGAGACCGGCGCGTCAACATGGGTGAGTTCGTGATTGGCCGGATCAAGCCGGGCGTGACAAAACTGCAGGCGCAGGCGGATATGGACCATGTCGCGAAGAACCTGGCAGCGACGTATCCGGATTCAAACAAGGGTTCTGGAATCGCACTGGTTTCATTGAAGCAGGATATGGTGGGGGATATCGCGCCGCTCTTGTTTGTGCTGCTGGGGGCAGTGGGGTTTGTTTTGTTGATTGCCTGTGCCAACGTGGCGAATCTGCTGCTGGCGCGGGCCACCGGACGTACGCGAGAGTTCGCGATTCGCGCCGCGATGGGCGCGAGCCGAGCGCGGTTGATCCGGCAATTGCTGACGGAGAGCGTCTTGCTAGCGGTGGCAGGCGGATTGGTGGGACTGGGGACTGCATACTGGGGAACGGAGGCAATTTTAAAGACGCTTCCGCAAGTGCTGCCGCGGGCGAATCAGGTGGGTGTTGACTCGCACGTGCTTCTGTTCACGATGGGAATCTCGTTGCTGGTGGGAGTGCTGTTCGGTTTGGTGCCGGCGCTGCGAATGTCGCGCGCGGGCTTGCAGGAGACACTGAAGGAAGGCGGGCGCGGAATGAGCGGAGCGCGGCACCGGGCGCAGAGCGTGTTCGTCGCGATTGAAATGGCGCTGGCGTTGGTGCTGCTGGCCGGAGCTGGACTGATGGTGAGAAGCCTGGCGGCGCTGTGGAGTGTGAATCCAGGAATCAACCCGCACAATTTGATTTCGTTCGACATGTCCATGCCGCCGGCGTTGGCGGGGAATCCGCAGGCGCAGCGAGCATTGATACGTACGATTCATGACACGCTGAAGGCGATTCGCGGCGTGCAATACGCGTCCATGCAGGGAGGCGGGCTGCCGCTCAGCGGGGATTCCTCTTCGCTGCCGTTTTGGATACAGGGGCAACCGAAGCCCGCGTCCATGGACGATATGCCGTTTGCGGTGTTCTACATTGTGGAACCGGAATACTTGAAAGCCATGGGAACTCCACTGCTGCGCGGCCGGTTTCTCACTGAACAGGACAATGAGCATGCGCCACCTGTTGCGGTGATTGACGAGATTTTCGCGCGAAAATATTTTACGAATGAGGATCCCATCGGAAAAAGGCTGAACCTGGGAATTCTGGACACGCAGGTAGAGATCGTGGGAGTCGCGGCGCACGTGAAGCACTGGGGATTGGATTCGGACGCAAGCTCGAGAGTGCAGGTGCAGCTCTACTTCCCGATACTGCAGATCGCCGACCGGTTCATGCCGCTGATTGCGAATGGAATCGGGCTGGTGGCGAGGACTCAAGGACCGCCGGGCTTGCTGGCAGACCCTATCCGCCACACCATGGCGGCGATGAGCAGCGAACAGGTGGTTTATAACGTTACCACCATGGACCAGATTGTGGCAGATTCGCTGGCCGCGCGTAGATTCACGATGATCCTGTTGGGAGTGTTTTCAGGACTGGCGCTGGTGCTGGCCAGCGTTGGGATTTACGGCGTCATCTCCTACATTGTGGGGCAGCGAACGCATGAGATCGGGATCCGAATGGCGCTGGGAGCGCAGCGGGGGGATGTGTTGAAGCTGGTGCTCGGTCAAGGCGTGGTGATGGCGATGGTCGGAGTGGTGATCGGGTTGACTGCCTCGCTTTTGCTCACGCGGCTGTTGAAACAGATGATCTTCGGCGTGACGGCTACGGACCCGGTGACACTTTTCGGCGTATCCCTGCTGCTTACATCGGTGGCCCTGCTGGCGTGCTATATGCCGGCGCGTCGCGCGATGGGGACCGATCCTGTGGTGGCACTGAGATACGAGTAGAGACGCGCGCTTCCATGCCGGACGCGCGCCCAGAGTCCTATATTATTCATTCGCAGGATACTTTGACTTTCGTTCCATTTCCCTTTTCGATGTCCATTTGAAAATTGTCCATCGCGCCAGAGAGTTGTTCGGCGTTGAAGGAAGAAAGCACGGCCATGTCCACACCGTTTTCAGCGAGTTTTGAAAGGATTTGAGGAGGGAGGACGGCCATCAATCGCGCTCCCGTACGCGTGAACGCCATGGGGATGCGAATGTTGACGTCCTCGCGTCCGGGGCGCTCAACCAGGATGCGCATGTGCTTCGGTTTCTTGGGATCGGTTGCGCCAGAATTGGCGGCGGGCTTTTCGCTCGAATCGGAAGCGGTTGAACCCTCCAGCTTTTCGAGCAATCGGTCGGCTTCTTCAGCAGTGATTTTCTTGTCGGCCAACATTTCCAGGACTTTTTTTCTTTCGACGGACATGAGTTTTTCTCCTTTCAAAGTTCAACCAAGTTTTTCCAGAGCTTCTTCAACGGATAATTCGCCGCGTGAAAGTTGTTCGAGAACATAAAGGTTCGGGGATGGCGCCACAATGTCCTTATCCAATCGGGCGGAGATGGCGTTCAGTCGGTTTTTCACCGTGGGGTAGCTGATGTCGAACAGGCTTTCCATTTTCTTCAGCGAGCCGTGGTGGCGGATGAACGCGATCACAAACGCCTGGTCGTCGGTGTTCAATTTCCCCAATGAAGAAATCTCAAATTCCCCTTCCATGGCCATGCCGCAGGAAGGACAGGCCATCCGGGAGACTTTGAGAGGTTCAGAGCAATCCGGGCAGGCGGCTTTGGAGATGTCCATAATGAACCTCGATTCGATAATAGATTAGCATGCAAAAGTCATTAAAAACAATACAATAATTAATTAAATTAAGTAATTTCAACTTATTTGTTGATTTCAATATGGAAGACAGATGAATCCGAAGGTGATCAAACTACTGATTCTTAGTGCTTTAGAATGCGTGCACAGGCCATGGAAATCGAAAGCAGAATGAACCAAGTTCGGATTTGGTTCGCCAGGAGAGAAATGCACTAGTGTTTCGTGGATATGCGAATGGGGATTATAATCTCGGCGCGCTTGGAGAGAGATGAACGACGAAAAGGGAAAAGATAAGGCCGTGGTGTTGGTCAGCGGGGGGATGGACTCCTGCGTGACGGCGGCGATTGCACGCACCAAGCACGCACTGGCATTGGCGCATGTGAGCTATGGACAAAGGACGGCCGCAAAGGAGAAGCGCGCATTTGAGGCGATTGCAGATTTTTTTGGAGTGAGCCATCGGTTGGCGGTGAAGCTGGATCATTTCCGGCAAATTGGCGGGTCGGCGCTCACGGATGAACGAATCGCGGTACCGGAGAGAAGATCCGCTGGGGAAGTAGAGGCGGTTCTTGAAATTCCAGTGACGTATGTGCCTTTTCGCAATGCGCATTTTCTGGCGGTGGCCGTGAGTTGGGCGGAGGCGATCGGAGCTAGCGCGGTCTATATCGGTGCAGTTGCGGAGGACAGCTCGGGATATCCGGATTGCCGCCCTGAATATTACCGAGTGTTTCAGGAACTGGTAAAGGTTGGCACGCGACCGAATACGCGGATCACCATCGAGACTCCCGTTATTGGGATGCGAAAAAGCGAGATTATCAAACGCGGATTGGAACTTGGCGCGCCGCTTGAGTTGACATGGTCATGTTATCAGGCGGAAGAAGAGGCCTGCGGCGTGTGCGACAGTTGCATGTTGCGGCTGCGGGCATTTTCGGAGGCGGGCATGCAGGATCCAGTCCGCTATCGAACGCGCCGGGGATTGAAGGCATCTAACTGAGTAGGCAGAATGGGAATGGATGGAAGAGAGTTGAAGAACTCGCATGGAGTCGCGGCCCCACCAAAGCCAACTTTGGCTTGTCGAGATGGGTTGCGAATTTATGGGGCAAATTGGGATAAACTTGAGCGACATCGAAGGACAGAATTCGTGGGCAACACCGAAGATTGTTGAGATTGATTAAATGCTCGGCCGCGGCCGAACTTGAACTTTGATTTGGAGGAACGACGGTGAAAAAGGCATTGATTCGGATGGGCGCGTTGATTCTGGCAATTGCTGTATTAGCAGGGCTGGCCCCGAGCTGGGTGGAAGGCCGGACTTCTGCGCAGGGTGCACAAGGTGGTGTGGGGCTGATTCGGGGAGTCATTAAGGACGAGCAAGGAGTCCCGATGGCCGGTCTAATTGTGGTCATGACACCGCAGAGCGGAAGCCAGGAGTTTACGGTGACAGCCGACAAGGATGGGAAATTCTCAAAATCAGTGCCGGCGGGAACTTACACCCTCACCTACAAGAGCGGTGATAAGGAACTCTTCAAGATTACAGCGCGGGTGGCGGCAAACCAGGAGACCGCCGCCAGTTTGAACATGAGCGATCCAAAGGTCGCGGAGTACGTGGCGAGACTGAAGAAGGAACATGAAGAAGAAGAGAGATTTGGAAAGTTGAAGACTCATTTCGAGGCTGGAAACGCGGCGCTGGGTCAGGCGCAGGCGCTGCGCGCGCAGCTCATCAAGGCCCCCAGCGACCAGCGGGCGGATTTGCAGGCGAAGCTTGACCCGGTTGCAGCGCAAGCCGTCACAGAATTTCAACAGGCCGCGGCCGCCGCGGATCCCGGGGACACCAAGAACCGAGCCGCGATTTTCACTCAGATGGGCGCAGCGCTCGACACAGCAGGAAGGTACGATGAAGCAGCGGATGCCTATAAACAGGCCATCACATTAAGACCGGATGCAGCAGCCTACAACAATATGGGGAACGCCTTGGCGAAGGCCGGGAAGATTGACGAGGCCAAGGCGGCATACGAAAAGAGCGCCGAAGTGGACCCGGCCCAAGCGGCCTTGGCGTACCGAAATTTTGGAGTGGTGCTCTATAGCGCGGGGAAACTGCAAGGGTCACCCGCGGCGGACATACTGCAGAAATCCGCACAACTAGATCCGAAGAACGCGCAGACCTGGTTCCTGCTGGGCGCGGCGCTGGCGGCCAACATGACTTTTAAGCAAGAAGGAGACAAGGTTATTTTCACTCTGCTTCCCGGAACAATCGAAGCGTATCAGAAATGCATCGAGGTGGACCCGAATGGGCCCTATGCGGAGTCTGCGCGCCAGGGAATAGAAGAGCTAAAGGCCATGGGACTTGGTCTGGACAAAAAGGTCACGGCGCCAAAAGTAAAGCATTGATATAGATGTGCCGTCGGATGGTCTCAGTCGAGATGTATCCGCGCTCCTAGCTTTTTGTTTCCCACCCTGTCGGGAGCACCTGAAGTACGCTCCCGGTAGGAACCCGTTTACTTCCCTCGCAGTCAACCAAGCCGAAATTACGCATTCGACCGAGTGCCGAAGGATTCCGTGGCGTATGAAACTTTCGCTTCCGCCATGGGTTAATGTGGAGCAGTTTTCCATTTCAGCTATTGACCGGGAAATGATGGAGGCGTATGGTGCAGGGATTATGGGTGCAATTTTTGAATGGGAGGGGCAGATGAAGCGTCTCTTTGCGGCTGGCATGCTTGCGTTTTTCGGCTTGGCGGTTGTGGCCTATGCGGCGGACGACTGGTGGGTGAAAAAAGATTGGAAGGAATGGACGGAGGCGGATTGCAAGAAGATGTTGGAGGATTCGCCCTGGGCGAAAAGAGTACTGGTGGAGCATGAAAATAACGCCGGGCACCTACCTTCGGTCACGAAGGATGCGGGCGGCGGCGCGATGTCACAGGCGTCGAACTCCGGCGTGGGTGAGATCAATTATTTCTTCCAGTTCCTTAGCGCCGAGCCCATTCGCCATGCCTACATGCGGCAACAGCAATTCAAACAGAATTACGCAGGTATGAACGAAGACCAGAAGAAGGCATTCGACGCCAAGATTGAAGATCTCGTCAAGACCCCTCCACCGGACGTCATTGCCCTGCACGTCACTTATAGAGCCAACATTCAATTTCTTTCGGAGATGGTTGTTGACACCTGGAAAAGAATGGAACCCGGAAAAGTCCCCAAGGATTTTTATTTGATAACCGATAAGAATGTACACGTGGCCCCCTCATCGTTTTCATTCACGGAAGGAGTGGAAAATGAATTCGACATTGTTTTCCCTCGGACGCTGAATGGCGAACCAATTTTCGGGCCGGGCGCGAAATCGATAAAGGTTCAATTCGTAAATCCACCTATGGGCGACTTTGGGGCGGATAAGAAGACCTTCGAATTTAGGCTCGATAAGATGATGCTTGACGGCAAGCTGGTCTACTAGCAGATCAGGAATGGAGCTTCGCAATGAGCGAGAGGAGCCCGTGCTCGCGGAGGGCAAGTTCCGTCCACATTGAAATTGAATTGCCGATGTCGGGGGAAGTTCCCTTTCCTGACCAGCAAGCTGACAATTCATCAACGCTTTTCCGTTCAATTGCGATCCCAACATACAGATTGGCAGAATGATTTGATCAGGCACGGTTCGATATTTGTCTATTTCGTTTTCAGGTCTGGAAAAAAGTGAAGATGGCTGGGGCTCATGTTCATTTCAGAAAAGAAGGAAGGAGGCAAGTATGAAACGCTTCTACGCAGCGGGTATTATGGCAATTTTGGGGTTGGCGGCCGTGGCGTATGCCGCGGACGACTTCTGGATCAAGAAAGATTGGAAGGAATGGACGGCAGCGGAATGCGAAAGGATGCTGCAGGACTCGCCGTGGGCAAAGACAGCCCTGGTGGAGAATGAGAATAGCGGCAAGGGCTTTTCGTCCATCGGGCGCTGTGCTACGACCTCGCCGGTGACCACGTCACTCTACGGTGTCGGGGAAATTCAATATTTTGTCCAGCTTTTGTCTGCTGAAACAATCCGTCATGCATATCTGAGGCAAGAGCAACTCAAGCAGCGCTACTCAGAGATGGATGAAGCGCAAAAGAAGGCCTTCGATGAGAAGATGGACGAAAAGATAGAGGCTTCAGACCCGGACGTACTTGCTTTTCATTTAGTTTTAACGTCCAAGGACGATAAACTTATTTTGGTGGCGGCAAAAGCATGGCAAAGCGCCATAGCGGGAGGGATTCCCAAGGATTTGGTTTTGATTACAGATAAAGGTGTTCATGTGAATCCGAATAATTTCGAGCTCACCCCAGGGACCAATCGCGAGTTTGACTTTACATTCCCGAGGCTCCTGGCGGGTCAACCGGTCATTGGCCCGGGCGCGAAGTCCTTTAAGGTTCAAATCGCATATCCGGCCATAGGAGATTTTGACAAAGGGAAGAAAACGGTTGAATTCAAGCTTGATAAAATGGTGAAGGACGGCAAACCGGATTTCTGACCGACAATACCGGCCCCATTAGAAGCAACCGGGTTTGATTCTGAATTACCTAGCGGGGCGCGAAAAATCAATCAGGAGTGGGAGAGCGTACCGTTGATTTTGGTGCGGCGCAGGGACCAAGAAAACGCTACGAAGGAGAGGGGCAGCAGCACGAGAGCAAAAACCGCCAGGGCGCTGATGGATGGCCACAGAGCGGCAAAACCGGCTCCGTCCAGCAGCGCGGCACGCAATCCTTCCAGGGAATAGGTGACAGGCAACAGCCGGGAGAGTACTTGGAGTGCGGGCGGAAGGACCGAGATGGGATACATCATCCCTCCGAGCACACCGGAAGCCCCCAACAATAGCCACTTCGCGGGATTTCCACGCATGAACAGCAACAAATAGCTTGCCGACAGAATTCCCAGCCCGGCGAAAGCCAAAATGGAAGCCAGCAGAACCACCAAGGCACCCGGCCAGTTGGCTTGGCTCACAGGGAATCTAAACAACAAAACGCCCCAGACCAGATAGATTCCAGTCCGCACGGATTCGTACACGAACGGATAAATTGCTGAGCCTGCGAGAATCACGGGCAACGAGGTATCGGTGACCAGCAAGGCCTCCAGCGTCCCAGTCCGCCGAGCCTCCTCGAGGGCCTGGTCAAACGCATTCAGAGCCACATTCATGTAATCGAAGAAGGCCACACCAACCAGAGCAAAAGCAAAATAGGAGCGGCCTGCGGGAAGCGCAGCCTGAATCGCCGGGCCATCAATAAATTTCGAGAGGTAATAGAAGCTCGCGGCGGCGAACAGCGTTTCGGCCAACTCCAGAACGAATGCGCTCCGGTAACTGCTTTGGATGGCGAAGTCGCGGCGGAAAAACGCCAGTAATTTTGTGAGCAAACGCACCGGCGTTACGCCTCCCGCGCATTCAGAGCGTGCGCGATCAGCAGGCTCATTGCTTCCTCGAGAGATTGCGCGCCCACGGCGCGGCGCATCTCCGCCGGTGTGCCGCAGAAAAGGAGGTGACCGGCATCAAACAGAGCCACGCGGTCTGCCAGCGACTCGACTTCCGCGAGGGAATGAGAAGCAAAAAGCAATGTAGCACCATCATGGGAGATAAGATCCTTACGGAGGAAGGAGCGAAATTCAGCGGCGGCGAGCGGATCGAGGCTGCGGGTGGGTTCATCGAGCAAAAGTACGCGCGGGGAATGAATCACGGCGCGAGCGAGGCTCAGGCGCTGGACCGTGCCGGAAGAAAGAGTGCGTACCTGCCGGGGCAATGCCTCGGAAAGCCCCAGCAGCGATGCAGTCGCGGAAATCCTTGCCTCAATTTGGCGTGAGGTCAAATCGCGCAGGGTGGCGTAAAAGCGAAGGTTCTGCGCGGCGGTGAGGCGGGGGTGAAATCCTGCATCGGCGCCGCTGTGGAAACCGAGCGCACGTCGCGCGGCGGCAGGATCGCGAACCACGTCGCAGCCATCCACAGTTGCGCGCCCTCTGGTAGGAAGCAGCAAAGTGGTGAGAATGCGGAGCAGGGTGGACTTTCCAGCGCCGTTTGCGCCGACTATGGCAAAGGATTCCCCAGGAGCAACTTGGAGACTTATTGCGGCGAGAGCGCGGAATGTGGGGCGTGCAAATGGAGAAAAGAATGCGCGCCACCCCGAAAGTGCCGGAGGAAAAAACTTTTCGATGTTTTCGACGACAATGGCGTTGCCAGCCACGATGAGTTGTTATACAGGAATTCGTGCAGCCGAATCCAGCGAGGCCCGTGCCAGCTTGATCTTGAATGGGTGGGTCGGCCACTTAAACTGATCGGAGCATCACGAGCGGGTCGATTTTCATGGCACATCGAGCTGGTAGATAGATGACGGCGACCGCACCACCGCTGAAATGAAACGGTACGGGAGCCAATGAAGTTGGCTGAGAATCTGGAATTGGCGAAGTTGGCGGCATTGAATAGTAAGTCCAGCGGGCCTTGCGAGCACGGTGTGAAGCCGATAGAATGAAATTCACTTTTTCTCGGCGCGTCGACTACAGCTCCCAGCCTGTGCGGCGCTAGATCCTGGGAGATCTTTCCGAGGCGGGAGGGAATACCGTGCCGGAAGTAATTTCAATGAAATCCATGGTGGTTGCATCCAAGGACAATGTGTCCTGCTCGCTGGGAGAGGAAGCGGCGATTCTGCACATGCGCAGTGGGACTTACTACGGGTTGGATCCTGTCGGGGCGCGAGTATGGAGTTTGTTGGAGAAGCCGCGGACCGTGGAGGAATTGCGCGCAGCACTGCTTGAAGAGTATGAAGTGGAGCCGAAGCAATGCGAAGGTGATTTGCTTGCGCTACTTGAAAAACTCCTCACCGAAGGTTTGATCGAGGTTCGGAGTGAATAAATGGAGGAGGTTCCGGCGGCTATCCGCGCCGGACCGGGCATCGCTGGTGAAGGCAATGGTTCTTCTGCCGCTCACGGGCGCGGGGCTTTCGATACTAGGCTTGCGCAGATGGCAGGGCCTACTGACAGCGTTCACTCCGCGCGGAAAATCGCCGACCGTCAATTTGCCTCCGGAAATAATCTCTGGAAGACTGGGATCCGCGCGCCGCGTAGCGCAGATGGTATCGGCAGCTTCGCGCGAGGGCCTTTACCATGGCCGATGTCTGCCACAGTCGGTTGTGCTGTGGTGGCTGTTGGTCATGCGGCTGGAGCCGGCGGAGCTGCATATCGGCGTGCGTCAGGCGGGCGCAAAGTTTGAGGCGCACGCCTGGGTGGAATTGTTTGGAACCGTGGTGAATGATGCCCACGGGGTCCGCCAGGACTACGTCGCGTTTGGCCGCGACATCGCAGCGCTAGGAATTGAGCAGCGGTGAGTGGGATTGTAGGAATCTTAAACCTCGATGGGGCCCCGGTAGACCGCGAAGTTCTCTCCTCGTTGACAACTTATATGAATTTCCGCGGCCCCGATGCGCAACAGGTGTGGGTTGAGGGGTCCGTGGGGTTCGGCCACGCACTGTTGAGCATCCCCAGAGAATCGGAACATGAAAAGCAGCCCTTCAGCCTGGACGGAAAAGTATGGATCGTCGCCGATGCCCGCGTGGATGCGCAGCATGACCTGATTGCGGTACTGGAAACAAATGGACAGCGTGTTCCCCGCGGGACCGCCGATGCTGAGCTCATTTTGCGTGCTTACCAGCTATGGGGAGGGAAATGCATCGAGCACTTGCTCGGTGACTTTGTTTTCGGAATATGGGATGGTCCCAAACAACGGCTGTTTTGCGCGCGCGATCATTTTGGAGTCAAGTCCTTTTACTATGCCCATGTTGGCGCCTGCATAATCTTCAGCAACACGCTCGATTGCATTCGACAGCATTCGTCCGTTTCAAACCGGTTGAATGATCTGGCCATCGCCGACTTTCTTCTCTTTGAAACTATTCAGGATCCACAAGCCACGGCTTTCCATGATATCGCGCGGCTGAACCCTGCCCACACTCTTGAGGTGAAGGACGGGCAGGTTTGCATCAACCGATATTGGAAGCTTCCGGTGAGCGCCCCCTTTCAGTCTAAGCGCCCAATGGATCGCGTCGAACAATTCGGAGAGTTGATGGATACGGCCGTCGCCGACCGGGTGCGCAATGGCCCAGTAGGCGTGTTCATGAGCGGGGGCCTGGACTCTTCCACAGTGGCAGCCAGCGCCTGTCGAGTTCTTAAGCGCGCGGGGCTGCCAAACCGGGTCCGAGCGTACACGCAGGTTTATGATTCGCTCATTCCCGATGAGGAACGCAAATACGCAGGGTTGGTCGCGGACACGCTTCAAATCCCCATTGAGTATCAAGCTGTTGATGGCTACAAGCTATTTGATAAAGCCGGCCTTCCGGAAACCACGGGGCCGGAACCGGCGCACCTGGAATTGGCAGCTCCCAACCTGGATCAATTGCGAGATATTAGCGGGCAAGACCGCGTATTACTGTCTGGACTTGGAGCTGACCCCGCGCTTTCCTGCCAGTTGACTGCATATTTCCGGCAATTATTGAAACAACGACGGATCGGGCGGGCTTTTGTGGACGCATTTCAGTTCCTCTCAGCTGAAAAAAGGTGGTCGCGGCTTTATTTGCGGACTCGCTGGCGCTTGCTGTTTGGCACATATACCAAGGCGGCGAAGTACCCGGGCTGGATAAATCCCGAACTGGAAGGACGGTATCAGCTGCGGCAGCGATTTGAAGAACTGAAACATAATCTGCCCGATGGTCAAGGGGTGCGCCCTGTCGCGTATGCCAATATGACCTCGGCGTTTTGGCCCAGTATTTTCGATTCGCTGGACGCCGGCGTAACACACTCGGGGGTTGAGATTTACCATCCGTTCTTCGATGTGCGCCTGGTCAGCTTTCTCCTTTCTCTGCAGGCACTTCCCTGGTGTTCCGACAAAGAATTGTTGCGAGAAGCGGGCCGTGGAGTTCTGCCCGACAGAGTACGATTGAGGCGCAAGACACCCATGCTCGTGGATCCGGGTATTACACGTCTCCAGCAGCCGGACTGTGATTGGATCGACCATTTTGAGGCAGCCCCCGGGCTGGAACGCTATGTTGCCAGAGATAGGATTCCCCCAGTTTGCAAGGAGCGCGATTCCTTCTCGGCGTACATTAACCTTCGGCCACTCAGCCTAAATTACTGGTTGCAACGGGTAAACCGATAACGTATAAAAGAACGGAGTTTATAGATGGAGGCTTTTCGGCATGCGTAAAGAAGAAGCGACGCCCAAGAATAATAAGAAGCCTTACCAGACGCCGGCGCTTCGGGTGTATGGGGATATTGTGTCCATAACGGCTACTGCTGGGCCCCTTGGTGCTAAAGATGGTGGTACCATAAGCGGGCATATGATGACTCATTAAAATCTAGAGTTTCTTCCAAGCGAGATTTTCCAATTTACCGATATGCTCTTTACGGCCTGCAACTTGAGGCCAACACCCAGATTCCAGGCCTCCTACCTCCGCTCAATCCTGACCAAAATGGTGTGATTGTGCACTTGAGAGAGGCGGGTGCATTGCCCAGATTTGATTCCTCAGATCGCCGCGATCTTATTTACATCAGTCCAACCAAGGATGATAGAGATCAACCAGACTTGTGTGTCGCAAAGATTGATGATGGTATCGGTTTCGATTTTTCCTATAGTGATGGCGCCCACTTCCTAGTGGACCGGGAGGGGCGGGAGATTTGGGCCGATTGGCCGCAAGATTACACCCTGGAGGATGCAGTCACTTACCTCCTGGGCCCGGTCATTGGATTTGTGTTGCGGCTCCGAGGTATTGTGCCCCTGCATGCCAGTGCCGTGTCCATTGGTGAACAGGTGGTCGCATTAATGGGAGGGCCGGGAGCCGGAAAATCCACTACGGCGGCGGGGTTTGCCAGACTCGGCCATGCAGTGTTGGCCGACGACCTTGCGGCCCTTCGAGAGAGAGACGACAGCTTTCTGGTGCAATCCGGATACCCGCGAGTTAATGTCTGGCCGGATTCCGCGCTGGCCCTGTTCGGCTCGGAAAAACCATTGCCTAACATAAGTTCCACCTGGGATAAGCGATTCGTGGCACTAGACCAGCAGGGAATGCGATTTGAACGCAGGGAGATGCCCCTGGCAGCCATCTATATTCTTGGGCCTCGGGAAGAGAGTTTAAGGGCCCCGGTGATCGCAGAAATGGAGGGCTCATCGGCGCTTGTGAATTTGGCTGCCAATACGTACGTGAATTATCTTCTCGACCAAGAAATGCGCGAGCATGAATTCGGCGTGCTCAGCCGCGTGCTTTCCAAAGTCCCCGTTAGGTTTGTGCGCCCTCCGACTGATCCGGCGTGCCTTCAAGGGTTGTGCGAGGCGATTGAAATCGACGCGAAGAAACTTACCCACCTATCCTCCGTTTCCACCCATCCGGGACGCGCCTGACATGTACAGTCTTGAGGGGTATGCCGATATGCTGGCGGACAAGGTCCGTCATAACGCTATGTGCCGGGCGATGCGGCAAATAGTGAAACCGGGATCCGTAGTTCTCGAAATCGGGACTGGTCCCGGATTTTTTGCGATTCTGGCCTGCCAGGCGGGAGCAAGTCGAGTTTTTGCTATCGAGTCTAGCGACGTTATCCAGGTTGCACGGGAAATTGCTGTTGCGAATAACTTTTCCGATCGCATCGTGTTTTTCGAGGGCTTTTCGACAAAGGTGACTCTACCCGAACGTGTGGATATCGTTTTCTCGGATCTCCGCGGCATCTTGCCTCTGTTCGCGCAGAACATACCTTCGATTATTGACGCACGGGAACGGTTCCTGAAGCCGCAAGGCGTTTTATCTCCCCGGAAAGATACGATTTTGGTTGCTGTAGTAGATCTTCCGAAGGTTTATTCGAGGATGGTTGATTCGTGGGAGCAAAGCGCGCCAGAACAAAACCTGTCTCCCGCCCGGAGGCGCGCAGTGAACTGCATGAAGAGGGCGCGGGCAACTCCGGATCAACTTCTTTCGGAGCCGAGGCTATGGGTCACTCTTGATTACTCAACAATTGCGAGCCCTGATGCCCGCGGCGAAGTTCAGTGGACGGTCAAGCGCTCAGGAACAGGGCACGGCCTGTTGGCTTGGTTTGACGCAGACCTGGCGGATGGCGTGCTTTATTCCAACTCTCCCTTCGGGCCGGAGACCATCCACGCCTCGATGTTTTTCCCGTGGGAGCATCCCGTGAATCTCGCGCAGGGCGACACGGTTTGTGTTCAATTGGACGCTAAGCTGGTTGGTGATGATTACGTCTTTCGTTGGGAAACACATGTGAAACCTGCGAGTTTACAGGGGCAGACCCGCGATCTCTTTAAACAATCCACCTTTCAAGGTTACCCTCTTCCTCCCGGGCAGATCCATAAGTCAGCATCCGACCACGTTCCTGTTCTTACCGAGGAAGCAGTCCTGTCGCGAAGGGTTCTCAATCTTATGGATGGGCGGGCGACACTCGAGGACATTGCGCGCGCGCTCACAACGGAGTTTCCCGAACGGTTTACCGGATGGCACGAGGCGCTAAAATTCGCCGGGGCGGTCTCTCAGAAGTATAGCCGCTGAGTTGATCCCTCCCAAACACCGAGTTTCACGTCTCCAATGGAAGCACTCAGACAATCCTGGCTTCATGGCGCGTATCTTGGAGCAATCTTAGGGGCAGTCAGCCCAAATACAGCTTTCGGTCCAAATAAGATTATGGTGTTGAATAGTACGCATAAGCCCGCGACCGGCCAGAGGATGCGGCGATCCCGCGGAATCCATCTTCGCACTGCGAACAGGATGAACGGTAGAACGGGCAATATGAACCGCTGAATATAGAGCGCGGCATAGTCGAAGTTATAGCAGAGTAGAAACGCCGAATAGGCGCACGCAAATGTCGTTTCCACTGGAGGAAGGTCACGCCAGCGACGCGGAGTCCACAACAATATGGCGCCGCCAATGGCGACAAGAATCCAGGCAAATCTGAGGGCCGAGGAGAACCACATCCCCCAATATGGGTAATCGGAAATTGTCGAATGGAGGTAGTAGAAACCCTCCGCCAAGCGGAGACCTGGAAACGTAAACAACCCGCGGTGCGCAAATGGCAAATCATGTGTCTGCCAGGCGACGCTGTACAGAGTGGGCTGAATCAGCGGATTTCCGGTGAGCATGTAAACGGGAGTTAAATAAGCGACCACCGATACAAGTCCGACAGCAGATACCTTGAGGGTAGTTCGCCAATCGCGCAGCCACAGCAGGTAGCCAAACAATGCCGCAGGCATCAGGAGTCCAATGGGGCGGACAGTCGTCGCCAGGCACCCGAGGAGAGCTGCAACCACAAACCGCTCTCGGCGAACCGCCAGGAATGCGCCGAAGAGCAGGGCCATAAACAATGGCTCGCAGCCGCCAAATACAGAAAGCAGTACCCATGTGGAGCTGACCATCCCAAAGGCCACAGCCACCAACCCTCCATAAAGTCTGTGGACCAGGAGGCAGGTGATGAGCGATGACGAGACAGAGATTAGGATGAGAGCATCGACACTCCGCAGATGAAAAATGCTTGAAACCGCGACAATGAAATACGGGTATCCCCAGAAATGGTGCAAGTCAAAACCTGGCGTGGGAGTCCAATGGCGGATAAAATCGGCAATAGTAATGTAATTTGAGTTGTCCACATTATCGAACAGTCCGGCCGCTCGAGCCCTCCAACCCGTCGTTCTCCAGGCTTCAAAAACTTGCACGCCAAAGGTGAAAACCAGAAGGAGGATTGCTTCCTTGATGGAAGGTTCTTCGTCGGGCGCATTGCGCAGCCCAAGAGAAGGAGGATTCACTTGAGATGCGCAGCCGGAAATTTTCGTGTCGGAACCCAATTCCACGAGCCTTGAATTTCGAAAGGTATATAACGCCATTGGCGGGATGGAATGTACAGCATTTTTTACTTTCCGAGCCGACCGGAATTGATGGGATGTAATATTTTCATAGGTGGCTAATGCGCTGGCGATAACATTTGCAGTGCGCTAGACTTGGCTCGTCGCGCGGAAAAACGAGCCCAGCCGATATGATCCAGCTTACCAAAAGGGGAGTGGCCTTTGAATCAGAACCCCGCTGGATCGAAAAACTTCAGGCAGATTTTGCATGCCGTCATTACATCCTGCTTCCACGCCTGATCGATCCCGCCATTTTGGAGACCATCACCGAGCAGTTGAGTGTAGGACGATTTGTCCCGCGAGAGAATAGAGGGATCGGCACTGAATACTGGTTGCCACAAGATGTCTCGCTCTCAACGCTCCATTTCCTAATGAATTTGCCCGAATTCCTGCGATGGTTGGAGCGCGTGACGGCATGTAGACCGATAGGGGTTTTCTGGGGCCGCCTTTATCGAATGGAGCCGGCCGAAGGCCATTCCACCAACTGGCACGATGACGTAAGCGAAGAGGATCCGCGACGGCTCGCGCTAAGCCTCAATCTGTCTCCAGAGGCTTTTGTGGGAGGAGAATTGGAATTGAGAGATAAGATCTCGAGGCAAATGCATTGCAGGTTAGCGAACAGGGGATTTGGAGATGCGATTATCTTTCGGATTGGTGACAATCTGGAGCATCGCATTGCTCCCGTTCGCGGAGCTGTGCCGAAGATAGCGTTTGCCGGCTGGTTCCGGCCCTCTGGAGCAAGCTTTCACCCCGCTCATCCTTCACAGGCAGCGGAAGTCGCCAAGCAGTTGGTCAAGCCTGGTTGAACCGCCTGAAACTACCGCAACCAGACCCAAATCATCTGCACCCCGGTTTCAAACTGTCTGCACTGCAAACCCGATTATCAGTTGCTTTGAGGGGAGAATTGGCGGCAAAGTGTAGCTGGCCGTGGTCCCTTCCAAAACATCTTCGTGGGGCATGCGAAGCGCTGAAAAACAGATATTGATTGCGTGTGCACGGACGCGATTGTCAGACCCTTATGCGAAGCAAATAGCAGCACTAGCGCGGCAGCCGGTTGATTGGACTGCGCTCATCAACGGGGCGACCGCGCACGGCGTTTTGCCGCTGTTGTGCCGGCAGCTCCTGGCCATCTGTCCGGAAAGCGTCCCAGCGGAATGGCGTCCCCGATTGAGGATGGCTCTGCAGGAAACAGCTCAACGAAATCTTTTCCTGGCCGCGGAAATGATTCGTCTGGCCAAGCGTTTCCGCGCGGAAGGGATACAGGCGATTCCTTACAAAGGGCCACTGCTGGCGGCACAGGCTTATGGAGATCTTGCGCTGCGGCAATTTGCGGATTTGGATTTCGCGTTGCTCCAGAGCGAGATGCCTCGCGCGGCGGCTTTGCTCGAGGCCGAAGGCTTCGATGCGGTATTCGGAAGAATCGAATCTAACGAAGGTGAGCGTCCCACACGAAGCGAATATCAGTTTAGAAAAGCCTCGGGAAATGTGATCGTGGAGCTGCAAACTGAGAAGACGCTGCGGTATTATCCCCGTCCCCTGGAGCTGGAGGAGATGCGATACCGGCTGAAGGCCGCGAAGTTGGCTGACGGCGAAATAGTTGGCTTTTCTCCCGAAGACACATTCATTCTGCTTGCAGTTCATGGGACAAAGCATTTTTGGGAGCGGCTGATTTGGATCGCCGACATCGCGGAACTGACCCTGAGCGCTGGAGAAATAAACTGGGGGACGCTGTTCGAGCGTGCCAACAAGATGGGCGCCGGACGAATGGTGCGGCTGGCGCTTTGCGTCGCCTCCACAATGCTGGATACACCCTTGCCGGAGGAAGTGTTAGAGCAAACGCAGCGTGATGCAGTCGCGCACAGACTGGCCAGAGGGATTTGCGAGCGATTTTCACTGGAGATCCTGACCCCTCCTGTCTTCCAACGATTCCGGTTTCGCGTGGCGACTCGCGAAAGGTTCAACGAAGGAGTCCTGTATGCGCTTAAGCTGGCAACTTCACCGACAGACCCCGATCGGGCGGATTTGCCTCTCCCGAAGAAACTCTCGGGGGCACACCGGTGGGTGAGGCCGTTTCTTCTAATTCGGAGGTACGGGATCCGCGGTCCGAAGTCCGGCTAGCCCACCAGCATCCCTGGCGTCGGCTCGGCAGACTGCCAGTTTCCATATAGAATGAACTTGTAGCAGAAAACAACACTTCCGAAAGTGAATCTTGCACGGCGAAGGGGACTTGTAGCATTGTGCCAATGAGACCATGAGCATCCGGCTCGTCAACCCAACTCTGAGATGGGGCATTCTCGGTTTCACACTCCTGGCATTCCTCGGCGTGAGCTACACCGTGAGTCTGGTGTGGTACGCCGACGTTTTGGCCAACTCTCCAAATTTCAACGGTTTGAAGGATGCCACGCAGATAGAACCGGGCAATGGGGATTACTGGTACCGGCTGGGGATAAACCAGCAGCTAAATCTGGAAAATAGCAACACCGGCCAGGCCATCGGCTATCTGCGCAAAGCTACCGAGATTAATCCTCGTTCGGCAGATTATTGGATGGGGCTTGCGGACGCTTATGAATCAGCGGGCCAATTGGATCAGGCCCGAGACGCATTTCAGAGGGCAGTCGGTGTGTATCCGGTTTCTTCGGATGTTCATTGGCGCTATGGAAGCTTCCTGATTCGCCAGGGGGAAACCCCTGAAGGTTACAAAGAGATCCACGTCGCTCTGGGGATTACTCCGCAATTGATCCCCTTGGCCATTTCGCGAGTTTGGCGCGCGACTGAAAACGTGAACGATCTGTTGACCAAGGTCCTGCCGGATGACCTGGATGCACAGCGGCAAGCGCTCGATTTTTTTTGCTCACAGAATGAGATCGAGCCTGCAACCGTTGTCTGGGACCATATGGTGGCCAGCGGGCGGCGCATTCCCATCAAGACGATTTTCCCGCTCATCAACCAATTACTTTCTGCGGTCCGCGGGGATGACGCGCGCAGAATTTGGCGGCAGGCAGTGGTAGCCAGTGGAAACCCAGATGAAGTGACCCAGGGTGATTCGCTCGTATTCAATGGCGGGTTTGAATATGACATCGCCAATGGCGGGCTGGACTGGCACTTGGACGCTCTGCCGGGAGTCACTTATGGGTACGAAATGGCATCGCAACATTCGGGTAAGAGGGCGTTGCGAATCGGATTTGATGGCACGCAGAACTTCAATTTTAATGGGCTCTGGCAGGATATTCCCGTCGAGCCAAATACAAAATATCACTTTGAAGGATATCTCCGGACCGGGGGAATCACTACGGACAGCGGGCCGCGATTTCTGATTGGATTCCAAGGCGGAGGTCAGCCGGAAATTTTGTTGAGCGATTTCACGGGAGACAGACGTTGGGAAGTGCAGACGGCGGATTTTACGACGGCCTCAGACGTTTACCTCTTACGCATATACGTCAGCCGGCTGCCAAGCAAGAGGTTTGACAACAAAATGGCGGGATTTGTCTGGATCGATGATGTGTCACTTCTCCCCACAGGTGGACATCCAAATCCATGAGCATCATCCGCGTCGGGATCTGCGTATTGATCACTTTCGGCGTGCTTGCCCACGGCGCGGTCGAAACCTGGTCTGAGTCCATCCTTGAAATCGGAGCTGTGGCACTTTTCCTTTGGTGGGGATTCTTGGCGGCCAGAGGAGATTCCAAAGAAATTCGATGGACCCCGGTGCTGTGGCCGCTGGTGGGGGTGGAAATCATAGGTCTCGTGCAGCTGGCTATCCCGCTCTCTCTTTATCCATATTTGACGAAGCTGGAACTGCTCCGGCTTACCAGCTATTTGATTCTTCTTTTCTTGATGACGCAGGCATTCCGAACGCCTCGCCAATGGCGGGCATTCGCATGGTTCCTCGTATTGCTGGGATTCGGCGTTGCGGTGTTCGGAATCCTGCAAGATCTGACCTCCAATGGAAAATTGTACTGGGTCCGCGAGCTGAGGTTCGGAGGAATGATTTACGGACCATACGTCAACCGGAATCATTTCGCTGGTCTGATGGAACTCATTATCCCTGTGGGCCTGTCGATGTTGGCAGTGCAAGGAGTTCGGAGGGAGCAATTGCCGATGCTAGCATTCTGCACTGCCCTGCCGATTGGAGCCCTGTTCCTATGCGCGTCACGGGGAGGGATTGTAGCGTTTGGATTCGAGGTGATGTTTCTTGCGACGTTGTTGTGGTTGCGGCGCGGAGAAAAGCGCTACCTGCTTACCTTCATGGTTGCGCTTGCGCTTGCCGGCGCGTTGGTGGCCTGGCTGGGAGTGGGACAGGTCATGCAACGGTTCTCAGAGATGCATGGCCCAGAAGTGAGTGAGGGGCGACGGGTTTCCATGATGAAGTCAGCATGGCATATATTTAAAGATTATCCGATTTTGGGTACGGGCTTGGGAACTACCATCTCGGTCTTTCCCAAATACGATACTGAATACGAGGGTAAGATCATTGATCACGTCCATAACGATCACTTTGAACTGCTTGCGGAAACCGGAATCGCCGGAGGGTTGTGCTGGCTGGCTTTCGTGATATCCCTGGCCACATACGGCATCATGAACCTGTCATCTCGCCAGGATACGATGGTTCACGCCGTTCAACTTGGGGCGTTGGTGGCTTGCGGAGGATTGATGATTCATGGGATGGCGGATTTCAACCTTCATATTCCAGCAAACGCTCTTCTCTTCTATCTTTTGGCAGGAATGGCCTCATCGAGCCCTGTGTTTGAGCCTACTAACTGATTGGGAGCATTTGTCTCCAGTAGTAAATGGCAGTGCCAAAAGTCCAAGTCTTCAGTATAATCAGTAACCGTGGGGGAGTCTTTCAAATGCTTCATAATAAAGGTGTATTTATCATCCTAGGAAAAGTGTGTCTTTTGGCAGCACTGGTAATACTAGTAGTTGCAAGCCCATCTTTCGCCCAACAGCCCCGCCTCGAATCAGCCGACCAAACTAACAGTAGACTCAGGGATCTAGCCCGCCTTGATGATAATTCGGGCGGCGATTACAGAATTGGCAGCGGCGACCTGCTGGCCGTGGACGTGTTCGATGTCCCTCAGCTTTCCCGCGAGGTGCGGGTGAGCGAAACCGGGTATATAGCGCTTCCACTACTGCCGGTTCGAGTCCTAGCGCGTGGGCTCACAGGAGCCCAGCTCGAGGAAAAGCTTTCTGAGTTGTTACAATCGAATGGCTTGGTGACCCACCCAGAGGTCACCGTGACCATTAAGGAACAACGCAGCCTGCCGATAACAGTGATTGGGTCAGTTAAAATGCCACAAGTGATACAGAGTTCGCGCCCCATGAGCTTGGTCGAAGTCCTTTCCAGATGCGGCGGAATCGCAGACGACGCGGGCAGCAACGTGATCATCACCCGGGATAAGTTCCTGGAAGAATCCCGGACCAATTCGGCGCCCGCAGATGCCTCGTTGGATATGCCCCAGACTCTTACTGTAAATATCTGGGATCTGATCAATAAGACGGACCCACAAAACAACCTCCTGGTGTCGGGGGGTGACGTGGTAACGGTCCCGCGCGGGGGAATCGTGTACGTGGTAGGTGCGGTCACGCATCCCGGTGGGTTCGTGCTTGCAAACGACGCGGATCAGATGACCACTTTCAAGGCGCTGGCCCTGGCGCAGGGGACCCTATCAACCGCAAAACCAAATGAAGCCGTGATCCTGCGGAAGGATCCGGTCACTGGGAAAAACCAGGAGATTCCAGTGGATCTGAGGAAAGTAATGCAGCGCAAGGGTGGTGATACTAAGTTGGTCGCGAACGACATCCTGTTCGTTCCCGACAGTGCTGGAAAACACGCCTTGCATCGCACAGGAGACATACTCCTCACTCTGACGTCTGGAGTTGCTCTCCTACGATTGGGCGCTCTGTGACGTCGTGCATGTCTGTGCGATGCTCCGGCGGTCTGTCAACCAGTATCCTAAGAACATCATCCCCAGCCAATGAGCAATTCGGAAACACGAAAACAAACAGCGGACAATTCGGAAGGATAGATGGACGAAGCTAACATCATACCTAGAGATCGAAAAGCAAGCGGAGCGATCGAGATTATTTCTCCCCCTTCTCTTTTGAATTGGGAGATATCGCGGCGCGAACCGCACCTGATTGACTACCTGCTGATTGTTCGCAAGCACCAGTGGCTCATCCTGACTTTCATGGTGACCGTGGTAACGTTGGTGTCCATCGCCACATTCAAGATGAAACCGGTCTATGAGGCCACATCGCGAATCCAGATTGACCACGAATCGCCGGGGGTATTGCCATTCCAGGGTGTCAACAGTGATGACCTGTATGCAGATCTTGATAATTATATCGAAACGGAATCGAAGGTACTGCAGAGCGATACTCTGGCCTTGAAGACCATCAAGTCCACGTTTTTGGCGGACGAACCGTCCTTTGGGGGCGCACCGGGCGACACCGCAGCGCTCCCCACGCTTGCCGCCGACCAGGCCCCGATCTCTAGGCCGGCGATCCTTGGCGCGTTTGAGGGGTCGCTTAGTGTAAAGCGCGTCCCCAATACGCGGTTGCTGGACGTCACATTCGAAGCCACCAATCCACAGCTTGCAGCGCGCGTACTCAACGCGCATCTGGAAAACTTCAAGGCGCAGAATTTTGAAAGCCACTACCAGGCCACCAATGACGCTGAAAAATATCTGACCGGGCAACTCGACGATATGAGGCGCAAGGTCGAAGACTCTGAAGAAAAACGACTGGAATACGAGCGCACGAACCAAATCTGGACGATCGACGACAAACAAAACATCACCACCGAGAAATTGGCTGAAATTGACAAGGAATTGACGGCCGCGCAATCCGACCGCATCAAGAAAGAGGCGGATTTCGAACAGGCCAAAACAGGCAATTTAGAATCACTTCCTGCCGTGCGCGACAGCGCCCTCATTCAGACACTCGCGAGCAAGCAAGCCGAGCTACGCGATAAGTATCAAGAGGAGTTGAGCAGGACAGGCCCGAATATGCCCTCCGCCCAACGCCTGCAGGAGCAAATAAAGCAATTGGATCAACTCGTAGCTGATCAAAAAAAGAACATCGTCGGGCGCATCGAGCAGGAATACCGCACTGCCATGCAGCGCGAGACCCTTTTGCAACAGTCGTTGGCACGGCAGAAGGAAGAAGTCAACGACATGGCCAAGAAAATGGTGGACTACAATATTCTGAACCGCGATGCCGATGAAAATAAACAGATCTATCAAGGGCTGTTGGAGAAACTCAAGGAAGCGGGGATAAGTGCGAGCTTGCACTCGACGAATATCCGCATCGTGGATCCGGCCATGGTGCCCTCGTACCCATCGCGTCCGAACAAGTCGCGCAACCTCTTGATGGCCATCATGGTGGGCCTGGTGGGGGGCCTGGGGTTGGCGTTTCTCCGCGAATACATGGATAACACGGTAAAGACGCCGGACGACGTTGAAATGCTGGCGAGACTGCCTTCTCTGGCAGTTGTGCCGGCATTCGGCAAACTGGATGGCAGACAGGGCAAGATGGCGAGAATGCTGAAAGGCGCGACGGGCGAAGGAAAAGATATGCGGCTGGAGTTGGTCTCTTATTCCATGCCGCAGTCGCAGGTTTCCGAAGCATTCCGCTCTTTGCGTACTTCCCTGTTGCTCTCTCAGGCAGGGCATCCACCGCAGGTCATCCTGGTAACCAGTGCGCTGCCCAGGGAAGGCAAGACCACGGCGGCTGTAAACCTGGCCGTCACCCTGGCCCAGTTGGGGGATAGCACACTTCTGATCGATTGCGACTTGCGCAAGCCCGGAGTCACACGAGCGCTCAGCCTGCCGGAAGGCAAGTACGCGGGGATGAGTTCTTACCTTGCGGGTGTGTCATCCCTGGACCTCATCACAGTGCCGCATCCTGTAATCACAAATCTTTCCGCCGTGCCCACCGGACCGATTCCTCCAAATCCGGCGGACTTGCTTTCGTCGGACCGGCTGCGGCAGGCGATTGCGGCACTGAGGAAAGAGTACAAGTTCATCGTCATCGATTCGCCTCCGGTTATGGCAGCCACCGATGCCGTGATCCTGTCGGTATTGGTGGACGGGGTTCTTCTGGTAGTCCGCAGCGGTGAAACGCCGAAGGAAGCATTCAGCCGAATGCGCGACATGTTGGCCGGCGTCAAGTGCCGCATGCTGGGCGTGCTGCTCAATGCCGTGGACTCAAGTGCGCCCGATTATTACTACTCGTATCGCTATTACCCCTATTCCTACGGCGGGTATAGTCACGACAATAAGGCAAAAAAGACGGCCGCGAGCGCCTGAGTCACTCGATATAATTCGAATTCTTAAGGGGGAAACGTGCGCTTCTTAATCACGGGCGGTGCTGGATTCATTGGATCGCATCTCGCCGAGCGGCTCCTGGACCGCGGCGATGAGGTGCTGCTGTTTGACAATCTCTCTACCGGCAGCATGGAAAATATTCGCCACCTGAAACCGAACGATCGGATGCATTACTTTCTGGACTCCATTGAGAACCGGCAATTGCTTGCGGAACTGGTGGATGAGTCCGACGCGGTTTTCCATTTGGCTGCGGCCGTGGGCGTTCGCCTGATTGTGGAGAGCCCTGTGCGGACCATTGAGACGAATGTGAACGGGACCCAGCTGGTTCTTGAGGCCGCTTACAAGAAGCGCAAGCGCGTGTTCATCGCCTCCACTTCCGAAGTTTATGGCAAGAGCGCCTGTTTCCCATTTCATGAGGACGCGGACCTGGTCCTTGGCTCAACTACCATCGGCCGATGGAGCTATGCCGCATCAAAGGCTTTGGATGAATTCCTGGCGCTGGCTTATTGGAAGGAAAAAAAGCAGCCGGTGGTTGTTGCGCGTTTTTTCAATACCGTGGGCCCAAGACAAACCGGCCGTTACGGGATGGTGCTTCCAAACTTTGTTTCTCAGGCACTGGAAGGCGCCCCCATCACGGTGTTTGGTAACGGGCAGCAATCTCGTTGCTTCTGTGATGTCAAGGACACGGTGGAAGCCATGCTGCGCCTGATTGCGAGCGATAAGGCCATCGGAGAAGTGGTGAACATCGGAACCGATCGCGAAATCACCGTGGAAGGCCTGGCCCAGATGGTGAAGGAGCGGACTGGCAGTACCTCTCCGGTAACCTATACGCCCTACGACCAGGCCTACGAACCGGGATTCGAGGATATGATGCGGCGCGTGCCCTGTGTGGACAAATTGGAGCGCTTGACTGGCTTCCGACCGGCCACTCCGCTCGAAGAGATTATCGACCGGGTGACAAGCCATTTCCAAAAGAAGCAGAACTTGATCGGGATTGCGCAGACAAACGGCAGCGGAAATTGAACTCTGTTCTTTTGCCTTCCTATCCTGGGGGCCTCAGGCAGGACATTTCCGCTTGTGCGCCGGCTAAGGCCGGGGATAGCACTGTCTAACCGAGCAGCATTAAACAGCCCGGGGAAACCGCAATGGAGAGCATGGCTTTCGCGGCGTGTCCGGGAGGGCGGATGAGAGAAAATGGATTCCAATTCGCAAAGGCCGTGGGTTTCCGTAGTTATCCCCGTTTATAACGAACGCAAAACGATCGAAGAGATTCTTGTCCGCGTGCAGTCCGTAGATATTGAGAAAGAAATCGTTATTGTAGACGACGCCTCCACGGATGGCACTCGTGATCTGTTGCAACAGATTTCACTTTCTGCTCAGCAGTCCCCGGAGATTTTCATACTTCCCACAACCGGCCGTCAGCTCCGTACTGACAATATTCGGGTTTTGATGCAGGACAGGAACCGCGGGAAGGGCGCGGCGTTGCGCCGCGGCATGAAAGAAGCGAACGGCCAGAACATCCTGATTCAGGATGCTGACCTCGAGTACGACCCTCAGGACTACCACCGTTTGCTTGATCCCATTGAACGCGGCAGGGCTGATGTTGTGTATGGCTCTCGTTTTCTCGGTGGGCCCCACCGCGTCCTCTACTACTGGCATTCCAATGTGAATTGGGTGCTCACCACAGTCTCCAACATGCTCACGGACCTGAACCTTACCGACGTCTGGACTTGCTACAAGGTTTTTCGACGCGAGGTTATCGAGCATCTCGAGCTGAAAGAAGACCGTTTCGGTTTCGAGCCTGAAGTCACCGCCAGGATTGCCCGAAACAAGGACTGGCGCGTTTTCGAGGTGCCCATTTCATATTATGGGCGTACCTACGCGGAAGGAAAAAAAATCGGATGGCGGGATGCATTGCCAGGATTATGGAGCACAATTCGGTACAGCCTTTTCAAATAATGGTATGAAAAACTTGGATGAAGGTATGATTCGGTAACCTAAACCGGCGGGAGCGAGGTCCCTCGCGAATTCTGTAGACGCGCAAAACAGGTCGATGCAAAGCGGCGCCGAATTGCGGACGAATTCAAAATCACAGAAAAACTTGTTGCCACAGAATTCAACACCTCATGGCCGTTTGCGTCATCTTGTTTCTCTTTCCTATCCAAAGATGCTCGTCCTGTTGTTCGTGTTATCGCTTCCTATTGTCAATCCTTGGATACATGGCGATGGTGTCGGCTATTACGCCTACCTGCACTCCCCGTTAATAGATCACAATTTGCAATTTGAGGACGAATGGCAGGCCGGCAATGCGTCATTTACGATGGGCCGCATCGGTCCTAACGGGGAGGTCCTCGCCAGCCAGTACACTTCGACTCACCACATTGACAATCACTTCAGTGTGGGACCGGCTATTCTCTGGGCGCCTTTCGTCGCCACAGTCCACTACGTGCTGGTTTGCCTCGACTACTTCGGCGCTAACTTCTCCCTCTCAGGGTTCACGCGTCCATATCTTTTGGCCATGGCGCTTTCCACGGCGCTCTATGGATTCCTCGGTCTGTGGCTCAGTTTCTGCCTCGCACGCCATTACATTTCCGAAAAATGGGCCTTCCTGGCCACCGTCGGGTACTGGCTTGCCAGCCCGCTTCCGGTGTACATGTACTTAAATCCTTCGTGGTCCCACGCCCATTCACTTTTTTCCGTGGCACTGTTCCTTTGGTATTGGCATCGCAACCGTGGCCGGCGCACCGCATTTCAATGGGTCGTCCTAGGACTGCTCGCCGCATTGATGGTGAATGTTTACTACCTCAACGTTGTTCTCCTCTTGGTGCCCGGATGTGAGGCCATCGCGCAATATGTTGAGGCGATCCGGACCGGGCCTGAATCGCAGCAATCCGGGTCGCGCCAATCCGTGGCGAGCCTGCTCAGTTTTCACCTGTTGTTTGGTTTGATTTTCGTGATCGGCATGCTTCCCACTCTGATCACCAAGAAAATTATTTACGGCGGATTCTTCACGACGGGCTACCCGGGCGCAACGGATTGGCGTTGGGCGCGCCCGGTGTTGTTTAAAGTGCTGTTTTCTTCTGACCACGGCCTGCTTTCTTGGACTCCGATTCTCATCCTGGCCATGCTCGGGATGGCGATGTTCCACCGGTTGGATCGTCCCCTCGCCTTTTCACTTTGGATCACTCTCGTCACTTTTTATTACGTCATCGCCTGCTATGTGAATTGGGACGGCCTGGCGTCATTCGGTAACCGTTTTTTCATTTCTCTCGGCCCCATCTTTATCCTGGGTCTCGCGGCATTTTTTGAACGCTTCAGCCGCCTCTGGAAAAACGAAAGCAAAGCTTTCGTGGGCGGTGCGCTTGCCGTGTGTATTTTCATTTCTTGGAACATCGGCTTTATCTTTCAGTGGGGAGGTCATCTGATTCCTGTCCGCGGACCAATCTCCTGGCGGATAATGGTCTATAATCAGTTTCGCGTTGTACCTGAAAGTGGCTGGGAAACTATAGAGGCATATTTATTTCATCGGAATCGAATGCTTCGACAAATTGAACAGAAAGACATTCAACAGCTCAACGAAGACCAGCCCAGTAATAAGCAGCCATGACAAAATCCGTTGAAAATGGCCCGGAAGTTATTCGTATGAGCGATTCCTCGGTTGGGGTCATCGCGGACTCTCGATATCTCAATTCTGAAAGACCATTCCTAAGGATTGCTCCGCCACGTGGATGGATGGATTTGAGTCTCGTGGAGACCTGGCGCTACAGCAGCCTGCTTTATTTCTTCGTTTGGCGTGATATCAAGATCCGCTACAAGCAAACAGCCATCGGAGTCCTGTGGGCTGTTCTTCAACCGTTTCTTACCATGCTGGTTTTCACGCTTTTCTTTGGCAAGCTGGCGCACGTGCCTTCGGGCGGGCTGCCCTATCCAATCTTCTATTACAGCGCCCTTTTGCCGTGGATGTATTTCTCCGGTGCGTTGCAAGGCGCCACGAATACGATTGTTGAAAACCAGAGAGTCATTACGAAAGTTTATTTCCCTCGGGTGCTTCTCCCGTTTGCAGCTACTATTTCAGGACTTGTGGATTTCGCAGCTTCCCTGATGCTCTTTCTGGTAATGATGGTCTTCTATGGAATTCGCCCTTCTCCTGCCATACTCCTGTTCCCCGTATTTCTCCTGCTTGCCATGCTCACGGCACTGGGAGTGGGGCTGTGGCTCTCGGCCCTGAATGCGGTTTATCGCGATGTGCGTTATGTGCTGCCCTTTCTGGTTCAATTCTGGATGTTCGTTTCGCCGGTTGCCTATCCGAGTTCACTGGTGCCCGCGAAGTGGCAATGGGTATATGCCCTCAATCCCATGACTGGCGTAATCGATGGCTTTCGATGGTCTTTGACAGGTAGTGGGCCTGCTCCGGGTGCCATGCTGATGGTTTCCACTGCCGCCGTTCTCGTGATTCTCTTCGGGGGCATTGTCTTCTTCCAAAAAATGGAAACGACAATTGTGGACGTGGTCTAGCCGATGAACAACTCCGCTATCCATGTTGAAAAACTCGCCAAGCGATACAAGATTGGAGAGCGACAGCGCTATCTCGCCCTGCGAGACCTGCTCACAAATATCCTCAAGGCGCCTTTGCGCCGCCGCCCGCCGGCTGAATTTCTGTGGGCATTAAAAGACGTGTCCCTCTCGGTCCGCGAAGGAGAAGTTACTGGCTTGATTGGCCGGAACGGCGCTGGCAAAACCACTCTTCTAAAGATTCTCGCTCGTATAACCAGGCCCACAGAGGGCTTCGCAGAAGTTCACGGGCGCGTCGGAAGCCTGCTCGAAGTCGGAACGGGATTTCATCCGGAATTGACCGGCCGGGAAAACGTCTTCCTAAGCGGCGCAATCCTGGGAATGAAGAAGCCCGAAATCGTGGGCAAATTTGACGAAATCGTGGATTTTGCCGGTGTGGAGACTTTCATTGACACGCCTCTGAAGCATTTCAGTACCGGGATGCAGATGCGTCTTGCATTTGCCGTGGCCGCCCACCTGGAACCTGAAATTCTTCTCGTGGATGAGGTTCTAGCGGTGGGTGATTTCGACTTTCAACGCAAATGTCTGGGGAAAATGGAGCAGGTCTCGCAGAGCGGCCGCACCATCATTTTCGTAAGTCACCAGATGAACCATGTCCGCCGCCTTTGTGAGCGCGCCCTGTGGATTGATGGCGGGAAAGTGCGCCGCGACGGGCCCGCCCGCGAAATCGTCAACGAATATGAGGCCTCGTGTCTCAACGTGAAAGCCGACGACCTGGAACATTCGCCCGGGCCCATCGCCTTCACCCGCTGGATGGTTGAGAATTCCCAATCCAATCAGCTCGATTTGGATCGATGCCCAGACAGAATTGTCTTGAGGTTCGGCGCCTACGCGAAGAAAGAGATTCGAAAAGGAATCCTGTTCATCGCTTTGCGAAGCGGCGATAACACCATTCTGTGGTCCAACTTGTACCACGATGTACAGATAAACCCCGGCCACATGGATTTCGTCCATACCTTCGGGAGCCTCCCCGTGAATCCGGGGATCTACTTTTGGGAAATCCGCATATTCGATGGCCATGAGTGGTTTGAATATGTCCAGGTTCCGGAAATGAGCGTTATTTCCAACACGGACTCGAACGTTTACGAGCACTTGAAGGGTAGTTTGAGGCTGGACGCATCTTTTGACCTCCAGGCAAGTGCTGTGGTTGAGTTGGGGAAAACTTGCCCATGAGCGAACCTGTCCATAATCAAGAGCACGATGGCCTCACGCCGCCTCCCTTCCATGATGATGCTGATAATTTTACGGGAAGAATGTTAGGAACGTTATCCGCCTCTTCTTTCGCCAGGAATCTCTATTCAGGTCTAACGCATGTGCCCCTGCTGGGGACACTTGTGCACGCGGCTGCCGGAAAAGTCTTCGCCGGCAAAAAAAGAGTATGGGCGCGGATCCCCCATGGCCTCGGCAAGGGGCTGTGGCTCAAAATTGATCCACGCTTCGAGTATCAAATGCTCAGTGGGGATCACGAGCGCGAAGCCCAGGAATTGTTGGCCGCTCAACTCAAACCAGGAGATTGTTTTTACGACGTGGGAGCTCACACCGGTTTTTTCAGCCTGGCGGCTGCGCGGCTGGTGAGTGACTCAGGAAGAGTGATTGCCTTTGAGGCAGACCCGGAAAACGCAGCCCTTCTTCGCGCGACGGTCGCAAAAAACAATTTTCCACAAATTGAAGTCGTTGAAGCAGCGGTCTGGTCATCCTCCGGACCTGTGGAATTCGAGCGCGCGCCCTCAGCGTCCAGTCTCGTGGATGGAAAGGTCGGCAAGGTCGCCAGCTCCAATATCAACCGTGTTCAGGTGGCCGGGATCACCTTGGACGAATACATTTCCCGCAGTGGTTCCATTCCTCCCACATTTCTGAAGATTGACGTGGAATTGTCGGAGTCTGAAGTTTTGGATGGAGCAGCTGAATTATTCCGGACCTCACGCCCTTTTGTGCTGTGTGAAGTTCACACCTATGAAAACAGGAACAAAGTGAGAACCTGGCTTTCAGCCAGAAATTACAGGCTGCATAATATGGATGGCCGGAGTACGCTTCCAATGTGGTTCGTGGCTTCTGACGAGGAACAGTGAGCGTCAGTGCATCAGTATCGACTGTCTGTATTGCAGTGCTTTCCTGGAAATTCTTTGAAAATCCACCGATCCGTCGCGGCCACCGGTGCTCCTACTGATGTTTTTGTGAAGAAAATGATTTGGTAAAAGACATTATTGAGGATCTGAGCCATAGCTTAATAGGGGGTGTGGTTGATGAGGGAAATGATATGGTGGAGACTGCGTGAGTCACCCCTGCTTCGAAAGATGTCGCGCCTGCCTTTGCTGTCACCCCTGATGAAGAAAGCTAGTCTGCTCTTGCTGCCGGATCTTTGCGAGAAAGTATTAGAAGTGAAGGGCGGCCCCGGTAAGGGATTGCATTTGGAAATTAATCCGCGCTGGCTACACAGCATGTGGCAGGGCTGCTATGAACCAAGCGCGGATGCCATCATGGAACAACATTTCAAGCCCGGAAAGACCTTTTACGATATAGGTGGCGGCATGGGTTTCTACTCACTTGTAGCGGCTCGCAAGGGCACAAACGTTATCACTCTGGAGCCTGACCCACAAAACTTCGCGACTATTCAGCGTCATGCGCGGATGAACAAACTCGACGGAAAATTCAATCTCTTGCAACTCGCAGCCTATTCCCATACCGGAAAGCTTTTGTTGCTGCCCTCACCCAAGGACGATGGGAGGGGCCACGGAAATTCCCACGCGCAAGCTGTCTTTGGGACGGACCCTAAGCTATGCATTGAAGTGAGCTGCACGACTTTAGACGATCTTGCTAAAGTGAATCCCCCTCCAGATTTCGTCAAGATCGATGTCGAAGGAGCAGAAGCTGATGTTTTTAGGGGAGCGGAATGGTTGATGGGTCATATCGGCCCTCCGATCATGTGCGAAGTTCATACGACAGAGCTCGGGAATGAGATTCAGGAGATACTCCGACAACGTAACTATCGAGGCGATTGGCTGGAGGACGAGAGCTACACGGTTCGTTGGCTATTTGCGCAACCGAAGTGAAGGTTCCATGTTGAAAAGGGCCAAATCGTATTGCCCTAGGCCAGCTGGCTGTTCGCGCCGTGTGAGACTTGGAAACCTTTGGCTATGAAAAAGGAAGTCTTCATTCTGTGCTCCGACTCGCCCGAGCAGCTGGGCGGCGTGGAAGCCTGCGTTCGCGAGCATGTGCGAGGGTTTCAGCAGCTCGGGTACGCCGTGCGCGTGTGGCACCGCGCAAACACCGGATCGCGGTTATTTAAAAAGCTGGAGCGAATGGTCAGCCGCCATTTGACCGATGGTCTGGCGGGATATTTCATCGGCCGCGCCGCTCAGAAAGCTATGCACCCAAATGTTGTCGCGGTTTTTTCTCACAGCGTTGTGGGGTGGCACACCTTGCGCGTGCCCCCGGGCTGCAAGCTATTTCATCTTTACCATGGGACCTATCGCGGCCAGGCTGAAGCCATCCGACCGTTTATTTCCTCGCTCGGCTATTGGAAACTCAAATGGTGGGATTCCATGGTGCTTGAGCGGTATAGCGGCCGCAAAAAGCAGGTGTTCTGCGCGTCGGAATTGGTTCGGCTGGAAGTGAAAAAACTTTTTGGTTACGACGGCATCACAATCGGATATCCCCTGGATATGAGCAATTTCCGGCCGCTGGACAGGGCAGCATGTCGCAAGAATCTTGGATTGCCACTGGACGGTATAGTCGCGATCTTCGTGGGAAATACCCAACCGACGAAGAATTTTCCCCTCATCGTGCGAATGATTGAAGCTTTGCCTGATATCCAATGGGTACTGGCGCTCCGCGGTGCTCCGGAAAACAAGAACAGCTTAGGGTCCAACGCTCATGTCATGTCGAACATTCCCCGGAGTGCGATCCCAGAACTCTACTCTGCGGCTGATTTTTCAGTTTGTCCGTCACGGTATGATGCCTTTCCATTTGCAGTTACAGAGGCGCTGGCCTGCGGCATACCAGTACTTTCCGGATTGAACGGCAGCAGTTGTCAGTTCTTGCAGGAGGAGCCGCTGAACCACCTGGTGATCCAAGATCCTGACAACATAACGGCATATATTTCCGCGGCGAGGGAGATCGCCTCACGCCCAGAGTACTTCAAGCAGGCGGTCCTTATGAAAGCGAAGTCGGCCGTTGAACAGTGGATGAAACCCGAGAATTACTGGAAGCGGTTTGGCGAGATCACCGGTCTATAGAGGGAATACCGTGCGAAATCACATGGAAGAACCACTTTCTTGATGCCCGCCGCCTTGCAATATCGGCATTCGGAATTGTGTTCCCCGTATAGCTCCGCGCACCTCTGCCGTCCTTAAATTGAACATTCCCACAATTCTCGTCGCGAAGATGAATTTTTATTTATCTGTTACACCAAGAATATTTATTATACATTATATATATCATTTTTAGAGTGGCTGACCCCGGGCCTCGTGGGTGGATTTGTCGGGAACTCGCAGGCCTGCAAGAATTTCCCTCTCGTAAAGAGATTGGTGACGGCTTTTCCTGAAATTCAGTGGCTTTTGCCTATACGTGGCGCTTCTGAGAATTGGCTTGGTCTCGGAAGCAACGTGCGGGTTATGTCCGATGCGCCCCTCACCTTGATCCCGGAAGTTTATTCCGCAGCCGACTTTTCCGTCTGCCCCTCGCGCTACGACGCTTTTCCCTACTCCATCCCTGAGGCGCTGGCCTGCGGACTGCCCGTGCTCTCGGGTTTGAACGGGGGAAGCCACCAATTCTTGCAGGCGCCTCCACTCCACCAGCTCGTGATCAAAGACCCCGATAACATCGGCGTATTTATATCCGGCGCAAAAGAGCTCGTCGCGCTCCCGGAGTTTCATAAACAAGCAGTATTGGATCAGGCCAAGCCGGCCATCCAGATATGGATGAGACTTAAAAATTACTGGCAGCGCTTCGGTCAGCTCACAGGGCTTTGGGATCCGGATGGTAGAGATCAAGAACTGAGACCAGGTCTCAGTTGAAGCAGTGCGCAGAAGTTTGGGTTGTGTATCAACGCCCTCAATTTGACAATCTCATCGATAATCGACTTCAAACAGAATTGCCGACAAGAAAGTGACTTGCAATGTGGTCAGCGGTCACGGTACGTTGACGTGCGTGACATTTGCGAGCCTGGACCCTTGCTCACCAGTTGAAAGAAATCGCAATCACATTTTAGCGGCATGGGTTGGAAGAGTGAGCTGAGTGTATTCATGGAAAGAATATTGGGACACGGTGGCGAGCGCCTATACAGGTGCTGACGAGCAGGGTTTTGCTCCGGTCCTTCATCCCGATGCGCCTCTGTGGTACAACATCACCATAGATCGTCTTCAAAAAGAATCCTGGCGCCGCGGGTTGCGACGTTGCGTACTTTCAGAGGGTGCCCTGGTTCTCGATGTCGGATGTGGCACGGGCCGATGGCTACGCAGGTACAAGAAATTGAATATTTGCGCCGTGGGATTGGACGCAACTCAAGACATGCTGCGGCGCGCGCTTGCGGGTGGGTCGGGTCTCGCTGTAGTGGCGGCGCGAGCGCAAAGGCTTCCTTTTCCCGATGGCGCATTCGACCTGGTTTCCGACGTGACCGTGGTGCAGCACATTGCTTCGCCGGAACAGGACGGAGTGTTAAAGGAAATGGCGCGCGTTCTGAAGCCTGACGGACACTTGCTGCTGATCGAGTTGATCAAAGGCCAGGCGCCCCACATTTTTCCGCGCAGCCCACGGAAATGGATTGAAGCGGGCTCTACGGCCGGACTCTCGCCAGTTATGTGGGGGGGGCAGGAATTTCTTTTGCTGGACCAATTGCTTGTCAAGACTGTTCGTGCCGCGCGGCGCCTCGCGGGGGGAAGCCAGAGAAGCGCGCTTCCAGCTCAGGGCCATGCGTCAGATCTGCGCGATAATGGAAAATCCGCTTCCAGAACTATTTATTGGGCGCTGCGCAGAATTTGTTGCACACTTTCCGAGTGGGCGGAGCCGTTGGTTCGCAGAACATGTCCGGGCACTTGGGCAACCCATGCGCTTTTTGTCTTTCAAAAAAGAGGCGGCAATTGATTCGCGCTACTTTGCTGGCAAGGATTCCGCCAATCGATCCATGACTTTGGCGTGTGAGAGATTCCCGATCGAAAGGAAAATCGGCAGTGGGTCAGAATAAAATCAGTCGCTTGAGAACTTTCTCAAGAAACGCGAGTGCGATCGGGATTTGGGGCGCTTTACAATGGACGGTTTGCCGCGCCCGAAGAAGATGGGGATTCTTTCCGCCACGAAACATTAAAGTGCGTCCACGGGGCTTTCGCCGTCCTCTTGAGATGCGTGGGAATGACAGCAGCGACGCCGATGTTTTTGACCAAATATTTCTTGGCGAAGAATACTGCCGGCTTTTAGACGGCCAGCCATCCGTCATTTTCGATCTGGGTGCAAACATCGGGCTATCGAGCGCCTGGTTTCTGAACCGATTCCCCATGGCAACAGTTCTTGCCGTTGAACCCGACCCCGGCAATTTCGCGCTTTGTCGCAAGAACTTGGCGATGTTTGGCACTCGCGCGCAAGTCCTGCTGGGGGCCGTATGGTCCAAACGGACAAAACTTTCACTTTTGCGCGGATCATTTGGCGACGGAAAAGAATGGGCCAGCCAGGTGGTCGCGCGCGCGGTGAGCGATGCCCGCATCGAGGTGGATGGTTGGGATATTCCAAGCCTGCTTTCGCATTCCGGTACAAATGTCATTGATCTGTTGAAAATCGATATTGAACAAGGGGAATTGGAACTGTTTTCGAGTGGATTCGAATCGTGGATTCCATTTGTACGGACGATTTGCATCGAATTGCACGGAAGGGATTGCGAGGAATTGTTTTTTCGCGCGTTGAAGAACTTCGATTTCACGTTGATTCGAAGCGGAGAGCTTACGATCTGCAAAAACTTGCGACTAAGATCGCCGCTTGCACTGGCGGCTCACATTTGACCGTGCTCGAAGCAACAGCCGAATGCGTCATCGTAATGTTGCTAGGCCGGCCCGACGCCCCGACCGATGCCTTGGAAGACTACTGCAATTTTCTTGGCCGCGCACTCGAACGCGCCGGACAACCATACGAAATTCAGCGGGTACCGTGGGCGGAACGCGGCTGGTTTGCGGGGCTTGGCTGGCTTTGGCGAGAATCACGCGCGTGGCGCGGGCGCTGGGTGCTGGTGCAATACACGGCGCTGGTTTGGTCGCGGCGCGGAATTTCTTTGGCAGTGTTGGCTGTATTGTGGATACTTCGTTTTCGGAAGGCGCGCATCGCAATCGTTTTTCACGATGCCGTGCCCTACGGAGGCCAGCGGTGGGTGGAACGAATCCGCCGCGCCCACCAAATTTGGGTGATGCGCAGAGAGTATGCCTGGTCTGAGTGTTCCATCTTCCCTGTTCCGATCGGGACGGTTGCATGGCTGCCCTCTTCACGGAGAAAGGCCGCGTTTGTTCCCGTGAGCGCGAATCTTTCAGGAACTTGCGCCGCAAGTAAGGATTGCGCTGCTCGATCCGAAGTGAGGAGAGGGGCGCGCAAAACCATCGCCGTTTACGGCGTCACCGGTGCGCCTGGATTGCACCGCGATGTTGAAGTCATCGCTCACGCCGTCCGCCGCGCCGCCGGTCCTGTCCCTAACCTGCGATTGCTCGTGATCGGCAGACATGCGGAGGATGCCTCTGATTCATTAAACGCCGCGCTTGCAGGCACGCAGGTGGAGCTTGAATTTCACGGCGTGCTCTCGGCCGATGAAGTCGAGCGCCGACTTTCCGAAGCCGACGCGTTGCTATTTGTGCGCGGGGGAATTTCGAGCCGCCGTGGCAGCGCACTCGCCGGAATTGTCTGCGGGCTGCCCGTGGTCGCATTTCAGGGACCGGAAACTGGTCCGCCTGTTACGGAAGCCGGCGTGCTCCTCGTAAAAGATGGTGACCGTGATGAGCTAGGCGATGTTCTTGCGCGCGTTCTCAACGATGACGCTCTTCGCGCCGAATTGAGCGCCCGCAGTTGTGCCGCGCGCGATAAATATTTTTCTTGGGATGTCATCGTCGCAAACCTCTTACAGGTACTCCGAAGTGCCTGACCGCAGCTACAAACTGCTGCTCGTCTCCACTCACGCGGTGCAATATGCCTCACCTGTTTTTCGCTTGATGGCTCAACACCCTCGCCTTCAAATTCAAGTCGCCTATTGCAGTTTGCAGGGCGCTGAAGGCGGTGTGGATCCCGAATTTGGTCGCCAGGTCAAGTGGGATGTACCGCTTCTCGATGGCTATCCGTGGAAAGAAGTGCCGAACCGTTCTCTTCGTCCGGGATTTGGCCGCTTCTTGGGGCTTTTGAATACGGGCCTCTGGGGAATGGTGCGCAAGGGCCGGTACGATGCTGTGGTGCTTTATACCGGTTATCGCTTCGGAAGTTTTTGGATTGCACTGGCAGCCGCGAAATTGAGCGGCACAAAAGTTATTTTTGGTACGGATGCCACGACAATTCAGCTTCGCGATGGTGCGCGCTGGAAACTATGGCTTAAACCGCGTATTTTGTCGCACATTTATCGCTTAGCGGATGGCGCCTACAGCGCGTCTCTTGCTGGTAAGGAATACTTGAAGAGCCTCGGCCTGCCCGATAATAAAATTGGAATCGTACCATTGGTGGTGGATAACGATTGGTGGCTGACGCGCGCCCGGGAAGCGGATCGCGCCGCCACTCGGGCACAATGGGGAGTGCCGGAATCCGCACCGGTTGTGCTCTGCGCGGCAAAACTGCAACCATGGAAACGCCCTCAGGACGTACTGCGCGCATTCAATCTTGCCGCGGTTCCCGGTTCGCATCTGGTTTTTGCCGGTGATGGCCCGCTTTCTGCTTCTCTCGAAAAGGAAGCGGCGCAACTCGGAGTCAGCGATCGTATGCATTTTCTTGGATTTCAGAATCAATCCGCAATGCCCGGCAATTATTGCGCCGCTGACATGTTCGTGCTGGCTTCGGAATATGATGCCTGCCCCGCCGCCGTATGCGAGGCCATGCTATGCGGAGTACCCGTCGCCATCAGCGACGAAATCCGCGGCCGGCGCGAGCTGATTGATGTCGGTGAGACCGGTTACATTTTCAAATGCGGAGATGTGGATGCGCTCGCGGACATTCTCCGCAAATCGTTGGCGGATCTTTCGCGGCTTGTGGTCATGGGAGCGGCAGCCCGCCGGAAAATGGACACCTGTTCCCCGCGGACAAATGTAGAGGATTTCATTCGCCTTCTTGACGCCACGTTTGGCGTCGAGAGGCATCCGGGACGTGCTGCAGAATCAAAGGAAGCCGCGAGCAAAGGCGCCGCATGAAGGTTCTGATTTACTCGCATACGTTCGCTCCGAATGTTGGCGGAGTGGAAACCCACGTAATGCTTCTCGCCACCGGGCTGATCGCCCTCAGCGGCGCGGAAAAAGTGGATGTAACTGTCGCGACATCCACACCGCCAAATGGTTTCGATGATTCCACGCTGCCGTTTCCTGTTGCGCGCCATCCTGGACTCGTCCGCATCGCGAAACTTATTCTGCAATCAGATGTCGTCAACCTCGCAGGTCCAGCATTCGCCCCACTTTTGCTTTGCAAATTGCTGCACAAGCCAGTTGTAGTGGAGCATCATGGCTATCAGGCGATTTGTCCGAACGGTTTGCTTCTTCATGAGCCAGACAAAACTGCTTGTCCCGGACATTTCATGCGCGGCGAATATAGAGCCTGCCTGAATTGCAATTCAGCGGTTGTAGGACGTTCCGCAAGCCTGAAAATGCTCTTGCTCACGTTTCCGCGGCGGTGGCTTTGTCGCTTCGCTTCTCGCAATATTGCAATGACGGAACACGTGCGCCAGCGCCTCGGTCTTCCAAGAACTCAGGTGGTTAATCTCGGAATCCCGTCCGCAAACATCGGCGAAGCAGACAAAGAAAAAGGTCCGCATTCTTCAAATGACCGATGCACGACCCAATTTGCTTTTGTTGGAAGATTCGTTTCCGAGAAAGGTCTCCCGCTCTTGGTGCAAGCCGCGAAGATTCTCGACAACGATGGAGTCAACTTTGGTCTGATGCTGATAGGTGATGGCCCGGATCGGGCGGCAATCGAGACTCAGGTGAATCAATTCAACCTGAAAAAAAGGGTTCAATTCACAGGTTTCCTTCAGGGCAAGGATTTGGATTCAGCCATGGCAAGAGTTTCGGCCGTGGTGATGCCTTCGATTTGGGAAGAAACGGCGGGCCTTTCGGCGATAGAACACATGATGCGCGGACGACCGGTGATTGTTTCTGACATTGGCGGACTCGCGGAAGTAACTGGAGATGGCGGATTGAAGTTTTCTCCCGGAGACGCCAACGCGCTGGCACAATGCATGCGGCGTCTCGTGAATGACCCGCGCCTTCTGGCAGATCTGGGCGTGCGCGCGCAGGGAAGGGCGCACAAATTATTCACGCAAGCACGAATGGTGGAAGAGTATCGCCAACTTTTCCTTAGCTTGAGGAGTAAACCAGCTGCATGAATCAGCGAGATCCCAGGGCTCTCATGGTCGTATTGCGGGGGAAGCCGCAATGAGCGCGCAAGTCTGGCCCGACGCAGAAGCGCGCGCGAACTTGAGCCGCGGCATTAGTGACGATGCCATTTATCGCATGGTCGAAAATGCGCTCCAGCAGCGGCTTCCACAGCGCGGCGGCGTGTTGGTCGACGTAGGCTGCGGCACGGGCGGATTGTGGAGCGCGCTATCGAAATATTTTTCTGAATACATTGGAGTCGATGCTGTGAGGTACGAAGGGTTTCCCGCGGACCTGCGATTTTGTAAAGTGGAATTGAATACTGGCCGCGCGGATTTGCCCGACGCGTCGGGAGATGTTGTAGCCGCAGTGGAAACCATCGAGCATCTGGAAAATCCGCGAGCGTTGGGGCGTGAGTTGGTGCGGCTTACAAAGCCGGGCGCGTGGATCGTGATTACGACTCCAAATCAATTGAGTTTTGCGAGCTTATCTTGTTTGTTATTGAAGAACAGATTCCAACATTTTCAAGAGGGCAGCGTCGGTGGATATCCGACTCATATTTCGGCGCTGTTGGAAATTGATCTGGTAAGAATCGCGCGAGAAAATTCGCTGACAGATATTGCGATCGAGTACAGCAACACAGGGCGAATTCCGTTCACGGAGAAACATTGGCCGAAAATATGGCCATTCAAAGGCAGATGGTTTAGCGACAACCTGATGGTGATTGGCCGGAAGACTTAGATTTTGGTATTGGCGACAAATCACATCCAAGGTGGCAATAACACTAACAAAGTAAAGGAGTTAGCTTATTTGGTTGGTCAGCCAACCAAATAAGCGGAAAACGAAATTTTTTAAAAAAGGGGGTTTTTTGAAAGCGGTTATTTTTGATTATTTGAGAGATGACGAATACTAAACACCACTAAATATATCTTACCAATAAATGACGAGGAAGTCCAGGGAAATTACGCATGCGTTCGGCGAATGATCGCGGCTCGGTTTATCGAGAGGAAGATTGACACTTCGTTGGACTTGCTTCTTGAGAAGCACGCTTAGAATCTCATCCCTTTCCTGAATGCATTTTGAGAGATAATGGAGATTCTGCCTGCCAGGAGAGGAATATGGCCACGGAAACCCAGAGCCCCCAGACGCCGGCATCTCAGGCACAGGCCAATCGCCGCAGAAGCGGGCGATTGGTCTTGACGGTTCCCGCGACCGTAACGTGGACAAGCGTTCGCGGCGAAGTGGTGCAGGACCAAGCGATAGCCCGGAATGTGAGTATCCATGGAGCCTCGCTTCATCTGGCCGATGGAAAACATATCCCTGGATTGAATACTGAAGTTACGCTGAAATGCGCCTTTTCCGGCGAAATCGCCCGGGCCCGCGTGGCCCGGCTAAAACGCCTGGCCAGCGGGAAGTTGGAATCCATCGCGGTAGAGTTGGTCGCGCCGTCGGAATCCTTTTGGGGCCTGACTTTCCAATTGCAACGGGCGACAGCGCAGCTTTTGGAAATTGAAACCGCATGCCAGGCGCAGATGAAGGGAGTCGACTTTCGGGTTTTGAAAAGCCTGGCCGAAGCCGTTGAGCAGCTTCGCAACGTTGCTTCGATCGTGCAGGAGTGGCAGGATTTGCAGGCCGAGGGGAAAAACGCCTATTCGGTACTGGATGCGCTTGACGGCGCACGCGTTCGAAAAGCAACTCACCTTCTAGGAGAGCTATCCTCTGACATCGATTCGTTCGAGATCAGCAGCAACAGTGATGAATTTAGCCGATTAGCTAAAGCCGTAGAAGGCATTTACGACCGGATGACACGCGGCAACCATCTAGTTCGTGAAGGCCGTTAGAATCTTTGTTTGACCTGTCCCCAGGTACAGTGTACCGATTCGGATTACGGTAGGCCAAATACCCTACAGCGCTGTTCAAAAGTCTTCCATACTTCAGATGCATTCTTGGCGAGCTTCAGATTGCTCCGGCCGGGCGCGGTTACGGGTGTGACCGAGGGCCCATTATGGAACACCGAAGTTGGGCACATGAAGAACGTGAAAAGAAAGAGGTTGGGGGAATCCCTTCAGGAACGGGGAAAAATCTCTCATCAAGATCTGGCTCTGGTGATCAAGGAGCAGTCGCGCACGGCTATCTTGCTGGGCGAGCTTCTGTTGAAAAAGGGGCTGGTTTCCAAGGGGGATCTGATCACCTCGCTCGAGGAAGTCACGCGAATTCAATATGTTGATGCCTCCACAATTGACGTCAGCTCAGTAGCCTTGAAGCTTGTTCCGGGCCGAATCGCCCGTCGCTTTTGCGCGCTCCCCACAAGAATAAGGGACCATAAGCTTGAGGTGGTCATGCTGGATCCACATGATCTTCCGGCCATGACGGAATTGTGTTTTGTGGCAGGGATGGACATCGCTCCGAAATTCGGCTTGAGAAAAGAAATTGACCGCGCCATTGAGAAGCATTATCCGAAAGAGGATTCTGAAAATGGCAATGCAGGGGGCAGAAACGGGACGAAGCCGAAGATAGAGTTCATCGCCACCACTTCCAATCAGCGGACGGTGGATGCCATCCGGGAAGCGCAAGCGGAGATGATGAACCGGCCTACACCCGCAGTGCGGCTCTTTTCGGAAATCGTGATTCAGGCGGCGGCAAGAAGGGCCAGCGACATACATATCGATCCGCATATCACGGGCCCCATAGTGCGCATACGTGTGGACGGAATCTTGCGGGACTTTGCCAAAATCCCGTTGGCCCTACAGAACGCGTTGATCTCCCGAATCAAAACTCTCGCGGACATGGACATTGCCGAACGGCAGCTGCCTCAGGATGGTAGGCTGCTGGTTGGACTCGGTGAGGAGCGGCGCGACCTGCGCATATCAACGCTGCCGACGCAGTACGGCGAAAAGGTGGTCATTCGGCTGCTCGATGGAAGCCCCTCACTAGTTCACATGCAGGGGCTGGGGCTGTGGCAGGAGCAAGCGGACCTCTTCGGCCATCTTTTGAAGCAGCCGCAGGGCATGATCCTTGTAACCGGGCCGACAGGTTCGGGCAAGACCACTACGCTTTATTCAGCGCTGAATATCCTCCGTTCGCGCTCCTTGAATATCATCACCGTGGAAGACCCGGTGGAATATCAGCTCGAGGGTGTGAACCAGGTGCAGGTCGATGAGAAGGTGGGACGGACTTACGCGGTTTGCCTGCGCTCTATTCTTCGACAGGACCCCAACGTAATCCTGGTAGGGGAAATACGGGACGCGGAAACCGCGGAGATGGCCTTGCGCGCGGCGCAAACGGGTCACATGGTGCTCAGCACCATGCACACGCAAGACAGTATTTCAGGCGTGGCGCGGCTCATGGACCTGAATGTTACTCCGTTCATGGCCTCCAATACTTTGAGCGCGGTGATCGCACAGCGATTGATCCGTAGGCTTTGCGAATGCCGCAACGAAGCAGCCCCCTCGCGCGATTACATTCACGCCCTGGAGGAGACGGGAATCCAGGAACCCCCCAACAAGATGTACATTCCCTCGGGATGCGCGGCTTGCGACAACACCGGCTACAAGGGCCGCGTGGGAATCTATGAAATACTATTGTTCGACGATGCCGTAAATCACGTGGTCCGAGAGAACGGCAGTCCGGTGCAGATTCGCAAAGTGGCTCGAGCCAGCGGCATGCGTTCCATGCAGGAAGACGGCGTATTAAAAGTTAGCCTGGGAATAACCAGTCTCGAGGAAGTGATGCGCGTGATCACCTTTGGCATTGGGAATAACGATTCAAACAGAACGCGAGCCAAAGAGACATTTGAATGATTCAGTAAACACTCCATGAAGGCAGCGGTTTCGTGGCGGCGAGAATGCTGCCAGTAGCTATCCAAATCGGTCTATCGAACAATGGATTAACGGCGAGCGAGCCTGGCTTTCAAACGTAGGAATGGATCTTCGAAGTACTTACGTGAAAGAATCGAAATGGCGACAGCCGCCGAACTCGCAACGAAGAACCGTACCCAAAGCGCTCCCGAAAGCCCCAGGCTTTCATTCATTCCGGGGGCAATGCGCGCTACAAGCCGGTCGTATCCACCGAATACCAGCAAATGAATCAAATAGAGGCCATAGCTTATGTAGCCGAGGAATCGAAGGACCCGGGAATTGACAAGGCCCTTCCAGGGACCGGTTCCCGCCAGAAGAAAACACCCCAAGAGTCCTGTGAAGCCCAGATTCATTGGCGTGGATTGCAGCGCCATGCCGACGGGTCTCATGCGCGTCACAATCCCAAAAGGGAGCCCGCAGACGGCAATAATCCCGCCTCCCAAAAGAAAAAGGCACGACGTTACCAGGAGCGGCCGCCGGGCTGATCGAAATTTGCGTACTAACATCGCGAGGAGCGCCCCGCAAGCAAGCCCATCTGAAGCATTCCAGGTGTAATAAGCGCAGTCGAAAAGTGGCGAGGCGGCGGAATCCTTATGGTAATGACAGATCAGACGCAGGACCGGCGTCACCAGGACAATTCCGCTTGCGACTATCATCAGTCTTCGCGTTGAGATCCGGTGCACCACCGTGGGCCAGATCAAATAAAAATTTTCCTCCACTCCCAGAGACCAAAGCACGCCATAAGACATGGTGATATTGAACAGTTGCGCCATGTTGGCGCAAAAGAGGAGGCTAATGAGTAGAAATCCGGGCGATGCGATCCTTGTCACCGCTAGGATCAACAGAATGGAAAGGTACAAAGGCAGAATTCGCAAGGCGCGCCGGATGTAAAACCCCCGGTAATAGTCGGGCCGGCTCCGCGAATCAAGGAGCAAGCCCGTGATCAAAAAACCCGACAACACAAAGAACAATTGGACGCCGAACTGGCCGACGGTCACGATGGAAAGGAATTGTCTTTCAGGAGACGGATAAACTGAAATGTCACGGGCGAATCGCAGTCCGTGATAAATGACAACACCCAAGATTGCCAGTCCACGAATGGTATCCAGTTCAGGCATCTCTTTGCGGAGAATGGGCTCGAAGGACACATTTGGGGCTGCCAGTGATTCCAAGTCTCTATTCCTCGCGCTCGGACGAACGTGGGAGCTTCACGTTTCTAGCGGCAACAACTCTCGTAAACCCGTGATCTGCCCAAACCGCTTCCAATAGTCCTCAGGTATCATCCACTGCTCGTGGCGACAAGCTCATGGGGACTAGCTTCCACGCCTCACAACCTTTTCAACATCATTGATCAAGGGACGCTGGTCGAAGCTGCATTCGCAGAGACATCTGCGGTTACCGCAACGACTAGTGGCTGCGGGAAGAGCGTACCTCTCAGCTGCAGAACAGGATACTCGATAAACCGAAACTTTGTAATTCCGATTACTAAGCTGGCAATGAAATAGGCGGAAGCGACGGTGTGCCTGACTTAAATTTCTCTGATATATTAACTTTCATCGAATCCTTACCTTGAAGAGCATTGCGCTGATATTCAGGCCGCCCTACTTTTTCCAACCTCAGCAAATTGTAAAGCGAATCTGGCGGGAGTTATTCTGGCAATCCAGCGAAACCAGGGTTGTGAATCTGCCCTGGGGAATTCCCATCACAGTGGATCCGCGCGAGGCAATTTGTTACAACATTTGGAGCCACGGCATATATGAAATCGGCGTCACGGAAGCCCTCTGGAGGTTAACCGAGCCAGATGAGACGGCAGTGGACGCTGGAGCGAACATCGGCTACACGGCCAGCATCCTTGCCGTCCGGGTCGGTATTAGAGTGAGGGTCATTTGTTTTGAGCCCAATCCGATAGTCTTCGATTCGCTTAACAGCAACGTGGAATGTTGGAAGAAATATAAGAAGTGCGGCAATATTGTGATTTATCAGGCCGCTCTAGCGTCGAAGAACGGCACTGCAGTTCTCCAGACCAGCGATTACATAAAACAAATCGAGGCACGGCCTGGATAAACGAGAAGGGCGTGCAATGCAACGGCACCGGCCCATCGGTCGAAGTGCGCAGTCTGGATGATGTTTTGAAGGAGAAAGAAACGATTGGTGTTTTGAAGATCGACGTAGGTAGAAGGATCAGAACTCAGAGTTCTTCAGGGAATGACCAGGATATTAGAAACTCATTCGGTCCGCGATATAATCTATGAAGAAAGCGGCCACTTTCCGGCACCTACGCACCTGTTCCTGCAGTCCAAGGGTTACTCCATGTTCGGACTCGAGAAGGGGTTTTGGCGAGTTAGGTGCATCGCGGACACTGAACCCAGAAATGACCCCACTTTCAATCCGATAAGGAATTATTTGGCAACGAGCGATCCTGAAAGAGCCAAACGTCTGCTCGACCGGGGCGGGTGGCATTCATTTGGTCTCTTAAGGCATTTTGCATGAGCTGTTGTTCGCAGGCCTATATTGGCATCTCATTTTGAGTGGTATCTTTGTTTACCGTCCAAAAGACGCGATTATCCGCTCCACATGGGTCTATTCATGAGAAAATACTGGACTTGTGGGGTGTGCCGCGCTAATCCGAACTGGATTGTGCCATTTTGCATTTGAAATGAGCAGCCTGTAAGAATGCAGATGTTTACCGCTCAAGCTGAATCTTACGACCCGAAGGCAGCGAAGGCGATCGTGCTGACGATCGGCCTGTTCGTCCTGACATGGCTCGTATCGGACTGGATTATTAGTGGTTCGTCGCAGTATTTAGTTCTGGCGTGCGTTGGATGCGCGGGCGTTGCGGTATTCATGACGATTATGAAGGATTGGCGCTCGGGAGTTTTCATTTTCCTGGGATGGTTGGTGTTTGAGGACCAGATTCGAAAATACCTGGGCAACAACCTGCTCATCTTTTTTGCAAAAGATGTACTCGCGGGGGTGACTTACATTTCGATGTGGGCTGCCTACCGCCGCGGCCGGCTTCTCACATTTAACCCACCCTTTATGCTCTGGTTGGGTATTTTCTTTTGGATGGCGGCCTTGCAGGTTTTGAATCCAAATTCTCCCAGCGTGTTTTTTGGCCTTTTGGGGATGAAGACCTATTTTTATTATGTGCCCCTGATGTTTGCAGGGTACGCGATCCTCCGGACCGATGCGGATCTGCATAAGATCCTGATGCTGAATATGTGGATCGCACTCATTGTGTCCGGCTTTGGACTGTTGCAGTCGTTCGGAGGCGGCGACTTTTTGACACCAAAGGACCTCGCTCCTGAACTATATACTCTTTCCCATGTGCAGCGCGGCACGACCGAGTCGGGATTGGCTTTTACGAGGTCTTCTTCGCTGTTCGTGAGCGATGCCCGATTTGCCCAGTTCTTGATCTTGCTGTTCATTCTTGCGGTAGGCTCAGCAGGGTACCTTCTGCTTAGGACAACGCGCGGGCGTTATCTGGTCTTTGGGGCATTGGGCGTGATTACAGTCGCGACGATCATGTGCGGCACTCGTTCGCCTATTGTCTATCTCATCGTGAATGCGGTTGTTTTGAGCGTGGCCATGCTGTGGGGCGCTCCCTGGCGTCAAAGGCAGGCGTTTCGCCTGGGCAAGACCATTCGCAATGCGATTATTATCTGCGCGATCTCCATTGGGCTTACCACGGCCCTGTTTCCAGATGCGATCCACAGGCGCTGGGCGTTCTACTCAGACTCCCTTGCACCGAACGGCGCACATACCGAATTAGGCTTTCGCTCCTGGGACTACCCGTTAATAGCAATACGGTCTGTTTTTGAGCAGCCGAATTGGCAATGGGGGAATGGAACGGGAGTGGCTTCTCTTGGCACGCAGTATGTGACGCGCGCCTTCAGTGTGCCCAGTCTGAATGTGGGCGCGGAAAGCGGTTACGCGCTCCTGATAGCAGAGTTCGGATTGATCGGGCCGGTTTTGTGGACGGTATGGACAGTGAGCGTTTTCGTTGCCGGGTGGAAGGTCGTCAAGAAACTGCGGCAGACCGCATACTTCCCAATTGGGTTTGCAATATTCTGGTACGTGTTTATGCTGCTCGGCTCATTTACGTTATACGGATTGAATGCTTATCAGAATTATCTGACCAACTCATATTTGTGGCTGATTATCGGGATACTGTTCCGCTTGCCCAGCCTGCTTGCTGAAAACAGGGCGCTGGCCGCCGCTCAAAATGCCCCCGCCGAAGCGTAGACCGCGTGCGGCGGTGCTTTCGCCTTTTGTGGATAAGAGTCACGCCACGGAAAGATGCGTGGCGGAGCAGATGGAACGTCTGGCAGGCGAATTTGAGATTCACCTCTATTGTTCCCGCGTGGAAGATCTCGACCTGAGTCAAATCACGTGGCACCGAGTGCCCATCCCCCCCGCTCCCCATCTGATTCGCTATGTGTGGTTCCTGGCGGCGAATGGTTTTTGCAGATGGCGCGACCGTACGTTCCGCGGGCTGGCGCCAGATGTTTTGTATTCGCCCGGTGTGAATTGTCTGAAGCCGGATGTGGTGAGCGTGCATGTACTTTTCAGCAAGGTGAGGCAAAAGCTCGCGAAATCGCTGGAGCTTCGGAATAACCCCATGAAGGCGTGGCCTGTGACGATGCACCGCAGAATTTACTACCGTCTCGCCGAGTATTTGGAAGGAAAAGTGTATTCGCGCGCGGAGTCAACGATTGTGGCGGTTTCGCAGAAGGCAGCGAGGGATATTGAGACGAAACACGGAGAGGGTGTCCACCCGCGCGTGATCTATTACGGAGTGGATGCCAAGAGATTCTGCTCCGTGCGCAGAATGGAGCTGCGCGGGCGCGCGCGCGAGGCGCTGGGAATGAAAGAGGAAACTTTTGCGATTCTCTTGATTGGCAACGATTGGGTGAACAAGGGATTGCCATGCTTGCTGGAGGCTGTGGGAATGTTGCGCAATCCGCAAATCCACATCCTGGTTGTGGGACAGGATTCGCTGGTTGCTTACCGCAATTCGATAAACAGGATGGGATTGGACGGCAAAGTATCTTTCCTGCCGTTGCGGAATGACGTGGAGTTTTATTACGCCGCGGCTGATGCCTATGCGGGGCCGTCATTGGAGGACACGTTTTCGTTGCCGGTGGCTGAGGCGATGGCCTGCGGGCTGCCCGTGATTGTGAGCCGCGCGGCAGGTGTGAGTGAAATTATTCATCATGGCGAGGACGGATTGGTTCTGGAAAATCCCGCGGACGCCCGGACGCTTTCGGAGATGATTGGGCGGCTCTGTGACGATCCAGCGTGGCGCGACAAATTGGGCAAAGCGGCGACGGTGACCGCCGGCAAATATACGTGGGAGCGCAATGCGAGGGAATTGGGGGAGATACTAAATTCAATAGTCGTGACACGGCATTCCTTGCCGATGGGCTCGTCGATGGCAGACCGCACAAAGGGTCACTAGATTCTCCTCAACGTCTCCTCCCAATTGGCTTCGAAATTGAAGGTGATGAACTTGCAGTGTCTGCATTGCTCCACAGTTCTGGCACCGCCAGCCGTCCCGCTCCAGGATTTCGCGGCACAAGCGCCGGTATTCCTCCGGTTCAAGCTTTAGTCTCGGCCGCTTGGTTTGGTGGTCGATCAAGAATTCAGTCCCAGATGTTCGATCAGTTGATTCCGACGAGTCGAGGAAAGCAGGTTGATCAGCCGATCGAGGGAGCTCACCAGGGCATTCTCGTCCCCGTTTTCCAAGCTCACCCCAGCTATAAAATCAGCGCAGATCATTTCCAGGCAATAACTTCTGGACCGATCACTCCCCAGCATCCGGGCCGCCTTCTCGAGCGCCTCCTCAATCACCGGCAACTGACTTTTGTAAGCTTTGAAGTACAGGATTTCCCAGGGCTCGGATTCTTTTCCTGTCAGGTGCCGGTCGACCTCCCGCTTGAAATCATCCTTGGACATCTGGGTCGCTTTGTGCAACCAGGTTGCACTGTCGAATTCCTCTCCGTCCCTCCGGGCCACCTTGGTCAATTCCGTGGCTTTGGTCCAGCCCACTGCCCGAAGATCGGTCTTGTGGATTCGAGGCAGGCGTTCATGGATGGCCATGAGATAGTAGGCTTTGCGTCTGGACTCCGGGAACTTCAGCTCCAGAAACTCATCGAACGAACCGAGGTTGTCGATCCTCCAGTACTGCCGGGCTCGGACTTCGCAGAGGTATTGACCCAAGTCCACGAATCGGGAATCTCGTTCCCGTCCGCTGGTCTTGTCCCAAGCCAAGATCTCATCGATCTTCAAGAGAACCAGGGCAGCACGCCGCCGATCCAGTTTCACAGGCAAGGGCTCGTGCCCATTACTGGTCAAGGTCGTCAATCCAATCAAGGTCGCTTGCTCCTGGCCGGCGAACCAGGTTGGCCGCAACCAATTCCTGGTTTCCTAGGCATAGCCCCAGATGTCCGCAACTCACGCAGGGGTTCTGCGGGAAGCGGATTCCTGGTCTTGGGGGGAATTGAAGGTTCTCAATCTGACCGATGGTTCTTTCCACCGAGAGACCAAATTCACGGCGCTGCTCTTCGGTGATGGTAGCTTTCAGGTATTGAATTTCAGGGACGCGCTTTCTCACAAACGCCACGATGGCCACATCGGGGATTCCGGTAATCCATGAGTAGCAAATCAATTGGAGGTCCAAACTGGTCAGGCCCTCGGGCTGCTCCGGATAACGAGCCCCGGTGGTTTTCCATTCCAATATGGAACGCGTCCCATCCAATTCGCCGATCCCATCGAGATAGGCCACGAAATCATTGCCATTGGGCAGTGCTCGGAGGATCTTCTTCTGCGTGTTTTGCTGTGGTTGGGATATCTGGATTCGATCATCCTTGGCGAACTGCTCCAAGAGATGAATCCCCTGCCGCAGCATTCGTTCCCAGTCATCGCCCTTGGAATACTCCAGCTGAGCTTCGCGATAGGCACCCCACTGGGTGAACAGTGCCGCTCCAGGATCTTCACGGTGGAAGAACGCAGCCAGGGCCTTTTCAAAACAACGGCCAAACACCATCGATGCCCGAGTCTCTTTCTCTCGCCAGCCATCCAGATATCGGTATCGATAGCGTCGGGGGCAACCGAAGTATTGAGAGATTTGCGAGTAGCTATAAGTCACGGCTGGCCTCCTCGCTGGTTGTTGGGGGCAGGGAAAGCTCTTCCCATTCCTCTGCCGAAGCGAAGCCTTCGAGATTCGGGAAGCAGTGGCCGTTCAGTGTGGTGCGGGATACCCGCAGGATTCCCCGGAGTCCCACCAAAGCCTTTTCGTCCACTTCGTCCCTGCCCAGAAGATCCTGGTCATAACCAAACTCCCGCAGGAACCAATTGAGTTTCCACAGCGCTCGGGGTGAGCAATACAGCCTTCCGGTAATGGAATCACGCTGGTGCTGTTTGGGCTCAATAACGGCAAATCGGAGGACGAAGAAGGGCCGTTGGGGATGCCAGCGGTAGAAGGCACGTTCGACACGGACCAGGAAGGTGCCTTCCAGGATGTCTTCACCATTGCTGGTCTCGCGATGCAAGCCTGGGATTTGAAGCTTCATGGGGTTGCCTCCTGTGATTTGGAATAGCTATTGAGGTGGCAAACGAGCCCCTCGCGGTCTTTGGTGGCCCGCTCTTCCAAATCGTTGACGAAAGCTTCGACCAGATCCCGCTTGGCCTCCTTCAGGACCGCGGTTCCGCAGTAATCAGCCGCATAGGCCTTGACGAGATTGGCGTCAAGCTTGTGCCGGCGGATAAGCAGGCAGAGGCGGTCGCGGAGGCGATGCTCTCCGTTGTGGTGACCATTATTTACGTTGGGGATGGGATCGTGCCGTTTGGGAGTGACAGGATCTGCCGCGCAAGGGGACCAACCGAGTTCCTCGACGGAACATAAACCGACGCCATAGGCCTTGCGGAGGGCGCGGCTGACGGCACGGCTTTCGGCGATGCGCATCTCGGCGCCATGAACCAAGGGGGAGACATTGGATGGGTCGGCGTCACCAAACCCCACAAATCCCTTCGATCGCCGAGATTTGTAGACCGTCGCCTTAAAAACCCAGCGCTTTGATGAAGCATCGCAAAATCTAGAGACAGGTTGAACCTGAATTCCCGAACAGCTGTTTCGACGCGAAAGCCTGACCAAGCCTGAATGGGTTACATACCAGCGGCCATCCAAAAGCTGAAGATCACCCGCGCACACCGAAAATTGATAGTCGTGACAGAGCCTCTTTAAGCTCCTCAGTTGAATTCCAGAGATCCGCCCTGACCACAATCTCTTCACCATGGCCAGTTCGGTTCTGGGTACGTTTCTGTATTTCGTAATTTGGTGTCTCATGTTTCCTTTCCCTTCGTGTAACTAGACTCGGATGCAAGAATTGTATAATCGTGCGCACGATTAGTCAAGTCACACTTTCCGTCACTCCTATATGGCACTTATTTCCGGTTATTGACGCACAACAGGTTGTTTGAATTCAGTTTGACGATAGCCGCAGGGGCAACGCCCCGTTACGGGGGAGAATCGGTGAGATCCATACCGAGGACATTTTGGGTATTTTCTTGGTCGCCCGCCGGAGCGCGGAACTTGTCCTGCTCTATCTTTCTTTGGCACCTTCGCCCATCTTTGGCGGGCCAATTCCGCCGCGTGAAAGTTTTTCCGTCGCCTCGCCATTGAATCGGAATTGTAAGCGTTTCTGGAGAATTGAGACACTTGAAAATGGTGTTCCGGCGGTAATTTGGTGCGTGCTAGGCAGGACCGGCGTATTGTGGCAAGCCTCTGCCGCTAGGTTTTGGCAGGGTAGCGCCTTGCCCCCCGGGCAAAGCAGATGCGGTGCACCTGCGGTGGGAATTGCAGATTGGGATTGTGCTATTGCACGACACGTCGCTGCTACTCGAATCAGTAGATGAGATAGGGATTCGCCGAAACGGGCGGAGACTTTCGAGGTTTTCAACCAATTCTCGATTCAAGATGATCATGGTCTTGACAAGTTGTCAATTACCCAGCGCTGTACTTCATCCGACTCTGAATAAGGAACCAACGTACAGTTCGGATGTGTGATACCTGTGATGAGGAGTGATATTTTGACCGTCATATCTCGGCGATAGAATAAGATTATTTTCTTTGAAGTCGCTCCGAGAAGATAGCCCGTTTCGAAACCTAAGCCAAACGACGAACCGGAAACTTCCGCCATGAACAAGTCGCACTGCTCCAGCCACTTCATATCCCGCAGATAGACTTCGTTAGGTGTGATGAGCCGATCTTTCTCCCAGGCGTTGTCATCCACAAGATGACGCGTGAGCACTTCATGGCCCAAATGAGTCAGCAATTCCACAATCGCCCTTGCCGTGACAATTGAGGAGCGGTCTCCCGCCACAGTAAAGCCAAAATATATTTTCATAACAGTACAAGATTCCCTTGGCGACTTGCTTTGGCATCCCCAAAATCCTACAGTTTCCTTCGCCAAAACGCTAAACATCCCTGGATTGGCTGTCATTTGCAGTGTATATGATTCGCTCGCTGCGAAAGCTCGGTGGGCGGGAACCTAGCTCTGAAGACGGACACTTGAAGATGTGGACGAGCGCGCGATCTTGACAGTCGGTCTCGGAGGTGTAAGAATCTCCCTGGACATTTAGCTGCGGGCTGCGCCCGCAGAGTGTGGAGTTTGCTAAGGATGAGGAATTGGCCGCAAACGTGCGGCGATCCTCATCCTTTTTTGTTTTTGCACCGTTTGAGGCAAATTTCGCTGCCGGGGAAGTAAGTGCGGCCCATGGACAATAAAAGTTCAAAGCCAGTTCCGAGCGCAGGCAAGATTTTTGCCGATGGGGTTGCCATGGAGCTGATCCGCAATTCAAGTGGCACATTGGGGTTTTTGACTTGGGATGGACACGCTCCGAAAATCGTCGACCAATTTACGCACCGCAAATTGACCTACGTTACTCCGCAAATTCATTCTTCCGTCTGCGATTCGTTGGTGCTTCCGACCGGTATGGCAGAGTTTGGGTCCACACGCCAACTCTTCAACCAGATTTCCAAGTCGATTTCGCGTGCGAGCGGGGGGAAGCAGAGCATAGTGGTCCCGCTGAGCTTTTTTATTTTCTCGACTTGGCTTGTTGAATATGGGCCTGTTCCTTCGTTCTTGTGGATCGTGGTGCCGCCGACATTCAACACGGTCGCGCTCAAGCAGATTCTTCGGCTGCTCTGCCGGCATGCGGTCGTCGTGAACCTACTCTCCGCCAGCTGGCCTACCTCGCTTCCCATGGGCCTGCAGCCAACATTGATCGCCGAGGTCGATTCCCCCTCCCGGCGCCTGCTCAACACGTTGTGCGCCTCCCAGCAACACGGATCGCATCCCACTCGTGCCGGGCAGGTGGTGGACCCGTTTTGCGCGAAGGCGATCTTTGCCCGCGAGCCTCTGGAGGGCCCAGCAGCCGCGGGCTTTCCCTTGGAAATTGTACTGGCTCCTGCGGACGAGTATGTGCCGCCCTTGGACTCTAGCCAGGCAGCGCGTATCGCCGAAGAATTTCAAAACAAGTTGCTCGCATATCGTGTGAAAAATTTTTCAAAGACGGCGCCACCAAGTTTCGACCTCGGCCGGGTCAGCAGCCCAGTGCAAGCGTTGGCGCACAGCCTCGCTGGGCCCATCGTTGGCGATTGCGAATTGCAGTCGCAAATATTGCCCTTTTTGTGGCAACAGGATGCGGATATCCAAACCGATAGCGTTACGTCGCTGGAAACAATGATTCTGCAGGTTCTCGTCGCTCGTCGGAATGACGTCGAGTTTGGAGACACAGAACTTGCGGCGTACGTGAACAGCATGATTCGCGGGCGCGGAGGTAGTAGGGAAATTTCACCAGAGACGGCCGGCTGGAGATTGAAGGCCCTCGGCCTCCACACAACAACCATTTCTGGCGGCTTGAGGGGGTTAAGAATGGTCGACGTCCGACAGAAAATTGCGAAACTGGCGGCGGCGTACGGGGTGAGCGTGCCGGAACAAATTAGCAAACGCGGCGACGCCCGCGGATCCCCGCCCGTGCCACGATTGGCGTAATGGTTGGGGTTTGGAGGATTGGATGATTTTTTCACGATTAGTCGTGAACAGGGGAAAATACTATGAATCGGCCTTGGGATGCTTCCTACGCACATGGTCTCCGTCTGGCAGAGGCGGGATGTTCGCTGCCATATTTGGACTCTCTGCCCGGCAGAGAGCATTTTTACCAGCGCAAGCTGTACGTCAGTAAGGTTGGTGGTTATATCGAAAGCTACGCGATCGACTGGGGGACGAGCACGGGCTATGTCCTCGCACTTCGCGTCGGCACCGATTACTCGCGCGCAATTATAACCAGGTATGAACTGGTTCCACCATGGCCGGACCACGAGATTGATTGGGGTTATGATCTGGAGGACGTTCTCCCCGAGAGCAAGCTGCAGGACTTTGAAGGCCTTCTTGAATCAAGATTGCCAAGCATCTTGAACGAGCGCAGATTATTGCGGCAAGGGCGGCCGGTGGAAGGTCTGTTGTGTGGGGTTGCTTGGACACCAATTCCAGCCTCCTCTCCGCGAGACAGGCCCGCAATGGCGGAGATCTTTCTTATCGACGGTTCCGGCGCACCCGCGCGTGAGACCATCCAGCTGACGATCTGCACAGCGATACGCCAAAAACGCCGAACGCGAGACTCCACGGCATCCAGGGAATTGCAGCCCGTCACCGAAGCATCGAAAACCCCTCGAGCCCAGAATCTCCAACGAAACCGACCGTCTTCGACCGAGGGCGGACTGGCACGCCAGACCGAAGAGTTTGTAGGAGCACGAATCGTCTAGGACAACGGCATTTACTCATACAAGAATAATTTTCGATGACAAATAATCCGAGTGACATCCAGAAGAGTATTGAGACCGACACAACAATTCCAGTTGTGGAAACTGATTTTGCTGAGCTTCGGGGCGGTGTGCTCGTCGAGATGATCGAGGATCCGGCCAACCCGACCAGATCGCTGCTCGCTGTGTACAAGAATGGAATCGTGGAATGTGTCGAGAAGTTTCGCGATGGGGACAGGGTCCTGGTTCCGCTAACGCGGACCGATTTGCTGTTGAGGCATATCCGTCTCCCCCAAGGTGCCGAACCCTATGGCAAGCTGCTGGATCTTCTCGGGGATATTGGAGCGATTTTAAGCCCCTGTCTTGATATTGGAGAAGATTCGCTGTTTCTGATGATCGCGTTCGTCCTCAGCACGTGGTTTCCCGAAAAGCTGACGTTCGCGCCCTACCTGGCGCTGGTGGGCCCTCCGAGTTCGGGCAAGACTACGGCGTTACGCATTCTGGCTTTGCTGTGCCGTCGAAGCCTGTCAACTACGGATATCTCATCGGCTGCCTTCTACCAGGTGTGTCACCGCATGAGCCCGACGGTCGTGGTCGACGAAACTCGCACAGCTGGCAACACGCGCACGCTCTTGCATCTCTTGAAGTCCAGCAATGTGCGGGGGTTCGTCGCGCTCCGCAAGGACAAGGCGCAGTTGGCTTATGGACCCAAGTTGCTCTCCTGGGTGGAATTGCCCAAAGACCCGCAGCTGAACAGCAGGTGCATCATTGTACCCATGCAAAGGACCGGGCGCACGGATCTGCGGAGTCCGGACGATCCGCAAGTGATACAGTGCGCTGCAAAGGTGCGTGGGCGTCTGCTGCAATTCCGACTCGAGCACTTCAATAACTTAGTCGTGCCAGAATCTCCCGCCGACTTACAGTTGTCTTCACGATCGCTCGACCTCTACCGCGCACTCGCCTTTCCGGTTGGGGAGAACCAAGGCTTCTGCGAGAAATTGGCACATTTGGTTGCGGCCCAGAGGCAGTTTCTGCCCGCATTGCTCTCGCCGCAATCGGCAGCGGCCGTTCGTGTCTTGTACCACCTCATTCATATTTATCCGGGATCTCCGGGCTTCCCCCTCAGCGCGGTGACCCGCATGATGAACAAAGACCTTGCAGACAACGGCGAGCCCTCCGGACTGAATGAGCGGAAAGTTGGGGACATCCTAACGTCGCTGTCATTTACGAATCGAACCCGCCAGAACACTGGGTATGTTCTGTGGCTCAACGGCTCGGATCGCGTGCAGATCCACGAGCTGCCTCGCAAGTATGAAATCGATCGCATTCCGATGGAGCCGATCCTGAGCTGCAACATCTGCAACAAACCGAGCGAGGCATCTTCGAGCAGCGTTGCCAAGCGAGACCCAATCCAGAACAACACCGGCGTTGAGAAACTGAAGAGTGAACGTCGTGAACATGGTGAACGTCATTCGAAGAAGATAAAGCGGCGGACAGGCCCATCTGCTCGCTAACTGCCCTACCGTTACCTCGTCCCGTTAGGCGGCAGCGTCGCGCCGCCCAATTACTGGGCATATGAGGTACATCAAGCGCTGCCAGAGAATTGCGCCTATACGCAATCGGACTTGCAGTGTAGGTTTGGGAAATCGTAATTTTGCAAAACGAACTAGCCTAATCCCATTGGAATCAATGATTTGCACATTTGCACGGGCCTCAAATCGACCAAGGAAGATGGGCCAGCAAATCTCCAGCGTTCAATCTCTCGCCTCAAGAAAGAGCCCTCCGAGTAATTCTGGCTCAGCCGCATTTCCCCCAAGTTACAGGCTGTGGTCGGGAGGGCATACCGCGGTAATCAACGCGCGGTTACAGGCCAACAGCACTGGCGACCTGTAGGCTGCAAACTGAGCTCAGTGTGCCCAAGTAAATCTGAGAACAACTCCCGGCATTTACATAATCAGGAACCTTGAGAAGCCGCTACCTATGAGCTGGACTGGCTAACTTCTTGTGTCAGTACAAGCTCTGTTTGAAAGAATAAGGAGAGCGGGGATCATGGGAAATGTGCCAAGCAAGCCCTCCCCTAGGAGAGAACCTTTAATCAGTCTCCCCGCCGGACCAGGAGGTTCTCCCGGGCGGGCCTCTCCTAAAGTGAGCGCAGGAAATTAAACAGATCCTGCTTCTGTGTTTCCGTCAATCCGTGAAAACGAGTAATCACAGCGTTGGCCTCGGAACCGGCGCTGCGATGCGCCCGAATTGCTTCCAATAGGTCGCTGGTCCGCCCGTCATGTAGGAAGAAAACTCTCTGGCCCAATCCCCACAGCGGAGCGGTGCGAAACTCGTCCGGCCCAGCCGACCCTTGCGTAACCCCATCTGCCAACCCAGCTCCCATGTGATGCACCATGAAATCCGAGAAGGCGTTGACCTGCACATTCGTCTGACCGGTCGTCAACGACATGCTGCCTGTGCTTATGGACGGCGAATGGCACAAGGCGCACCCGAGGGCGCTGAACACAGCCGCTCCCCGCTGGCTCGACGGGGTGGGCGTGGCTGGAGTCGGTGGCGCCGAAAGTCGCATGAACATCGCGAAGTTTGATATGTCAGAGGACAGGTCCGAAGTCGGTGAAGGGCCGCTGGTTGTGAAGTTCTCCGAGTCCTCCGGCAACTGATTCAGGAGGCAACCCTGGCTGTCCTCGCGTTCATTGGGAAACAGCTCGTTGGTCACTCCCATTTCGACGTTGTAGGCCTCTCCCGCGAAAATCAGCCCGGACTTGTTTTGCGCCTTCCAGCCAAACCGGGTAATCGAGCCGTCGTTGCCGCTTCGGTTCGGATGTCCCTTAATGCCTAGAATGTTCTTCTCAAGTTGATTCGCCGCCGCATTGGCCAACAAGTTTGAATCGGTGATTTCTTCAACCATTCCGAGCCCGAAAACCGGAGTTGGAATGCGGAAGATCACATTGTGCTGATCCAATGCTTGCTCAAAACTGGGCTGCGAAATATTACAGCCCGCTGCATCTTGCATCTTGGTGATGGTGAACAGGTCGTGGACACCTCCATCAGGCGATCCATCGGGATTCCTGATAAATCGCGCTTCACGGATTGGTCCATCGGATTGTATGAAGGAGGGCACCACGTTTTGTGCGCCAAAGACGGTAGCGAACCCGATCTGCGGATTGTTCGTCGCCGGGCTGGTCCCACCTATCGTGGGCTGAATGTGACATCCCGCGCAGCCGTCCCCGTTGTATCTGGGGCCAAGTCCCTGACCGTCGCAGCCGGTCAGTTTTCCAGAGACACAATCCACTTCCTGAAATCGGAGCAAGGCTGCAGCGAAAAGCTGCGGATAGTTGCTGACCAAACCCGGGCGAGGTCCTCCCACACCGGGGTCTCCTCCGCGAACTCCAGGATCCTTCGCGGTGAGCTGGCCGAAGGCGATGCTGGAAATCAAGAGCACCATCAAAATCGCGAGACACAATTTCACTTTGGATCTGCGCGCCAAATCAAACACCCCAGATCGATGAAACATTGGCATGTCCTCTCCTGAATCTGGCTGGACGGGTGGCAATTCGTCTGATTCACGAATTTTGGAACCACGGAAGGCTGGGTTGCTGACCCGGAAGACTATCGCTGAGTCCAATTGAGGGTAAGCTGAGCTGAGGGACAGTATTCGTACAGGAACGAGTTGCTGAGCGGGACCTGGACTTCAAACTCTTCAGTGATATGACGAAAACCGATTTCAAATCGATCCGCTGACAAAATCTATTTTCAATCGACGAGTCTCTTTATTATTTTCTTCTGACCTGACGAGAAGTCTTATTGGGGCACGGCCTTCGCTCCATACTTTATTCTCGTTCAGTTCAGTACAATCCCGATAAGGATTGGCTGGGCGCAATACTTCGTAAAGCCCAATGGATCTCCGTCGATAGTAGTTCCACTGCGAGTTAAGTTCCGTAATGTGGAATAACGGCGGCTATGTTAGTAGGTGACCACATTCGCGCCATTCGTGAGGAAAGGAAACTCTCGCAAGGGGACATCGAAAAGAGCACGGTGAGGGCGAACCAGTCCTCGACCGAAACGAATTGAATCGGTAAGGAACCCAACGATGATTGAGAGAGGGCGATAAATGAAAGCGGACAGTTTGCGGAACATGGGAGCGGGATTCTAAGCTCAAATCGACCCTCGAACGAACTCAATCCATGTGGAAAACCCCGGACCACGGAATTCGATTAAAACCTGATTGCAAAGAGGGTTACGAAGACTGACGAGGTTTTTGCGCATCACAGCTCTTAAGAGCCCAAAGCTTGTCAGCGCCGATTAAAGTCAGCGTCAGTTTTCCTTCTGCGATTGATAACTCGACCATCGCACCGCTCCTGCTGGTTGTGATTTCCCTGCCCATAGTATCCGTTTGCCCAGAAGCTTCGCAATTTCCTAAGCCCCGATTGTCAGCAACTGGGAAACAACCCAGAAACGGGGTTGTGGGAAACACGAGACGATGTTCTGGCCGTATCCTCGCTATCTCGTGGTCTGTCCAAAAACCTTTCCTCGCCCAAAATCCCCATTTCCTGAATGCGCCGAAACGTTGAGAAATGCACCTGCCCAAGAGCGCGTGTCGCCCACCTCAAAAAGAAACGATTATGGGCAGCGAAGCAATGGCTTATGAAAACCCCAGTGTTCTCGCACTGGATACCAGGTGTCCGTTCGTCCATGAGCTGGAGGTCATTAGCCAATCAGCCGGCAGCTGCAGGCTTTCCTCTAAATGTGGCGGATTTCTTTGAAGACGCCCCCTTTGCCTGTGCCTCCTTCCCTGCACAACCTTTCTAGCGTTCCTCCAGCGAACCGTGCTAATTTGCGCGCGGCGGCGGCCTGCAATTTCGCAAGAGGGATCGCGATGAACCATTCGACCAATGAAGCCGGCGAACGGACTGATCGGGGCAGGCCCAAGGAGTTTTTCTTCGGGGCCGCAGATAGGCACTACACCGCGTGGATCGCCGCGGGAACCGCTGCCTTCGGAGTATTTTCTGGATATTCGCTGTACGTGCTTTGGTGGGAAGACTCCATCAAAATGGAGCCCGTCTGGGTGTTTGCCCTGGCGCTTTTCGGCGCAGCGTTGATGTCGTTCGCCTTCGAAACTTTGCGCAGCGCGATCGAGGGGAAAAGCGAGCCATGGTCTCGATCGCGCGTGGTGAGCACGCTGGTGATGTTGGGAACCTTCGAGCTCTTCATTATGGCGGTGGAGGGCCTGTTCGACATGGGACCTAAAAACTTCGTGGGCATCGCGGGCTTCATTCTGGGCGAGCAGTTCGCTGACCACGTGAGCGGATTGGTCAACGGTCTTGCGGTGGGAATGCTCTGGGTGGTGGTCGTCGTGACGGTTGCGTTCCGGCTGCGGAAATATGTGCTGGGCTGGCCGTATCCGAACTCCGACCGCGGCCAACAGGCTTCGCTTGGCGAGACGCTTGTCGCGATGAGGCCGGACGTATTGCGCGGAGGCAAGGCCGGGTTCAAAGCCGGAGTATTCTGGGGCACGGTGAGCGCGCTGGTCTACGTATTCCTGTTTCGCGCACTCTTCCTGGCGAATTTCATACATAGCGACTACAACGCGTGGGCCGAATCGCTTGCCCCATTACATCTGCCGGGAGGCTTGGGCACGCTGTTTTATATCCCGGTGGTGATCGCGGGCCAGTGCGCAAAATACTTGGGCGTATTCGGTCTAGTGCTGGGCCTTGTGGCCGCGTCGCTCGCTGCGTACAGGCTTGCTCCCAAGGAGAATCGCGGTGTTGCGGCGCTCTGGCCGCCGGCGGCCATGCTGGCGTTGCTGGGTTCGCCGATTTTGGCAGATCCCGCGGCCCGGCACGATCTTCTCTCCCTGGCGTATCTTGCGGGGGTGATCTGGGGTGTTCCAGCGATCCTGCTGGGCATGCTGACCCCGTTTTTGCGGCGGCCCGCGCACAATCCGCACGTGTGGGGTCTTGTGGCATCCGGTGCGGCGCTGGTGCTGGCAGTGGTGACGGTGACGCGCTTTGCCGCCGCCAATGCATCCGGACTCGAAAAAGCAGTCCTCATTGCGCTCACCGCTTTTTTGTTTCTGTTCGCGATCCGCCTGTTTCGCGGAAACTGGTCGGAGGAGCTGTGGCCGCTAGTGGCCCTGAGCATTGGCCTGATCATCTGAGGCATGACCAGCATCCTGGAATCGGCCGACCTGCTGGAGATGCAACGCGAGGCCCACACGTTGATGACGGTCACGCTCGGAGGCGCAGCGCCGGGGCCGAACCCCTTCGATCAAGTACTTCTCTCCTTGCAAGGCGCTAGGCTCCGTTACGCGTCGCTCGACGACCTGCTTCCGCGGGACTCCGTGCCCGATCTTTTCGGGGAACATGTTTGCGAGAACGAGCGCCGCTGGACAGCGACGCAACACGATCAGTTTGCCAATAGCATCCGCAAAGCCCTGGTGGACGATCAGGCGAAGGCGAAAAGCGACCGCGACGATGTTTCGAATTACGCGCCGTTGCTGGACATCTACGAGCGTGACGTGCAGGCGGCGCTTGCCAAGGCAAAAAGCCAGTTGAAGGATTCGCCGCCCGGCAAGCTGCCGGACTCGCTACCAAAAGAGCTGGAAGCGATTGGCGAGCGGATGGACGCCCTCGACCAAGTGAAAAATAGTGACGGCAAGCTCGAAACCTGGATCAAGACTGTGCCCAACCTACACTTCAATGGCTACGGGAATGGGCCGTTCGCCTGCCAGACCGACCTGGATGGGCCCCTCGCCGAGCTGGTCAGTGCAGGTAACGAACGGGTTTGCGCGGCGATAGCTGTCGCAGAATTGAAGGCGCGCACGTATCGGCAACTCACGGCGGACGCCTCCGAAATGGCGACCGTTCGGGCAGATCTCGAGCAGGCGCGGCAGAGCCTCCAGCCGGAGGTGGCCAAGCGGCTGGAGGTGGCTTTGACCAGCGCGATGGGATTCTGGGTGACAATCGGTCTGCTGGCGATCTGGCGCCTGACCGATCGTGAGTCTTCTTCATGATCTCCGGGTTCTTGAAATCTGCGCATGTGAACAGAGGCAGGAAAAGTCTCGTTGTGTTCTTTCGGATCTTGGGGCCTTTGGCTGGTTTGGCGCTTTACACTTATCGATGCGCCTACACAAGCGGGCGTGGGTGGGAATCTAGCAACATCCGGCGGTCTTCTGTTGCCCAATTGTTCTGCAGAGATTCCAGCGGCGGTGCCCGATTGACCGACACATTCCACGCGACCGTGGAGCGAGCACAGCCGCCACCGCGATGTCGACCAAGACTATCTTCCGCTTTCAGAGGGGAGTATATAGTCGTCCCGGACGTCCTAAGGGAATGTGAATGCTGTGAAGGGGAAGACACCGAACTATGATTCTGGGAAGTGCACCTTTCTACACTCACTCCTTCGGAGCTATTGGAGAGAGGCTGGAAACAGCGCGCCGGACGACCTTCTTCCAGTGGTTCCATTTCGAGCAAACCGAAGGGAAGCGCGAAGACCCGGGCGAAGCAGTGCGTTTTCGTCCCTCTGGCGACAAGTTCCATGATCTTTGCTACCTGGATGTGTTGGTTGCTCCCGACGGTGGCGTCGTTCAAATGGAGTTGGTGGTGCGGCGTTCCTTTATCGATGGCCCCGACCAACTCTTCGCCCAGGACCTGGTGAAAAGCTTCCTGCTGGCCTCTTTGCCGGATGCCTGCCAGAATATTCTTCAGGATTTTATTCGTGAGATAAGTTCATTGGGTAGAGATGGTGAAACACCCGGCTACTTGGTCTTCCTGGGCACGCGCAAGGATTGGAAGGCGCAAACTGGATGGACAAACCTGATCCTTGCTAATTTACTGCTGACGGAAACACCTTCTTTTGTTGTGCACTTGAGCGCAAATCCCGCTGCGCCAAATGCAAGACGAATCGAATAGACTAATGTGACTCAGTTTGTATCAGTTTGATTGAGCAGTGAGGATTGAACCGGACGACTCAGACTCTCAGTTCAAAATATCAACTCACGAAATGATACGAAAAACTCGGTGGCGGAGGCATGGGTGTCGAATATGAAGTGGGACTTTTGGTGAGGATCAGCCGCGAATTCGGAAAATCGATCGAGTGGCTCCTGACTGGAGAAGGCTAATGTGTGCGACCTGTGCAAGAACCAAGAAGCCTCGAATCCTGTTTCCACTGGAACGAATGGGGTTAGCGGAACCGAAAAGAAAAAGTCGTGAATTTCGTGAACTTCGCGGACATGAAAGTGACTGGGTCGACCGTAAGGCAACTTCACACCGCGGACTCGACGAATAAAAGAGTTTGGACACGATTGAAATCGCGAGGATCAGCCGCGAGTTTGGGAAATCGGACGAGTGGCTTATTACCGGCGAGGGCTAGAAGCCAACTTCCTACGAGCCGTAAGAGAGACCATCCGCAGGGCACCTTCGCGATCCAGACCTTGCAGCGCCAATCCGCACTTAACGCCCCGAACCAGACGCCTGTTTGAACGAAACTTCTGCACAATTTAGTGAGTGAGAGATTCCGAGAGTAACGCGAACATCGATCCCTGAACAAACAGATCGAGTTCCTGCTTGATCGATCTGTCCGGGAGAATGAGAAGGCGCACGAAACCGGGGACTCAACCCACTCAAAGAGTGATCGAGTAAAGCGGAAGTAAAAGGGAGGTCCTATTCAGACGAATCGAACGGACGCGCGCTGAAATCTGGCCTGCCCGCTGCAGAGGGCGGCTAGCGTTAGCCGAGTTGCTCAGAGTCCACGCCGAATCCATGTGCACGCGGATCACCTTGCGGCTAAATCAGGCGCTCGGTTGGGATCGAAAACCACAGCAGACAAGAATGGGATTGTCCCCCGGTGGGCGATTGCGGAGTTAACTTCCAATTGTATCAGCCTCTATACCCAGTATTCCACGGGGCCATTCTCGAGCCAGGATGCGCACGGGACGCTGGTTCAAAGGAATACACCAATCCAGGCGCTCCCGCAGCGGACTGCCGATCAGCCTCTCGCAATACTCATTAGCCTTTGGCGCTCGAAAAAGGAATTCAGAGAAGTGTTCCAAGCTTTTATTGGTACCCAGCTCTTGAATCCTACTCATACCTCAACGCCACCAGCGGATCCACCATCGTTGCGCGCCGCGCAGGCACGTAACACGCCGCCAGCGCCACCAGTAATAGAATCACACCAACACTTACGAGCGTCTTCGGATCGCTCGGCTTCACGTCATACAATAAAGTTCCCAGAAATCGCGTCACTTCAAACGATGCCGCCGACCCAATTGCCACTCCAGTTGCGGCCAGCGTGATGCCTTTCCCCACAACGTCGCGCAACACATTGCCGGCCTGCGCTCCCAGCGCCATCCGTATGCCGATCTCGTGCGTCCGCCCCGCCACTTCGTACGAGAGCAGGCCATACAACCCGATGCAAGCTAATAGCAAAGCTAGCATCCCAAAAGAACTGGAGAGTCGTGCGATCAATCGCTCCTGGAAAAGCAAAGCGTCAATTTGCTCGGACTCCGTCTTAACATTGAAAATCGGTATGTCGCTCCCGGTCTGTCGCATCACTTCGCGAACCCCATCCATTGCCGCCATCGGATTCCCATCTGTGCGCAGTTCAAACGAGCCGCCTTCCCCACTCGGCACGTACATCGTGGGGTGGACCTCCCTCCGCAAGTTGTTGTACTTCGCATCGCCCACTACGCCTACAATCACCCACCCTGGTTCCACAGTCTGGTCAGGGTCGCCGGTGATTCCCGGCCCAGTCGCCCCGAACGGCTGCCCGAGCGGGTTGACATTTGGGAAATACGCGCGCACAAAAGATTCGTTCACGATGGCTGCTTCAGGCACCTGCGACTGCGATTTCGGATCCGCCTCCTCTTTCGCCGCCTGAACGTATTCTTCTGGATGGAAAACACGGCCGCCCACCAATGGTATCTGCATCGTCGCGAAAAACTCCGCGCCCACCGGCAGATAGTCCGCATTCGATTCCTTCTTAGGCGGCGTGCCCGGCAAATGGAAACCTGTCGTCGAAAGGCTTCCGCTTAGCAGCGACATCTCCGAATAGCTTGCCGAAAGAACTCCCGGAATCGCGTTGAACCGGTCGCGCAAATCGCGATAAAACGTCGCGAGCCGCTCGCCCTTGTATCCCGTCAGCGTCGGATCCATGTCAAAATTCAGCACGTTATTTGTACTGAAACCAGGGTCAATGCTCTTCAGATTCTCCAGCGTCTTTACCAGCAATCCCGCTCCGACGAGTACCACAACGGTCAGCGCCACTTGTGCTACGACCAGGCTGTTTCCCAAGTTGAGCCAGCCCCGCCCGCCATGGCCTTCACTCGATCCCTTGCCGGAACCATCTTTCAGAACTGGCGTCAGGTCCACCCGCATGCATCGCACCGCCGGCGCCAGCCCGAATGCAATACCCGTTATGATCGCGGTTGCCGCCGTAAACCCCAGCACGCGAAAATCAAGACCCGCCGTAAACCCTAGCGGCCTCTGTGACGTGCTCTCCAAAAAAGCCAGCAATGCTCGCGCTCCCCAGAACGCCAGTATGATTCCCAGCAGTCCACCGGCAATCGAGAGCGTGACGCTCTCCGTTAACAGTTGCCGTACGATTCTTGCGCGGCCAGCACCCAAGGCCAGCCGTACGGCGATCTCCTTTTGTCGCGCCGCTGCGCGCGCCAGCATTAATCCCGCCACATTCGCACACGCAATCAGCAGCACAATTCCCACCGCCATCATCAGCACAAAGAGCGGCGTGGATAACCGCCGTCGTGCCCCGGTCAGCCCTGTCTGTGCGGGCTCTAACGTGATCGCAGGCGCGTCTTCCTCCTTCGCCAGGGGCTTGTCTGCGTGCAGCAAATCATTCAGAAAAAGCTGGCTCAGCTTGTTTTGTGCCTCGCTTCGCGCCACCCCCGGCTTCAGTCGGCCGACCGCAACAATCCACCATGACCCGGCATCGTCTGACCTCGGATTCCAGCCCTTCCGCAATCGGGATCGCTGCGACAATGAAATCCAGAGGTCGTAACCGTTTCCTGGGGTTAAGTAATTAAATCGTGCTTCCGCAACCCCCACGATCGTGAATGGGAGATTGTTCAGGTGAATCGTCTCCCCCACCACTGACGAGTTTCCGCCAAACGCTTTCTGCCAATACGCATAGTTCAGTACCGCAACGGAGTTCGCCGAAGGCGTGTCATCAAAGGGTGCGATCAGGCGCCCCGCCGCCGCACCCACTCCCAGAGTTTGAAAGAAATCTCCAGACACATATTGTGCGTTCACCCGGCTCGCCGGACCATTGCCACTCAGATTCATCGCACCCGCACTCGCAAACTCGGCCAATCCTGAAAAAACATTCGTCTGCGTACGCACATCCTCCAAAAACGGTTTCGACAAAGAACAACCACCGGCATTTGCTCCTCCGATACTTGTTACACAATCACCATAAGAATTTGAGTTGTGAATCTTCGGCGATTGCCGCGCGCCCCATTTCAGCAGCATCAATCCTTGAGGATCACGCACCGGCAGCGATTTCAGCATCACAGCATCAATGATGCTAAAGATCGCCGTATTTGCGCCGATTCCCAGCGCCAACGTCAGCACTGCGATCGTCGTGAATCCCGGATTCTTCGCCAGCACCCGCAGCCCGTACAAAACGTCCTGCCGCAGGTCTGAGAGTATCGAAAATGTCCTACGCTTTCGCACGTCGCGGTCCTCGGCTTGCCTCTGTAAGATCGCCATTGCTGATTCCTTTCCTCGATGTGAGTGGTCCAACTCGTTTGACAAAGACGCCCAGTCGACCACGTGCTGCCTGGCCGCGTCCTGTGCCTGTTCATCGGTGAGTCCGCGATTTAACGACTCCCGATAGGCATACTCCAGCTGCCCCGCGAGATCCTCCACGATCTCCGCCTCACGCTCCGGACGAAGCGTTCGCAATCGAAGGTTCTGCCGCACATAGCTTGCCCAATCAGGCATGGCGCTCCCTCACGAGGTCGCCCTCACAATATCGTTAACGGTCACCACGAACTCCTTCCACACGCTGCGCTGTTGCGCCAGCACCGTGCGACCTTCTGACGTAAGCTTGTAGTACCTGCGGCGACGCTCGCCAGCGCGCTCGATCCAGCGGCCCGTAATTAGGCCGCGGTCTTCAAGGCGGCAGAGGATGGGGTAAAAGGATCCGATGCGAAAATGAAGCTTTCCGCTGGAGCGGAGCTCGATCAGCTTGCCAATCTCGTAGCCGTGGCGCGGGCGCTGGTCGAGTAGAGAGAGAACGAGCAATTCGGTGCTGCCCTTCTTGAGGTCACGGTTGAACATAATGGTCTGCAGTATACTTCTGTGCAGTATATCCTCGTCAAGAACTTAGACGTCGTTCCCTATGAAAGGGTTAGCGATCATGACCAAGGATGAAAGAATTGGCATAAGAGTCTCCGCAGAGCTAAAGAAGGCACTGATTCAAATCGCTAAGAAGGAAGACAGAAGCCTTGCTCAATTGTGCGAGATTCTGCTAAGAAGTGCCGCTGCATCGTACAAGGAAGATGGGCCAGCATATCTCCAGCGTTCAATCTCTCGCATCAAGAAAGAGCCCTCCGAGTAATTCTACCTCGTCCGTGATTCCCCCAATGTTCCAGGCTGGGATATTCGCAGCTTTGGTCGGGGGCCGTTGACTCTTTTCGAGACAAAAACAGAAGTGTTCCCGGAAGGTTTCCCTGTCGCGTGGATCCCTCGGTCGGTTCACCATATAAAGGTGCTGACCGGAAGCACCCTGTCCGCGGAAATGGGCTCAGCCCACCGGCCATCCGATTTGCTTATTCAACCTGACTTCCTGCCCGACGCGTGCGGACCACGGGCCATTTAAGGAGGACAGGTTATGGCTACAGTCTCCCGTAGATTGCCTGAACAACCGCATCTCGATATTCCAAAGCGCGAGGCGCGGGAACTTCTCGACCAATGGCGTAAAGGCGAACGCAACGCGCTCGATCGCATACGTCACCGGCATCCGAGGTTTGCGGAGGCGGACGATCCGACTCTCGCATCTGGTCCCTTTCGTCTTAGCGATGCTCAACTTGTCGTCGCTCGCGAATATGGTCTCGCCCATTGGAGCGAGTTGAAGCAGCGTATTGAAGCAAACTCGCTTGCCAAAGCCCTGACCGCCGCAATCCGCGCAGACGATCGCGACGAGGTCGTCCGGCTGATCCAAACGAACCCGCAGCTGCTGCATATCCCGTTAGTCAGCGGAGACTGGGGCCCACCGATGAGCCACGCGGCCAACCTCGGCCGGCTGGAAATCATCAAGGCGTTGGCTGCTTTGGGTGCCCGAGATTTTCAGCACGCCTTCGATCGCGCCCTGCTTCAAGGACAGATCGGATGCGCGCGCTGGCTGCGTGAGCACGGCGCAAAAGCGGAGCCTGGGGTCATCATGGGGGCTTGCGAAACGCTGAACGCCGCAGGCATCCGCTTTCTCGCGGAGTTGAACGCCCCCTTTACGAACAACGATGGCGATCGCCTCGCACCGCTCGCCATGGTCCTGGAAACCTACGGCAGGAATCCCGACGGAAAGCACAAGACCCTTGAAATCTTCGCGCAACGCGGCTATGACCTGCCCGAAACGCCGATGATGGCGTTTCATCGCGGAGACATTTCGCGATTAGAGGAACACCTGCGCCATGATCCGCGACTAATCGAGCGCCGGTTTACGCTGGAAGAAATCTATCCGACGGAGTGTGGCTGCGGGACTCATGGCGCTGGCATGCACTGGACTCCAATTATCGGCGGCACGCTGCTGCACCTCGCCATCGATTTTCACGAACGGGAAATCTTCGATTGGCTGCTCGCACGCGGGGCCGATGTCAACGCCCAAGCTTCAACTGACGCTGAGGGCTTCGGCGGGCACACGCCGCTGTTCAATGCCGTCGTTTGCGGTCCTTGGCCTGATGCGGGAATGACCGCCACTCTGTTGGAGCGCGGGGCTGCAAAAGATGCGCGGGCGAGTTTGCGAAAATTTCTCGACTGGATCGCCGCTCCCCACTGGTACGAAGCTGGTAATGTAACCGCCGCCGAGTGGGGCCGCCGATTTCCGGAAAAGGGCTGGGTTAACGCCGAAGCTCTTCGACTTCTCGAGTAGCGGGAAGTAATAGTCTTGTCGATGTATAGAACTAGGTATCCAAACCCCCAGCAATCGGGAGAATCGTCGATCGGTGCCGTGGGGCCGTGGTTGATGCATATCGACGAAAGAGTACGATTCGAGTCGACCCAACGAGAAACCACTTAGCAATTGAGAACATGCCTCGCGTGAGACAGTAATAAGCTGTGTGAACGGCGAACGGACTCGCAACATAAAACTTCCAAGAAAGCCCGAACACTTGGGCCATGACAATTAGAATGAAGGAAGTGGCGGCGTTGGCGATGTGTTCTTCGGCTTGCCCATTAACGCCCACCTTTTCTTCAAATAGATCGCCGTAAGTACGAGAAATACCAGCGTGAGGCCAACCTGTCTCTCTTTTTGTGAACTAGCAGCCTGATATCGCACAGTTTCAAAGACCGGACCACCCACGATGAGCGATATATAGGTGATGTAGAACATCACCACACCAAATTTACGGCGGCGCAATAGTCCGATGCAACTCAAAATGGCAGAGATCCCCAAAACTGCACCGCCGGCTTTCCCATAGGCATCGCCCGAAGAAAAAGTGATCAATAAAAATGAGAAACCTACCAACCCAGTCGTGATTGCGGTATATGTGCCCCAGCGATAGGGCTTTTCACCAATAGGTTTTGCCTTCACTGAAATCCATATCAGCAAACCTTGAAATGCCAGTGTCACCCCGATCCACAATGCATAGGAATGAAATGTCATTTCCGACTTGTTCGGCGACAGAAAAGTGAAGGAGCTAACAAATTGAGTGAATTGGCGCGGCTCAGTAGCCTCAACAGTGTAATCGAGAAGCACGTACACTCTTATCCCGGTAAGAATGTAACCGTATGCGTACAAGACTGAATCGTTTGGAGGATGGATTTCAATTTTAAATTTTGATGAATCCTTCAAAGGATAGGCGGACGGTTCGATGTTCGCGTCCCCGACACGCCAGTCCTTCGGCATAGATTCCTGAAATTCGTGAACGAATTTCCTTGTGCTTTCTGGGCCCATTTCACCGCTCATATCCAACACCGTTATCGCGAATCTTCGACCCATAGACGCATCAACTGTGAAGAGTGTCCACTTGCTGCCTTGGTAGTCGGGGAGGTAAGCGTATGACCAGCTAGAATCGGGATCGGGGGAATCTATTGAAAAATTGAATCCCTCTGGAATCAATTTCCCCTCACGCAACCACTTGGAGGGCACAGGTTGTGCCGTAATCTGCGAACAGAGGGTAAGAGGACAACCGAGAAGAGTGCAAAATACAAGAAGCACCAACATCGCCCGACGTTCGACTGTCTTCCCAATCGTTGGTAGCGCCGGGGACGTAATATTGTCGTTGATTACGGTCGGATGTATATACATGGTGTATTTTTCTAAACCCCTGTGTCGTGTATAAATTCGTACGGACGTCTTCCTTCAACACATACGGGGATA
>DATGHC010000005.1:0-20038 GCA_035308165.1 Candidatus Acidiferrales bacterium | reverse complement strand
ATTGGCGCGGCGCCGACAACGATTACAGTTTCGCGGAGCGGGTCCGGCACCGGCACTTCCACGATTACTACGGCGATTTCCGGCGGCTTCAATTCCGCAATCAGCTTGTCTGCCTCGGGAGCCGGAAACGGCAATAGCGTCACATTCGGCCCCAGTTCGATTGCCGCGCCAGGCTCAGGGACTTCGACAATGACAGTTAAAGTGGGCCGGAGATCAAGCACTGGCACTCGAACCATCACCATCAAGGGTACGGGAGGAGGTGTGACGCACACCACTACGGTCACACTCACGATCACCCACTAAACAGACCGACTCAAGAAGAAGAAAAGCCCGGACTTTTTGGGGTCCGGGCTTTTTTTCTGTTGAGTGCAGAGCTGCCGCTTGACCTGGCGGAGTGGGTGCACCTAGAATGGTGGATTCAAAAATGAAGGTGCCTAGTCATAGTACACGCGAAGTTTTCGCAGCCCGGCGGTGACCCGCTGGGCTGCGGTGTTTTTGGGCGTACTTTGCCGCGGGCAGAAGGGATTGGACAGTGGTTACGCGAGGCGAGGTGGTGATGGGGGATGGGGGAATTCCGGAAGGGTTGACGTTTGACGATGTGCTGCTGGTGCCGGGTAAGGCGACTCTGTTGCCGACGGAGATGGATACGCGCACGCAGTTCACACGGAAGATTGCGCTGAATGTGCCTCTGGTGTCGGCGCCGATGGACACTGTTACGGAATCACGTCTGGCGATTGCGCTGGCTCGGCAAGGCGGGATGGGGATCGTCCACCGCAACATGACGATTGAAAGGCAGGCGGAAGAAGTGGACCGGGTGAAACGGTCGGAAAGCGGCATGATTGTTGACCCGGTGACGATTTCCGCGGACCTCTCGGTCCGCGAGGCCATGGACATCATGGCCAAGTACAGGATTTCGGGATTGCCGGTGACGCGCGGGACGAAGCTGGCGGGAATACTGACAAACCGCGACCTGCGGTTTGAGAGGAATTTGAACCAGCCAGTTGACAACGTGATGACCAAGAAAGATCTGGTGACGGTGCCGGTGGGGACGACCCTGGAAGAGGCGGAGAAGATTTTGCAGAAGCACAGGATCGAAAAGCTGCTGGTGGTGGACAAGGATTTTAATTTGAAGGGCCTGATCACCGTAAAGGACATCCAGAAAAAGCTGGAGTTCCCTAACGCAACGAAGGATGAGCATGGGCGCCTGCGCGTGGGGGCGGCGATTGGCGCTACGCGCGACTACCTGGAACGCGCTCAGGAGTTGGCCAAGATGAGCGTGGATGTGTTGGCGATTGATACGGCGCACGGGCATTCAACCCGTGTGATGGAAGCTATTCGCGCGGTGAAGCACGCGCTGCCGGAGATGCAACTGATCGCCGGGAACGTGGCTACGTTTGAGGGAGCCAAGGATCTGGTTTCGTTGGGGCTGGACGGAATTAAAGTTGGGATCGGGCCCGGATCGATTTGCACTACGCGCGTGGTGACGGGCGCGGGGGTGCCGCAGATTACGGCGGTGATGGAAGCATCGCGGGCAACGCGAGGGTCGGGCGTGCCGGTGATTGCCGATGGGGGAATAAAATATTCGGGGGACATCACGAAGGCAATTGCGGCGGGGGCGTCGGTGGTGATGATGGGCGGATTGTTCGCGGGGACGGAGGAATCCCCCGGAGAGACGATTCTCTATCAAGGGAGAACCTTCAAGTCGTATCGCGGGATGGGGTCGATTGGCGCGACCATCGCGGCTATGGAGACGGGAACGGCGGACCGTTACGCACAGGAGTCAACCGAGCGCGGGAAAACGGTTCCGGAAGGCGTGGAAGGTCGCGTCCCATATAAAGGAGCGCTTGGGGCGCTAGTGGAGCAGCTTGTCGGCGGGCTACGCAGCGGGATGGGATATTGCGGAGTGGGGAGTATCGCGGAGTTGCAAGAACGCGGGAGATTCCTGCGTATAAGTGTGGCGGGGCTGAGGGAGAGCCACGTGCATGACGTGATTATTACGCGAGAGGCGCCGAATTATAGGGTGGAGTAGGTCGAGAGAGTGATCAGGTACGCAAGACTGCTTTGAATCGAAAGTACCCTTCAACGCGATTCCGGGACATTCATGAAAATGAGATGGCTAAGGTACTGGGCTCCAGTGCTGGTGTGGGCGGCGATAATTTCCGTAATGTCGACGCGATATTTTGGTTCCGGATACACTTCGCGATTCATCCTTCCGGTTCTTCACTGGCTGATGCCTAATGCGGGGCTGGCCACTCTTCTGGAGATGCATACTTACATTCGGAAGAGCGCGCATTTTATCGAGTATGGCATTTTCACATTTTTGTTCATGCATGGATTGCGGGCGGGGCGGAGTGGCTGGCGGTGGACATGGGTGATTGCGACGATGTTGGCAGTGGCGTGCTACGCGGCGCTGGATGAATTCCACCAGGCGTTTGTGCCTGGGCGGGGGGCGTCGGTGTGGGATGTGGCCTTGGATTTTTCAGGAGGAATGGCGGCGATGCTGGTGTTGTGGGTTTGGACGCGGAGGAGTGAGGCAAGAGCTCGTAACTAAGAAAACGCCCGCAGGGAGTAAGGCCCAGCGGGCGTTGAAGTTTGGATTGAGGCGAGGGCGGGTCACATGTCAATTCTCAGCGCAGACAACCCGCCCCCTTGGTTCAGGATTTTGCGGCCTCTTCTTTTTCTTCCGGCGCTTCCTTCGCTTCGGTTTTGTCTTCCTTCTTCTCTTTCTTGCGGAGTTTGGAGCCCAGAAGTTCAAGGATGGCGAGATGTGCGCCATCGCCGATACGGAATCCCGCATGAATGATGCGGGTGTAACCGCCGGCGCGATCGGAATAGCGCGGAGCGATATCGGCGAAGAGCTTTCGGGTGGCGGTTGGTGTCATGAGAAACGCCGCGGCGCGGCGACGAGTGGCGAGCGTGTCTTTCTTTCCGAGTGTGATCATGCGCTCGACGAGCGGCTTGGCCGCCTTCGCGCGCGTGACGGTGGTAGTGATGCGCTCGTGCTCGATGACATTGGTGACCAGGTTGCGCAGCGTGGCGCGGCGATGCGCGGGCTGGCGCCCAAGTTTCGATCCTGCGTTGCGGTGTCGCATGGTTTGGCCCCCGGACGATTAAACGCCGGCTGTTTCCTCCGGCGTAGGCGGTGCGGTCTGGCTCGGAAGCGGAGGCCAGATGATGCGGCCGTGCTCATCGAACTTCATGCCGAGAGCCAGGCCCATCTTGGTGAGGATTTCCTTGATCTCGTTGAGAGATTTGCGGCCGAAATTCTTGGTGCGTAGCATTTCGTTTTCCGACTTTTGCACCAGTTCGCGAATGGTCTGAATGTTCGCGTTCTTGAGGCAATTGTAGGAGCGGACGGAAAGCTCGAGTTCCTCGACGGAACGGCCAAGGTGCTCCATCCGCGGATCGCTAAAGATTTCGGAACTTTCTTCGCTCAACTCGGGTGGTTCTTCAAAGTTGATGAAGATGCTCATGTGGTCTTTAACGAGTTTGGCGGCGAGCCCAATGGCGTCCTGAGGAGTGATGGCGCCGTTAGTCCAGACTTCAAGAGCAAGCTTCTCGTAGTCGGTCATTTGGCCGAGACGGGCGGCTTCCACCGAATAATTCACCTTGCGGACAGGAGAATGGACTGAATCCACGGGGATATATCCAATGGAGAGATCTTCATCGAAGTTGCGGTCAGCGCCGACGTAGCCGCGGCCGTTCTTGACGCGCATCTCCATCTGGAGTTTGCCGCCTTCGTTGACGGTGGCGATGTAAACGGTTTTGTCGAGGACGGCGAAATCGGCGTCTTCTTCAATCATCGCGGATGTGACCACGCCGGGATTTTCGACGTTTAGAAAAATAGTCTTCGGCAGGTCGGTGTTGAGCTTGAGCGGGACCTGCTTGAGGTTGAGAATGATGTCGGTGGCATCTTCAACCACGCCGGGGATCGAAGAAAATTCGTGGAGCACGCCTTCGATCTTGACGGCGGTAATGGCCGCGCCTTCGATGGAGCTAAGGAGCGCGCGGCGCAGAGTATTGCCCACGGACGTGCCCCAGCCGCGCTCAAAAGGTTGCGCGCTGAACTTCCCGTACTTATCGGTGAGCGACTCGAGATCGGCCGCTAACCGCTTTGGTTTCTGAAAACCCTTCCACATATTTGGTGTCCTTCCTCCCCGCTATGCGGGGCAACAAAAAAGCGAAGCAAAAACCTTTCAGCTCGACTCGATCGCACTACCTCTGATTCGCACCCCTACTTCGAGTAAAGCTCGACGATCAGCTGCTCGTTGATGGGCGGCGTTTGAACGTCATCGCGTCGCGGCAACGAGTTGACCTTTGCCTTGAAATGGTCACGGTCGATTTCAAGCCAGGGCACCGCGTTGCGGCTCTGAGCGACGTTGCGCGCATCCAGTACCATGGCGTTCTGGTGCATGTCGTCTTTGAGAGTGATTTCTTCGCCGACGCTTACCAAGTAAGACGGGATGTTGACCTTCTTGCCGTTCACCTGGATGTGGCCGTGAAGAACGATTTGACGCGCCTGGGAGCGCGAACTGGCTAACCCGATGCGCCAAACGACGTTATCAAGACGCCGCTCGAGCATGATGATGAGATTCTCACCGGTCGGGCCCTTGGCCCGCGCGGCCTTTTCATAAAAATTGCGGAACTGGCGTTCGAGCAGGCCGTAGGTACGCTTGACCTTCTGCTTTTCACGCAGCTGTAAGCCGTATCCCGCTATTTTGGGACGGCGCGCCTGGCCATGCTGGCCGGGCACGAAGTTGCGCTTCTCGATTTCGCACTTTTCCGTAAAACACCGCAGGCCTTTCAAGAAGAGCTTCTGCCCTTCTCTACGGCACAAGCGGCAAACCGCTTCCCGATGTCTTGCCAATGCAGCTTCTCCTTTACGACCCGAATCTACGCTTCGCGATTAGACACGCCGCCGTTTTGGCGGCCGGCAACCGTTGTGCGGTATCGGCGTTACGTCCTTGATCGAATTGATGTGAAGGCCGACGCTGGAAAGTGCGCGGATGGCCGACTCACGGCCGGAACCCGGTCCTTTCACGCGGACTTCAACCGTCTTAACTCCATACTGATCGCGGGCAGCAGCGGCTGCAGCGGCGGAAGCCTGTTGCGCGGCGTACGGCGTGCCCTTGCGCGAACCCTTGAAACCGATGGCACCCGAGGAAGACCAGCTCAGGCAATGCCCTTCGGGATCCGTGATCATGATCATGGTGTTGTTGAAGGTAGCCGAAATGCAGACGACACCATGAGGAATGACGCGGCGTTCGCGCTTCTTCTTAAACTCCTTCTTGCGCTTGGTAGACTTCGCAGCCGCCGCTGCCGCTCCAGTTTGTTCCTGTGTTTTTGGTTCCTTCGCCACTCTTCACCTCGTTTAGCGTTTCAAATCCCCATAACTATTTGCGCGCCGCGACCTTTTTCTTTGCGGCGACAGCGCCCTTGCGCGGGCCCTTCCGGGTGCGCGCGTTGGTGTGCGTACGCTGACCTCGCACCGGCAAATTGCGGCGGTGGCGGATCCCGCGGTAGCACTGAATTTCGATCAAACGGCGGATGTTCATCTGGATTTCTTTGCGAAGATCGCCTTCCACACGGCCCTCTGATTCGATGGCCTGGCGCACCTGGTTGATCTCCTCTTCGGTCATGTCCTTGATCTTCTTAAAATAATCGACACCGGCTTTGGCGGCCAGCTTCTTGGCGCGAGCCTGTCCGATGCCATAGATCGCGGTCATGCCGATCCAAAGCCGCTTGTTGGGTGCCAAATCAACACCTGCGATACGTGCCATTCTGTGTTACCTCTCTGCCCAACTGTTCAGTGCTTCGGGGAGTAAATCCCCTGAAGGCTCAGACTCTTTACATCGGGACGGAAGCCCGGCCTTACAAAACTCAGCCTTGGCGCTGTTTGTGCTTCGGGTTGACGCAAATTACGCGCACGACCCCGCGCCGGTGGATCACCTTGCACTTATCACAAATCTTCTTTACCGATGCCCGGACTTTCATTTCAATTCCCTTTCCAATCGACCAGGAGCGCCGCTGGCGGCGCACCCCATGCGGGCGAGTCGCATTTCGATTCTCAGTGCAACCCGGACCGCCCCTACTTATAGCGATAAACGATGCGCCCACGAGTCAAGTCGTAGGGTGAAAGCTCCACCGCGACTTTGTCTCCCGCCAGGATACGGATGAAATTTTTCCGCATCTTGCCCGAAATATGGGCCAGCACCTGATGCTTGTTTTCCAGCTCAACACGGAACATGGCGTTTGGCAGCGGCTCGATGACCGTGGCCATGACTTCAATGGCATCCTCTTTGGGATTGCCCGGATCGCGAGGTTTCTTTTCCCTATCGGGGGGCTTTGCCATACGCTCCTAATGTCCCGAGTTGTAAGTTCGCTGCATCATCAAAAACCAAACTACCAAGAAACTCCTGTTACCTCTTTCGGCCGGGTCAGAATCCACGGGCCGCTGGCCGTTATCGCGACGGTGTGCTCAAAGTGCGCCGAAGGCTTGCCGTCGCCCGTGACCGCCGTCCACTCGTCGCTCAGGACGCGGACGGCCGGAACACCTTGATTCACCATCGGCTCGAGGGCCAGCACCATGCCCTCTTGCAAGCGCGGGCCGTGACCGGGCTCGCCGTAATTGAGCACGTTCGGTTCTTCATGCATCTTCGTGCCGATGCCGTGCCCAACAAATTCGCGCACCACCGAGTACCCGTGCTTTTCAACCCACTGCTGAACCGCAGAGCCAATGTCGCTCAAGCGGTTGCCGACACGGGCCTGTTGAATGGCGCGATCCAGAGATTCGCGGGTGACGCGCAGCAAAGTCTCCAGTTCCGGCTTGACGCGGCCCACAGGTACCGTAACTGCAGCGTCCCCAAAATAACCGTCCAGCTCAACCCCAAAATCAAGCGAGAGAATGTCGCCATCCTTCAACTTTCGAGAGGCCGACGGAATCCCGTGCACCACTTCCTCATTAATCGAAGTGCACAGCGACGCCGGATATCCGCGATATCCCTTGAACGCCGGCCGCGCCTTGCGCTCCGCTGTGCGCCGCTCGGCCACTTGGTCCAAATCGAGGGTGGAAACTCCCGGGGCGACCATGCCGCGCAACTCGTTCAAAACTTCCCAAACGATGAGCCCGGCGCGGTGCATGGTTTCCAACTCACCACTCGACTTACAGACAATCACCGCACTTCACCGATTCTCGTCCAAAATCTTGAGGACGGTCCGAGTCACCGAGATCACTTCGCCGCCGGCATCCACATCAAATAGTGATCCGCGCGAGCGGTAGTACTCAACGAGCGGCTCCGTTTGGCGGTCATAGGTAGCCAATCGCTCACCGATGACCTCCTCGGAATCGTCGCGGCGCTGAAAAAGTGTTCCCGCGTCGTCATCGCAAATCCCCGGGTTACGCGGAGGCTGATCGTGAATGTGGTAAATACGGCCGCAAACCGCGCACATCCGGCGTCCCGTAAGGCGGCGAAGCAAGATTTCGCGGTTCACCACGAAATGAATCACGATGGGCTTCCCGAACCCTTTTGCCGCCAAAATCTTGTCGAGTTGCTCAGCCTGCGGGATCGTCCTTGGAAAACCATCCAGTATGAACCCCGCAGCCACATCCGGCTTGGCCAGCCGCTCTTCGATCATTCCGAGAACGATTTCGTCCGGGACCAGATCGCCGCGATCCATGATGGGCTTGGCACGCCGCCCGAGTTCGGTGCCATTGGTCACATGCTCCCGAAACATGTCCCCGGTCGAAAGTTGAATCAAGCTGAGGCGGCGACCCACCTCCTTAGCCTGCGTACCTTTCCCGGCCCCCGGCGGCCCCAAAAAGATTACGGCGAGGCGGGTCCGAGCCGATCCACGAGCCTCATCCATACCGCCGGCCTCGCAGCTTGCCCTTCTTGACGAAACCATCGTAGTTTCGCATGACAAGCTGCGCCTCAATCTGCTGAACGGTATCCATGGCCACGCCAACAACAATGAGCAGAGAGGTGCCGCCGAAATAAAAAGTGATTCCCAGACCTTCCAGCAAGAAACGCGGAGAGTGCGCATCAAACCAGGCGCCCAAGGGACCATACAGGTGCTGGAGATGAACACCGGATAGCATCCACTCCGGAATCAAACAAACAACCGCCAAATAGACGCCGCCGACCAAAGTAAGACGGCGCAAGATGCGGCTGATGTGCTCGGAGGTGTTGCGTCCTGGACGGATACCGGGAATGAAGCCGCCGAACTTTCGCATATTGTCAGCAAGTTCGGTGGGATTGAAGACAATCCCGACGTAAAAGAACGCGAAGATGATAATTAAAAAAACGTAAACGAAAATGTAAAGAGGCTCACCCCAGGCCAGAGCTTTCGCGAACGCGTCGAAAGACTTGATGTGATACTTACTGGTGAGAAACAGGTTTAGAGTCGCCGGAAAGGTGAGCAAGGAGCTGGCAAAAATCGGCGGGATAACCCCACCGGAGTTCACGCGCAGCGGCAAATAGGTCATCTGACCGCCCATGACTTTTCGGCCGACCACGCGCTTGGCGTATTGGACGGGAATGCGGCGCTGGCCGCCTTCCACCAGGACGATAAATCCAATCACGGCAAGCATGAGAGCGACGAGCAGCAGGACGGCCAGGGGCGTGAACGGCCCCCAGGCGCTGTTCCTTACCTTGTCCAACAAATCACCAACACCATTGGGCAAACCAACCACAATGCCCACAAAAATGATTAGGGACATGCCATTGCCGACTCCGCGGTCGGTAATCTGCTCGCCAGCCACATGATGAAAGCTGTCCCTGTGGTCAGGGTGAGAATGGTCATAAGAGTGAAGCCGAGGCCGGGATTGTAAACCATGGCTTGGCTGGAAAATGTCTGGCCTTGCAGGCTGATGGCGATGGTGAACGACTGAATCAAAGCGAGCAGAATGGTGAGGTAGCGCGTGTACTGGGTGATTTTCTTCCGGCCGAGCTCGCCCTCTTTTTGGAGTTTCTCAAGATAGGGCCACACCACTGTCAACAACTGCAAAATGATGGAGGCAGTGATGTAGGGCATGATGCCCAATGCGAAAATGGTCATGCGCCGGAAACCACCGCCGCTGAACAGATTGAACATCCCCAGCGCCGAGCCAGCCATCTGGTTGAACAGATCTTCCACCACGGCGGTATTGATTCCAGGGGTGGGAATGACCGAGCCGATGCGGTACACCGCGAGCATCGCGAGAGTGAAAAGCACGCGCTTCCGCAAGTCCGGGATGCGGAAGATGTTAGCCAGAGCCTGGAAAAATGATCTCAAGATACTGTTTCCACCTTGCCGCCCGCGGCGGCGATTTTTTCCGATGCAGAGGCGCTGAAAGCGTGCGCCTGGACGGTGAGCGCGACTTTCAGCTCGCCAGTGCCGAGGATCTTGATTTCGCCAGACGCGCGGCGGACCATGCCGCGGCTGCGTAACGATTCGGGCGTGACCACGTCTCCGGAAGCGAAGGCATTCAGCGTTTCAATATTCACGACTGAGAATTCCTTGCTCGTAGGATTGTGAAAGCCACGCTTGGGGATGCGCCGATGCAGCGGCATCTGACCGCCCTCAAATCCGCGGCGGCGGGAATAGCCGGAGCGCGACTTCTGCCCTTTACTGCCTCGTCCTGCGGTGCGCCCGAGCTTCGAGCCAATTCCGCGGCCCACGCGGACTTTCTTGTGCCGCGAGCCTCGCGGCGGCTTCAAATTGGAAAGGTTGTGACCCATTGCCGCTTTCTCCCGCCTTATTCGACCACTTCAACCAGGTGGCGCACTTTCAGAATCATGCCGCGAACCGCGGGCGTGTCGGGATGCTCAACAACTTGTTGGAGCCTGCGGAATCCCATCCCGCGGATGCATTCCCGCATTCCGATGGGGCAGCCAATGAAGCTGACCACCCATTTGATTTTCAGCGTCCCGTCTTTTTTCTTGCTCATAATTTATTCGTTACCGCCGCACTTAAAACTCATTTGCGCATGTCCTCGACGGACTTCGAGCGCCTCTCGGCCACCTGGTCTGCGTTCTTCAATCGCAAAAGCGCATCAAACGTGGCTTTGACCACGTTGTGCGGGTTCGACGTGCCAATTGATTTCGTGAGCACGTTGTGAATTCCGGCGACCTCCATGACCGCGCGCACCGGACCGCCGGCGATAATTCCCGTCCCGTCAGGAGCGGGCTTCAACATGACGTGGCCAGAGCCATACCAGCCATCCACCTGATGTGGAATTGTCGTGCCCTTCAAATTCATCCGCAGCATATTCTTCTTGGCCTGCTCGATGGCCTTGCGGATGGCCATAGGGACTTCACGAGCCTTGCCCATCCCAAATCCGGCGTGGCCCTGCTGATCCCCGACAACAACCAACGCGGAAAAGCTCAGATTCTTTCCGCCCTTGACGACCTTGGTGACGCGATTAATGGCCACGACCTGGTCCTTCAGACTGTTGGCGCTGAACTCTACCGGCTGGCGGACGGCGAGCGAGTCTTTTAGCATCTGCTTCGACATTAGTTTAGAATTTCAACCCCGCTTCCCGGGCCGCCTGGGCGAGAGCTTCAACGCGGCCGTGGTACTTATATCCGCCCCGATCAAAAACAACTTTTGAAATTCCCGCGGCAAGGGCGCGCTCGGCAACCATCTTGCCGATGAGCTTAGCAGTGGCAACGTTGCCGCCACCTTTGGTCTGCTTGCGCGTTTCCTTGTCAATCGAGCTGGCCGAAACCAGCGTCTTGCCCGCGCGGTCGTCAATCACTTGAGCATAAATATGATTGAGCGAGCGATACACGGCCAGTCGCGGCCGATCAGAAGTGCCGGACACACTCTGACGTACCCGGCGATGAATGCGCTGGCGATGGGCGCTGCGTGATATTCTGCGAACAGGTGCGCTTGCCACTCCATTCTCCTTTTGAGAAATGCCAAAAGCTGTCCACTGCAAAAGCCCCGCCCTGCTAAGCCAGGCGGGCCCCAAATCCAAAAAACAGCCCCACAAGGAAAACAAATACCGGGTGGCTACGCGGCAGCCTTCGCTCCAGCCTTGCCGGCCTTCTTCTTCAACCGTTCACCGGTGATACGAATGCCCTTTTGCTTATAGGGGTCGGGCGGACGCAATCCCCGGAGATTGGCGACCACCTGGCCGACGAGGGCGCGGTCGGCCCCGGAAACTGTCATATGCGTTTGCTTATCGACCGTGATCTGGATTCCCTCGGGAACCGGAAATTCGATGGGGTGCGAATAACCCAGGCTAAGGACAACAGACTTGCCTTTCAGCTCGGCGCGATAGCCGACTCCCACGATATCCATTTCCTTCTTGAATCCAGTCGTCACCCCAGTGATGGCGTTTGCGACCAGCGCGCGCGCAAGCCCGTGCAGCGCTTTCTGGCTGTCATTCTCGCGCGAGGCCAGGAGCGTCGCGCCTTTCTGCTCAAACTTGATGCCGGCTGGCAGTTTGACGTGCATCTTGCCCTTGGGGCCCTGAATATCCACCCCGCTGCCGGAGATCTGGACTTTTACCGGGGCGGGTACATCAATCAGCTTGCGTCCTATGCGCGACATTCTCGATCCACTCCCATTCCTGCGTATCTAAATCAAATCCTATTACCAAACCTCGCAAAGCAGTTCGCCGCCGACGTGGGCCTTGCGCGCCGCGCGCCCGCTCATGACGCCCTTTGGCGTGCTGATGATTGAAGTGCCCATGCCTCCAATGACGGCGCGGATTTCACCCGAACCAACATAGAAGCGCTTGCCGGGACGCGAGACGCGCTTCAAATCAGTGATAACGCTGCGGCGGTCCGGCGTATATTTCAGAAAAACCCTCAAAGTCTTGCGGGTCTTTGATTCCTCGACCAGCTTATAAGTCTGGATGTAGCCCTCTTCCTTCAAAATGCGCGCGATCTCGGATTTCAGCTTGGAGGCGGGAATGTCCACGCGGGCAAGCTTGGCGTGGGCAGCATTCCGGATGCGCGTCAATAAATCGGAAATCGGATCGGTCATCATCTCTATGGTGTTCCCTTCCCTACCAACTGGCCTTCAGCACTCCGGGAATTTCGCCTTTCAGGGCGAGGCCACGGAAGCAGATGCGGCACATCTGAAATTTGCGCAGGTAGCCGCGCGGGCGTCCGCAGATGCGGCAGCGGTTGCGCACGCGAATCTTGTACTTCAACTTCTTGCGCATTTTCGCGAATTGAGAGTCTCGAGCCATGTGTCTCCTCAGGCGGTGCGCAGCGGCACACCCATTCCGCGAAGCAACTCGCGGCACTCCTCATCGGTCCGTGCCGTGGTGGCAAAGGTAATGTTCATGCCCTTGATTTTGTCCACGCGGGTGTAATCAATTTCCGGGAACACGAGTTGATCCTTCAGGCCCAGCGTGTAGTTGCCTCGGCCATCGAAAGAGTTCGGCGGCAAACCCTTGAAGTCCCGCACACGGGGCAGCACGATATTGCACAGGCGATCTAGAAACTCGTACATCCGGTCGCCCCGCAGCGTGACGCAGCAGCCGATGGGCATGCCCTTGCGAATCTTGAAATTCGCGATGGACTTCTTGGCGCGCGTGACGACGGCCTTTTGTCCCAATCTGACCCAGTTCGATGACCGCCACGTCGAGCAGCTTGACGTTCTGGCTGGCTTCGCCCATGCCGATGTTGACCACGATTTTGGCCAGCTTTGGCACGGCCATGGGATTGGAATAGCCGAAGCGCTTCATGAGCGCCGGAATCACCTCTCCCCGATATTTGTCTCTCATTCTGCTATTCATTCTTGCATCTTCCTTGCATCCCTGCCCAAGTCTCCGTTACTTCTCCAGCGTTGTGTCGCAGCGGCGGCAGATGCGGACCTTTGTGCCGTCGGACAAAATCCTGTGCCCCACACGAGTGTGTTTGTTGCAGGCCGGGCAAACCACCATCACGTTGGAAATGGCAATGGGCGCTTCTCTTTCAAGAATGCCGCCCTTCACATTCTTTTGCGGATTCGGTCGTGTGTGGCGCTTGACCATGCCGGCATGCTCGACGGTCACTCTCTTTCCGGCAGGGTCCACCGAAAGAACGCGGCCGGTCTTACCCTTGTCGCGGCCGGCCATCACCCGCACCTGGTCATTCTTGCGGATGGTTCCGCTGTGGCGGACGACTTGTTCCTGGCGATTGCTCATTTGACTTACCAAACCTCCGGTGCGAGTGAGACGATCTTGGCGAAATTCTTTTCGCGCAGTTCACGTGCAACCGGCCCGAAGACGCGCGTGCCAACCGGCTCATTGGTTTCGTTAATGAGCACCGCGGCATTGTCGTCAAAACGGATATAGGTGCCATCGCGGCGGCGGTGTTCCTTGCGAGTGCGAACAACCACGGCGCGGACCACTTTTCCGGCTTTTACTGCGCTATCGGGCGCGGCTTCCTTGACGGATGCGGTGATGACATCGCCCAATCCGGCGCGCAGGCCGGTGTCGCCGCCCAGGGGCAGAATCATCGTTAACTGTTTGGCGCCGGAATTGTCGGCCACCGTTAGCCACGACCGCATGCGAATCATTTGCGACTCTCTCCCTTAATTCTCAGTGGCGATCAAACCGCCGTCGAGCGGTGGGCCACAACTTCCGCCAAACGCCAGCGCTTCAGCTTCGACATCGGCCGGGTCTCAACAATGCGGACCGTGTCGCCCGGCTGTGCCTGGCCGGTTTCGTCGTGCGCATAGAATTTCCTGGTGACGCGCACCACACGTCCATATTTATTGTGCTCCACCATGCGGGTCACCTTGACCACGATGGTCTTGGCCATCTTCGAACTGGTGACCACGCCGGTTTTTTCCTGGCGGCCTCCCCGAACGCGGCCGGGTTGGGCCGTCTTATTCATTTCCGTATTAACGTTTTCCATTGCCAACCTTCTGCTTGATTTCCCGTTCGCGGAGCAAGGTCTTGACCCTGGACAGTTCCTTGCGCGCGGAACGCAATCGCGCAAGCGCTTCGGACTGCCCGGTGGTGAGCTGAAAGCGGAGGCGGAAAATCTGCTCCCCCAACTCCTTCTCCTGAATTTCCAATTCCGGAGTTCCCAAATCACGGAGTTTTTCGACGCGCCTCGGCATTACAGTTCACCTGCTCGGGTCACAAATTTTGTACGTATGGGCAACTTGTGCGCCGCCAATTCCATCGCTTCCTTGGCTGCGGCCAAATCCACTCCAGCCATTTCAAACATCACACGGCCCGGCTTTACGACGGCGACCCAGTGCTCCGGCAACCCCTTGCCCTTCCCCATTCTCGTTTCCGCGGGCTTCTTGGTGAAGGGCTTATCCGGGAAAATCCTGATCCAGAGCTTGCCGCCTCGCTTGATAAAACGGGTGATGGCCACTCGCGAGGCTTCAATCTGGCGGTCGGTAATCCAGGCCGGCTCCAAAGCCTTGAGGCCAAATTCACCGAAAGCCAGGCTGCCGCCGCGCCAGGCTTTGCCCGCACGGCGTCCGCGCTGCTGTTTGCGATATTTCACTTTTTTCGGCATCAACATAAAAATCTGTGCTCCGCTGGGGAAACCCTTTGCGAAAAAGGCTCTACGCTACTTTTTCCGTGGCCTGCCCCTTGTCAGGTATCCGCTCGCCCCCATAAACCCAGCATTTCACACCGATAAGTCCATAGGTGGTTTGAGCCTCGGCGGTGCCGTAGTCGATGTCGGCGCGCAAGGTTTGTAGCGGCAGTCGTCCCTGCAGATACCACTCCTTGCGGGCGATTTCCGCTCCGTTCAAACGTCCACCCACGTGGACTTTGATTCCTTTGCAACCGAAACGCAGTGCTGAATCAACCGCCTTGCGCATGGCGCGGCGGAAGGCTACGCGCTTTTCAAGTTGCAGCGCGATATTCTCCGCGACTAGTTGCGCATCGAGTTCCGGGCGGTGAACTTCCTGGATGTCCACGTGCACTTCACGCTTGGTGCGCTTCTGAATCTCACCTTTGAGCTTGTCAATCTCCGCGCCCTTGCGGCCGATGATAATTCCGGGCCGTGCGGTATAGATGCGGATGACCAGTTTGTTGGCGGCGCGCTCGATGTCAATGGACGCGATCCCCGCCGCTTTGAGTTTGTCCTTCAACTCTTTGCGCAAGGCGACATCTTCGTGAACCAGGTTCGCGTACTCCTTGTCGGCATACCAGCGCGACTTCCACATCTTGTTGTAGCCCAGGCGAAATCCGTACGGGTGTGTCTTCTGCCCCACCAGTGCCTCCTACTTCGATTTCTTCGAGTCCGGCTTGGACTGAGTCTTCGCCAGCTGTTTCTTTGCCCCGCGATTTGGCTGTCCCGTGATCGCCGCACGAGCCTTCTTGACCGCGCCCTTGACTCCCTTGTTGGACGCTGCTTCAGCAGCAGCTGCGGCCGCGCGTTGCTCCACGCCCAAGGTATGTTCGGCAACTCCCACCACGATGTGCGCCGTGCGCTTCTGGTAGCGGAAGGCGCGTCCCATGGGCGCGGGACGCAGACGCTTCCAACGCGATCCTTCATTGGCGAAACAGCGCGCCACAAAAAGATGATCCACATCGAGCGATTCGCCGGCGTCATCAGCCTTGCGCTCGGCATTGGCGATGGCGCTGCGAAGAACTTTTTCAATGTCCTTGGCCACCCGCTTGGGAGTAAAGCGCAGAATCCCCAGAGCAGTCTCCGCGCGCTGCCCGCGAATCATGTCCAGCACCAGCCGTGCCTTTTGTGGCGAGACGCGGACATGCTTGGCCATCGCGTGGGCTTCAATTGCCGGTGCTGCTGTGATTTCTGGCGCCATCGTTTATGCCTTGGGCGCGGCCGGCGTTCCAGCCAGAGCCGCTCCAGTTCCCCCCGCAGCGCCCGCCGGGGCCGCCGCGGGAACTCCCGCCGCGGCAGCAGCCCTTTCCAGCGCTGCTTTGACGGCGTGACCCTTGAAGGTGCGCGTGGGCGCAAATTCGCCGAGTTTGTGTCCCACCATCTGCTCGGTCACATAGACAGGGATAAATTTCCTGCCGTTGTGAACGGCGATCGTGTGACCCACCATTTCCGGAAGAATGGTGGAGCGGCGCGACCAGGTCCGGACGACTTTCTTTTCGTTGCGGGCGTTCAACGTTTCCACCTTTACGCGCAGGTGGCCATCGATGAACGGTCCCTTTTTTACCGAGCGTGCCATGTTTCTCCGATTCCCCTCTTACTCAATTCCGCTGCGACAAATTCAGTACGATAAGAATTATTCTTCCACCCTGCGCAGCTTGATCCAGACTGCGCGGCGCATCTTCCGGAACCCGCGAACAGGCCCCGGAACGCGATGCGAGCGCGGACAGAATGGGCACACGAAACGCGTGCCCTGCGCGTTGGGCGTTTTTTCCACCACTACCGCCCAACCAGGCTTGCAAATCCGGTAAAGGACCTGCTCGGGCGGCGCGGAGGGCTGCCGCGTGAAAATCGCACGAGCAGCGGGCTTTACCGCGGCCTTCAGTGTTTTCATCGAACGCGCCACGGCGGCGGACTTTCTCCTCCGAGGTGAGCGTCGTGCGTTTCGTCGTGATGTTCTTGTGGCTGCCATCATTAGGTTCTCTCGATGCCGCCGCGCCCGGCTCATTTCACTCATGGGTACCCGACCTCAACTAAAATTCCCCGTTACTTCTTCCTGCGTTCAACGATCAAGTGGTCCGCGCGCTTGCTGCTGCGCGTCTTAGCGCCCAGTGTCGGGAAGCCCCAGGGCGTCTGCGGATGATTCCCCTTTACCCGGCCTTCTCCTCCGCCGTGCGGATGATCCACAGGGTTCATGGCCACGCCTCGATTGGTGGGCCGCTTGCCTCTCCAGCGAGTTTTTCCGGCCTTGCCATAAGTCACGTTTTCGTGGTCAAGATTGCCGACCTGTCCGATGGTGGCCATGCAATCGAGACGGAATTTGCGAACTTCACCCGAAGGTAATTTGACCAGAGCGATGTCGCCTTCCTTGCTAAGCAACTGCGCCGAATTGCCTGCCGAGCGGACCAATTGTCCGCCGCGCCCCGGGTAAAGCTCGATGTTGTGCAGCGGCGTTCCGGGCGGAATCAGCTTAATCTGCATGGCATTGCCGGGAAGGATGTCCGCGCCTTCGCCTGTCAACACGGTGGCACCGACTTTCAGACCCACGGGATGCAGGATGTAGCGCTTTTCGCCGTCCGCATAGTGCAACAGGGCCAGAAGCGATGAGCGGTTGGGATCATATTCGATGGCCGCCACCCGGGCGGGGATTCCGGTCTTGTCGCGCCGGAAATCAACCACGCGATACTGGCGCTTGTGGCCCCCACCGCGATGCCAACTGGTGATTTCGCCGTGCGCGTTGCGCCCCCCGGAGCGGGGGCGCGGTTCGGTCAGCGATTTCTCAGGCTCATGCTTCGTGATCTCGCTCTTATCGAGCAGGGTCACAAAGCGCCGCGAGGCTGTGTACGGTTTGAAGCTCTTCAGTGGCATCGGCTTACTATCTCCATCCGCCAGTATTCCGGCGTCCTACAAATTCTCGGCGTACTCGATCATCTTCTCGCCCGGAGCAAGTTTGACGTACGCCTTCTTCCAGTCGCGGCGATATCCGGTGATCATTCCCCGTCGGCGCATCTTGCCAAAAAAATTTGCCGTGCGGACCGCGGCGACCTTGACCTTAAAAATTTTTTGCACGGCGTCTTTGATCTGCGTCTTGTTCGCCGCGGCAGCTACTTCAAATACAACCGTGTGCTGCAATTCCTTCACGTTCAGCCCTTTTTCGGTGACGATGGGCCGGCGAATGATGCGGTGTGGGTCCAGACCAGCCATCGGTTATTCCTTACCCTTTCCCTTGTGCGATTTCGGTTTCGCTGAGGCTTTTCTCGCCTCAGGCTTTGCAGTCTTGTTGACTTTTGCAGCCGCACGGGGCTTCGCGGACTTCTTCGCCGCGGACTTCTCTGCCGCTGCAGGCTTCCCTTCGCCTTCTCCGGAGCCCGCTGCCATGCCTGGATCAGCTTCATCTTCGGCGCCGGCGTGTGGCGCGGCCAATTCGCTCAAACGCATCGCCGCGTCTTTTGAGAGCACCAACCGGTCATGCTTGAGCAAATCATAGACTTGCAAATCGCGAGAAAGTGAAAGTTTCACGCCCTCGAGATTGCGGCTGGCGCGCTCCAAATTTTCGTTGCCGTTAATGTCCACCAGCAGAATAGTGCGGCTATCGCCATTGAGCTTGTCAAGAGACTGGCGCAGGGCCTTGGTCTTGTGCGTTTCGAGCTGCCAGCCATCCACCACAATCAATTTCTCTTCGGCGAGTTTCTGCGAAAGGGCCGAGCGCAACGCGCCCAGAATCATTTTCTTCGGCAAGCGATACGCATATTTGTGCGGCACTGGACCATGAACCGTGCCGCCCTTCCGCCAGAGCGGCGACCGGATCGAACCGATGCGGGCGCGTCCCGTGCCCTTTTGCTTCCACAGCTTCCGGCCGGAACCTGCCACATCGGCGCGGCCCTTGGTGCTGTGAGTTCCCGCGCGCTGCCCGGCCAGATGCCATCGCGTGGTTTCGTGCAGCAGGTGCGGATTCACTTTGGCGGCAAAGACCCCGTCGGCCAGATCCATCTGACCCACGGTCTTGCCATTCAGGTTTTTTACGTCCACAACCGGCATCGCCTGTGTCCTTTGCTTATCAATCTCGCGTTTCAAACGCCTGCCCGGCGCTATTTCTTTGCAACTACCGCCTTCTTCGCTTTCCTCGATTTATTTATGAGGATGTAGCTGCCCTGCGGACCCGGCACCGCGCCACAGACCAGCAGGAGGTTCTCTTCCGCGTCTATTTTGACAACGCGCAAATTCTTTGAGGTGACGCGCACATTTCCCATGTGTCCCGGAAAATGCTGCCCCTTCCAGACGCGCGAAGGAAACGAGCTGGCGCCGATGCCGCCCGGCGCGCGATGGAACATGGAACCATGCGTGGCGTCGCCACCGCGGTAGTGCCAGCGCTTGACGCCGCCGGCAAAGCCGCGGCCTTTGCTCACGCCGGTCACGTCCACGTACTCGCCGATCTCAAACCGGTCAACCAGGACGCGGTCGCCCACTTTTGTTTCTTCGTCCGCTTTCGGCAGACGGAATTCACGCAGCATACGCACCGGCGGAACATTGGCTTTCTTGAAGTGCCCGGTCATCGCTTTATTCACGCGCTGCGGTTTGACGAATTCAACCAGGCCCAGTTGCACGGCTTCATAGCCATCCTGCGTGGTCGAGCGCTTGGCCACAACCACGCACGGCCCGGCTTGCAATACCGTGCAGGGCACCGACTCGCCGTCTTCGGCGAAGTATTGCGTCATGCCCAGCTTGATTCCGATAATCCCGTTCACCGACATGCGATTCACTCTCTTTGAAACAAAACTTTTACAAAATTACTTGGCCACGTGCTCGCGGCCGAATGCCTTGATTTCCACGTCCACACCTGGCGGAAGATCGAGCTTCATCAATGCGTCCACGGTGTCCGGCGTGGGCTCCAGAATGTCGATCAGGCGCTTGTGCGTGCGCATCTCGAACTGCTCGCGCGACTTCTTGTCCACGTGCGGGGAACGCAGCACCGTCCACCGGTTGATGGTTGTGGGCAGCGGAATCGGACCCGCCACGTCGGCGCCCGTGCGCTTGGCGGTGTCCACAATCTCCCGCGTGGATTGGTCCAGGATGCGGTGGTCGTAAGCCTTCAATCGAATTCGGATTCGTTCGCCAGTATGCATAGGTTACTCAACAATCTCGACCACTGCGCCTGCTCCCACGGTGTGGCCGCCTTCGCGGATCGCGAAGCGCAAGCCCTTTTCCATGGCCACCGGCGTGATCAGCTCGATCACCAGGCTGACGTTGTCGCCCGGCATCACCATCTCGGTGCCCGCTGGAAGTTCGGCGACTCCGGTCACGTCCGTCGTTCGCAGATAAAACTGCGGACGATATCCCTTGAAGAACGGCGTATGCCGCCCGCCTTCTTCCTTCGTCAGGATGTAGACCTCGGCCTTGAACTTGGTGTGCGGCGTGATCGATCCGCCCTTCGCGAGCACCATGCCACGCTCGACGTCTTCTTTGCCAATGCCGCGTAGCAGCAGCCCGGCGTTGTCGCCCGCCATGCCTTCGTCCAATTG
>DATGHC010000004.1:0-5901 GCA_035308165.1 Candidatus Acidiferrales bacterium | reverse complement strand
GTTCTGGGGGCTTTACTACACGCCTCCGGGCGCAGTGTATCTTTATTTGAATATTACCGGGACGATTTTTCTGGCCGGCGCGTTTGTCTCCGTAGTTGGCGGACTTTATTGGAAGCGCTCCAGCACTCTGGGTGGATATCTGGCCATGCTGATGGGGGCGGCAGGCGCGATCATTCCGTTCTTTTTTCTACACTGGAATGAGAATGTGACGGGGTTTGCAGCGTTTGGACTTGCCACAGTTGGGTTCTGCGCGGGATCGCTGATTGGAGGACCTTCAAGTCGCAACCAGGGAGTTTCGGCGGCTCCCGATAGACTGAAGGAATCGCAATGAGATACTGGGAATTGTTCTGGACGGCCAGTCTGCTCGTCGCCGGAGGAGCGTTTGCTTTCATTACGATTGTGGTGATTTGGAAAGGCGGGCCGGACTTGCGTGAGATGTTGCGGCAACTGAGGAGGCAGAATCTTCAAAAGTAAGATTGAGAGCGATGAGACTCAGGTGAATTAAAATAATGGTATTCTTCCGCCGTGAATGTCAGTCAACAAATGAAAGGAATCTCCAAGGCACTCTGCACCCTCGCATTTTTCGGCATAGCTCTTGTCGTCGCCGCACAATCCCCGATTGATCAGGATTGGCACCAATGGCCGAGCGATGTATGCCTCAAGGTACTTACGGCTTCGCCGTGGGTTTCTGCCGTTGAACCGGAGGGCTCGAAGAGTGTGCATAGAGCCGTCTTGCTATCGTCGCTTTTAGTTCGGCAGGCGATGCTCAGAGAATTACAGATTCAGAAAAAGTACGACAAGATGTCGCCAGCGAAGCGGCAGGAATTTGACAATGAGACTGCGACCTGTCTGACCGATCCACTCTACACGCAGTACATTGTCATTCGCGCTTGGGGTGGTCCGCAGGGGAATCCAAAGAGTACCGGCTTAGCCGAACAGTTGAGTATTTTGGAGCACGGTGCCAAAGTGAGCCCGGCCTTCGTATTGCCCGTGTCCAATATTGACGCACCATTGCCGTGCGGTGGCGAGAGTTTCCCCTGGCAATACATCCCAACGGCCATCGACAAATTAAACAACGACTGGCACAAAGCCCACCCTAGCGCTCAGCCGCGGGAAAATCGGCAATTGGCCCCGATTCCAGCACAAGAATTCTTCTATCTTCGCCCGGTTAATGGCAAACCATTCATTCAACCCGGTGACAGAACCATGGTATTCGATTGGGGAGAAAAAGGCGGCCAATTCACCTTTCACCTGGCCGACTTGATTTATAAGGACAAGCTGGATTTCTAACAATGCTAGAGGTGAGAGAAACCTAATGAGCGAGACTGTGCGATCCATTTCCAAGGCACTCTATGCCGTTGCGATTCTTGGCATAGCTGTTGCTGCGGCAGCGCAATCACCGATTGACCAGGATTGGCACCAATGGTCAAGCGACGTATGCCTCAAGGTCCTGACGGACTCTCCCTGGGTTGCCACCGCTGAGGTCAAGAACTCGAAAGATGTCCATAGGGCCGTCTTGCTTTCGTCGCTTTTGGTTCGCCAGGCCATGCTCAGGCAGTTGCAGATTCAGAAAAAGTACGACACGATGTCACCAGAGAAACGGCAAGAATTTGACGATGAGACTTCAACCTGCCTGACCGATCCAATCTATACGCAATTTATTGTCATTCGCGCCTGGGGGTGGCCACCCGGGACCCCAAGAAGTACCGGCGATGCCGACCAGTTAAGCATTTTGGAGCACGGAGCCAAAGTGAGCCCGGCCTACGTCTGGACTTTGCACGATTATAGTGCACTATCGTCCTGTGGCGACGAGAGTTTCCCATGGCAATACATACCAACGGCCATCGATAAAGAACACGAAGATTGGAACCGCCTTCACCCCGGCACACTTGTTCCTCCCGATAACAAACAGCTGGCCCCGATTCCAGCCCTCGAATTCCAGTACCCGCGTTCGGTTAACGGCAAGCCGCTCATTCAACCCGGAGATCGGACCATGGTCTTCGATTGGGGAGAAAAAGGCGGCCGGTTTACGTTTCATCTTGCGGATCTGATCTACAAAGACAAGCTGGATTTTTGATCGCCCCAGATGAAAGATTTGTTGGATCGGGTGCGGAAGCGCTCTCGTCCTATACTAGTCTAGCGAGGGACACATGCTGGCGATACGACTCCCGCAGGCTATTGAGAAGAGGCTGGAGAAGCTGGCCCGGCGCACGGGGCGGACGAAAACGTTTTACGCACGGGAAGCTATCCTGGAACATTTGGATGACCTGGAAGATCTGTACCTGGCGGGACGTGCTCTGGAGCGGATCCGGGGCGGTGAAGAGCAGGCCATCCCGCTGAAAACTGCCATGAAACGTCATCGCCTGGGATGAAGAATAAATCCCGACAGATAACCACGACGCAAGGGACACCCACCGGAGCCAGGCCAAAAATTAACACAAATTCATTTGACAGTCACAATTCGGCAAACACATAATCGCGCTTCCCTCCGCGAAGCTTTGGGGAGGTAGACATGCATCTCGCGCTTGGTCTTGACTTGACTGACAAGCCCGCATTAGCGATTCTGTGCGCCGCAATTGTTCCCTTTTTGCAATCCAGGCATTTTGAATTACTAGAAACGCGTTGGGATTATTGATCGACCCGGGAGGGGCGATGGAAACCAATCGTCGAGACTTCCTGAAAGTAGGGATTGCCGGGGGAGTTGCGGCAACCATTCTCGGATTTGATCTGGGGCCCGCGCGGGCGCAGTTGCGCGAATTGAAGATTGCGCGGGCGTCGGAAACGCGGTCCACCTGCCCGTACTGTTCGGTGAGCTGCGGCGTGATTATTTACACGCTGGGCGACAAGGCGAAGAACGCGACGCCGCAAGTGATTCACGTGGAAGGCGATCCGGACCACCCCATTAACCGCGGGACGCTCTGCCCCAAGGGCGCGTCACTGGAACAGGATATTTTGAACGAGCGGCGGCTGCTGAAACCGCAAGTGCGGCGTCCGGGTGCAACGGATTGGGAAGACATCTCCTGGAATGACGCGCTGAACGAAATCGCGGCGAAAGTGAAGACTACGCGCGACGCGACGTTTGTGGAAAAGGACGCGAAGGGCAACACCGTCAACCGCTGTGAAGGAATTGCCTTCACCGGCGGCTGCACAGACACCAATGAATTCAACTTTTTAGTGGTCAAGAGCATGCGCAGCCTGGGGGTCTGCTACCTGGAAAACCAGGCCCGTGTTTGACACGGCCCCACGGTCTCAAGTTTGGGACCAACATTCGGACGCGGGGCGATGACCAATGGCTGGGTCGACATCAAGAACACGGACATGATGTTGATCATCGGCGGCAATCCTGCCGAGAACCATCCCTGCGGATTTAAGTGGGCCATCGAAGCCAAGCGAAACCGAAACGCCAAGATGATTGTGGTAGACCCGCGATTTACGCGGACGGCAGCCACCGCGGACCTCTTCCTGCAAATTCGAGCTGGGGCGGACATCGCGTTTCTGGGCGGACTGATTAGCTACGCGATCCAGAATGACCGCTACGCCAAAGATTACCTGATCAACTACACGAATGCGTCCTTCATTATTAAGGAAGGATTCAAGCTGCCCGAGGATGGGCTGTATTCGGGATTTGATCCCACTTCGCACACCTACGACAAAGCTTCGTGGAATTATGAGGAAGGCAGCGGACCGGGCAAGGGCGCGGCCGCCCATGTGGTTGCCGCCAAAGCCCCCGCCGGGGCTGCGCCGCCTCCGCCTCTGTTGCCTCCCAATGTAAATTACGATTTGACGCTCAAGAATCCGCGCTGCGTGTTTCAGCTATTGAAGCAACACTATTCGAGATACACACCCGAAATGGTGGAGAAGATTACGGGCATTCCGCGGGAGCAATTCCTGAATACCGCCGATTTGTTCACGTCCATCCGCAAGGGGGGGGACATGAAGAAGGTGGCGACGATCATTTACGCCGTGGGCCTGACCCAGCACACCTACGGCACGCAGATGATTCGCACGGCGGCCATGTTGCAACTGGTGATGGGGAATGTGGGGCGCGCGGGGGGTGGAGTGAACGCCCTGCGCGGACACTCGAATATTCAGGGCGCCACGGACATGGCGGGGATCTTCGATAATTTGTCGGGGTACCTGAAAGTTCCGACTCCCGCCGATTCCGATTTTGCCGCCTACCTGAAGCGGATCACGCCGACCGCCTCGAAGCCCGCGCCATGGGATTCCTTCAATTATTGGTCGAACACGCCGAAGTTTGCGGTGTCGCTCTTGAAGGCAATGTATGGCGATGCGGCAAAGAAAGAAAACGACTTCGCGTTTAATTACTTACCGAAAGTGGACCGGAATTACGCGTGGGCGCAAATCTGGGACAACATGTATCGCGGGTCGGTGAAGGGAGTTTTCGCGTTCGGCATGAATGGGGTGATGATCGGGCCGGACACGCAGAAGAATATTGATGCGCTGAAGAAAGCGGACTGGCTGGTAGTGGGCGAGATTTATCCCGATGAAACCAGCGAGTTCTGGAGGGCGCCCGGCACCAGCGAAGCGGAAATGAGGGCCATTCAGACCACAGTTTACCGCTTGCCGTGCGCAGGATTTGCCGAAAAAGATGGGAGCTTCACGAACTCGGCGCGGTGGGTGCAGTGGAAGAATGCAGCGCTGCCTCCGCCGGGCGATGCGCGGTTGGATCAGGACATCATCGCCCAGATATTCCTGCGGGTGAGGGATTTGTACAAATCGCAGGGCGGCAAGTTCCCGGACCCGATACTGAATTTGACGTGGGCCTACACCGATCCGCAGCATCCCGCGCTTGGGGAGATTGCGAAGGAAATTAACGGGAAGGCGCTGGCGGACCTGGAGGATCCGGTCACGAAGCAGCAGATCAAGACCGGTCAACAATTACCGGGCTTCGCCTGGCTGAAAGACGACGGAACCACCTCGTGCGGCAACTGGCTCTATTGCGGATCCTGGACGGAAGCGGGGCCAATGCTGCAGCGGCGCGGAACGGAAGATCCATCGGGGTTGGGGATTTATCCCAACTGGGCCTGGTCGTGGCCATCGAATCGCCGCGTCATGTATAACCGCGCCTCCTGCGACACGGACGGCAAGCCGTGGGATGCCTCGCGACGGCAAATCTGGTGGAGTGAAGCGAGCCAGAAGTGGGCGGGCAATGACGTGCCCGATTTCAAAGTGGATTCAAATCCAAGAGACCACATGGGGCCGTTCATTATGAATCCGGAAGGGATCGGGCGGTTATTTGTCCCGCTGGGCGCCATGGCCGACGGGCCTTTTCCGGAACATTACGAGCCGATTGAAAGCCCAATTCAGAATCCGCTTCACCCGCAACAATCGACCAGTCCGGTGGTGAAGAAATTTACGACGGCCGCGGACAAATACGGGACGGTGGAGCAGGGCTACACGATTGTTTGCACGACGTATCGCCTGACCGAGCAGTATCACTACTGGACAAAAAACAATCCCATGAACGTGCAGCTGATTCCCGAGCCGTTCGTGGAAATCCCCGCTGAGTTGGGGGACGAATTGGGGATCCGAGGCGGAGAAAAAGTGAAAGTGACAAGTGCGCGCGGAACTTACATCGCAAAAGCGTTTGTTACCAAACGGATCAAGTCCATGCAATTTGACGGGAAGAAGGTCTATCAAATCGGCATACCGATTCATCAAGGCTTCCGCGGGATCCAAGAAGATGCGGATAGAAATGCGCGGACACCGCTGAATCTGCTCTCACCAACGGTGGTGGACCCGAATGCATTCACGCCCGAGTTCAAAGGGTTCCTCGTGAAACTGGAAAAGGCCTAGGGAGAGCCGGTCATGAGCCAGGCTTCGTTGGAAATTCGAGCGATATCGGGACACTCCGGGCCAGTTCCTGGCGCGGGGGTGAAG
>DATGHC010000003.1:0-4320 GCA_035308165.1 Candidatus Acidiferrales bacterium | reverse complement strand
CCAGACGCGGCAACTGCCGCCCCGGGAGCGGTCCACGCAAAATAATTTGTTCTCGCAGGAAATTCTTCACGCAGATTTGATTTCGTAGCGAAAGGTAATGGGAGCAGTTTTCCGCAGCGTGGCCGCCACCGAACAGTATTTGTCCTCGCTCAATTGAATCGCATCTTTCACTGCTTTCTCGTCAAGATGTCCTTTCAAACGGTAAACAATTTCGAGTTTCACCCAAATCGTAGGCGGCTCTTTGGCACGCTCGCCGGAAACTTCCACTTCAAGTGAGTCGAGCTTCTGGCGTTTCTTCTTGAGAATGTCCACCACATCCGTTGCGGTGCAAGAGCCCAGCGCCAGCAGCAGTAATTCCATCGGTCCCGGCGCGGTGTTGGATTGACGGTCGGAATCAATCGGCACCGCATGCCCCGACGGTCCAACTGCGATGAATTGATCCCCGCCCACCCAGCGAACTTTTGCGACTTGCATGAGGCATTCCCTCCGCAAAATATGAGCGTAACAATTTCGAGCCTAACAGAGAGGGAGAAAGGTGAAAAGGTGTCATACGTTGAAGTATGGGGAAAATGGTCGCTGCAAATCAGGCGGTTGGCCCTGCGACAACCACTTTTTCCGCGCCGGACGTGATCTCGAAAATTGGACTCGGCAATCTGCGCATGGCTCTAAGGAAAAGTGTGACGAGCTCTGGGTCGAATTGCGAGCCCCCGCAGCGTTCCAGCTCGGCCAGCGCTTCTTCCGCGGGGCGCGGACGCTTGTAGGTGCGCTCCGATGTGATGGTGTCGTAAGCATCGGCAATGGCGATCACGCGCGCGCCCAGTGGAATTTTTTCCCCGGAAAGCCCTTCCGGATAACCGGAGCCGTCAAAGAATTCATGATGGTGGCGGACCATGGCGCAGATGCTTTCGAGACCGGCACACTTTTCCAGGATTCGCGCGCCAAATTCGACGTGTTGTTTCATCAACTCCCACTCGTCCGAGTCCAGCGGACCGTTCTTGTTGAGTACGGTTTCCGCTATTCCGACCTTACCGAGATCGTGGAGCAACGCCGCGAACCGGATCTCATCAACCGTGCTGGTGTCCAGGTCCATCGCATCGGCCAAGGCGAAGGCGTAGGAGGAGACTTTTTGCGAATGGTTGTTCGTGAATGGATCTTTGGAGTCAACCGCGGTCACAAGTGAGGTCAGCGTTTCGATGACCGGCTGCGGCAGTGGAACCGACGGGACTTCATTGTTCAGCGCAGTCGCTGAAAAAGTCATTCCCGTTCCTTTGGAATTTGTAATTTCAGTGGCTTCGAGCGAACGCGTGAACTGATCCAGCCGGCTGCAGATTTCTTCCAACACCGCCGGGCCGGTGGTAAATTGCTTTTTCAGAGTGACGCCCAGATAGGCTTCCAGAACATCGCGCTTCCAGCGCTTGGCCTCATTGGGATCAAAATGATCTGCCGTCGAGACGGCGTTGCCACCCTGATGCTTGGAGAGATACATCGACGCGTCGGCCACTTGAATGAGTTCCTGCGGCGTCGAACCGTGCACCGGGAAGGTGGCGATGCCGAAGCTGCCGGTGACATTCTTCTCCCGCAAAAGCGGGTCGGAGCAAATCCAGGTGCGCAGTTTTCCCGCGAGCTGGCGCGATTGCTCCGCGTTGGTTTCCGGCATGAGCACTACGTACTCGTCTCCGCCGTAGCGGGCCACGATGTCAGACCGGCGGCAATTCTCCTCCAGGATCTGGCCCACTCGCCGCAGCACCAGGTCTCCTTCCAGGTGCCCGTAAAAATCGTTGACGAACTTGAAGCGGTCCAAATCAATAAGCACGACAGAGAAGGGACGGCCGGCGCGTGTGGCGCGCTTCCATTCCGCGGACAGTGTTTCCATGAAGTAGCGATGCGTCTTGACGCCGGTGAGGCCGTCGGTGATGGCCTGCTCCTGTGCCTTCTGGAAGCTGATTGCGCCATGCAGCGCGCCGGAGATCAGGTCGGCCAGTGTTTCGAGCAATTGCAACTGCTCTACCGTGAAATCGCAAAGCTCGGCTGTTTCCACGCACAGGACGCCGTGCAACTGGTCGCCATAGACGATGGGCAGGACGACGGCGGAAGCCGAGCCCTCCAGGAGAGGCGCGCCCAGGGAGTTGTCCGCGGTGAAATCCCGTACCACTGCAATTTCACCGGTGCGCGCAACGCGGCCGACCAATCCCTCCCCAAATCGGATCCTGTGGCCTTCAGCGTCTTTGCGCTTTCCGGCCTGCGCCTGGATCACCACTTCTTTCGCCACGTAGTCCAGTAGGCCGATGCTGATGTGGTCGTAGGTGAGCCCGCTTTCAAGCTCCGTGGCGATGCGCGCGAGCATTTCGTCGGGATTGAGGGTGGCGATGGTGTTGCGCGAAATATTATTGAGCAGTGTCAGATGACGTGACTTAATTTGCTCGCCACGAAACAGCCGCGCGTTTTCCAAAGCAATAGTCGCTTCGCTCGCCAGCACCCGCATCAATTCGAGATGCCCATCGTCGAAAGCCCGTTCCTGCCGGCTGAGAACGGCCATGACACCCACGGCGCGGTCGTAAAGCACCAAAGGTACCGCGCAGAAACAACCCATCGGCATCAGGGGTTCAACGCCCAGACGGCGCGCCTCCTGCGACACATTTTCCCGGATCAGAAGCGGCTGGCGGTTCTTGATGATGTATTCCGACAGGTGATTGCCGCCGGCCCGCGTGCGTTTTGGTTGCGGTGCGCCATCACGGATTTCGAGTTCAAAGCGCAGCATGTTGCTGGAGGCATCAAAGAACGCGATGTAGAGGTTGCTGGCATCGAGCAACCGCTGCATCTCGGTGTAAATTTTTTCAAACAGGTTGTCGGTATCGAGCGTGGAGCTGAGCACACGTCCTATCTCGTTCAGGATGTTCAATTCCTCGCTGCGGCGCGAAGTCTGCTGGATCAGGTAGCTGTTCTCCACGGCCATGCCGATTTGATGGCCCAGCGCCAAGAGAAGGTGAAGCTCGGGCGGGGTGAATCGTCTGCTGTCCGGTGTGCCCAAAAGGAGGACACCGAAGGCCCGCTCCTTGGTTTGCAGGCTGATGGCTGCCACCGTGCGCAGACCTTGCTGAAGCGCGAGCTGCCGGAATCGCTGGAATGATTTTTCTCCTTCCAGCGTCTTCCAAAGTGCGTCGCGGTGGAGATCTCTGAAGACCGCCAGCCCGCCGAGCCGGACCACCAACTCAACCAAGTGATCGTCGAGCCCATCTTGTTGGGACACACTGCAAAAAGATTCGCTGAGCCCTACAGCTACCACAGAAGTTGGCCCCAGCGGATCTCCATGATGCAGGAAGAGCGCACCGGATGGGATTCGCACCACATTCAAAATCCTGTCCAACGCTTGCGCCAGCATTCTCTGCACTTCGCTGCCCATCACTCCGGAGGTGGCCAGATTCAGGTTGGAGAGCGCCAGCATATGCCCTTCCATCCGCCGCTTTTCCTCTTCATAGAGCGCCATGGCCATCAGAACTGCGGTGAATATCAGCGGGACAACCGTTAGCGTGCCCAGCACGACGTTCGCGTTCGTTCCATTGTGACCGGCAAATTCGTTGGCCAGTCCCAGAGCTCCCCATAGCCCGAAGGCCATGCCCAGGCCGCTGTCCGCCAACGTTTCTCGTTTGCGGTTACCGCGCCAGAACAAGACACCTGCGGCAATGAAAACGACGGCAATTCCAAATCCAGGTGAGAATGGAAATTGTTCCTGCGCGTAGAGCAAGCCCCAGACCGCGAAAAAGGCTGCGGCGCCGCCGATGGGATACACCCAGGGCTGCGATTGCACGTAGAGCTGTGCGCTCAGGAAAAAGACCAGCGCCGCCGCGGCCACCAGCCACAGTGAAAACGAGGATTGGAAAGGACCCTGAGGGATCGAATCACGGAATACAAATCCTGCGTAGTGGATGGCAAGTAAGGCCCAACCTGCGGACCATAAGAGCAGGTAGATTTGTTTCTTGTAAGTGTAGACGTAGCCGTACAGAGCCGCCATCAGGGCGGTTGCGGCAAGCATGGCTAGCGCTAACGAACTCTCGTGTGACAACGGTTTCCGCTATTCTCTCGGTCGCGAGCGCGGCCGACCGTGCGGAAGTGGTGCACCAGAACTCTCGAAAACTCGAGGTGCTGGGCTACCTTTCCGCCGCCGTCAGAATCTCCTCTAAGTTCAATCCTCCGAGAGAGATTCCCGGCTTCTGACTATAGGAGCCATGTTTTCCAAGGGTCAAGGGTACTCATGTACTTGTGTCCCTTGGCGTAACTCCCATTTAGGCACATCACTCCGTGAGATGCCGCGTGACTCGGCCC
>DATGHC010000002.1:0-134309 GCA_035308165.1 Candidatus Acidiferrales bacterium | reverse complement strand
GGGCGAAGAGGGCGTGATTGATTTCGCACGCGATGACAGCTATCTGTTTTTCCAGGTGGGCTCGCGTCGCCTCGTCTCGCGAATTCTTACCGGCCAATTCCCCAATTATCCGGCGGTGATGCCACGCGACAACAATAAATTTGTGGTGATGGATCGTAACGAATTGAACGACGCGATTCGCCGCGTCTCGCAGCTTGCCGACCAGCGCTCGCGCGCCGTGAAATTTTCCGTATCCACCGAGGGCGTGGAACTTTCCGCCCAAAGCCCTGAGTACGGCGAAGCCATGGAGACCATCGAGAAGCCGTACAAAGGCGATCCCATCACCATCGGATTTAACGCGCAGTACCTTTTGGATTTTCTCGCCGCGATTCCCGATGGCCCGGTACGCTTCGAGCTGAAGGACGAACAATCCGCCGGACAAATCCGTCCCGAAGGCGATGAGGCGTTCCGCTACCGCTATGTAATCATGCCCATGCGGATCTGATTCTCGCGCGCGGAAGTTTCCACAAAACTCACAGAATAAACTGTTTATTTGTGGATAACTCCGCGCGCGGCCAGCCACCCCGCGGACATCACGCAAGCCACTGAAAGCAGAGGGCTTATTTTGAATTCGGCTTTCTGTAAGACCTTGAGAATTGCCCCAAATTCGGATACAATATTGCTGTTGTCGGACGCATAATTTTTCCTCCAGTTCGGCACGTCGGCCAGACATGGAATGCCCGGGGATCCCGACCTAGCGGGAGGGCATAAATCAGTAGTCTGGAAGAAAGAAAGACTTCGCCACGTCTCGCAGCGCGAGACGGGATGAAGCAAAAAACCCTACGAGTCCCGGCCGCATGCGGCGGGGATCACAGGGTAAGGCGACGGTCGGCTCTTTTCGTTTGAGCCCCTGCCCCTTTTTGAAAATGCTTTTCAAGAACATGCGGAGATCAAATGGCAGAAAAAGAAGCGACAGCTCCACGCGTCGCCGGGCATAAGTACGACGCCACATCCATCAAAGTTCTGGGGGGATTGGAAGCCGTGCGGCTGCGTCCGGCGATGTACATCGGCTCCACCGGCGAAATGGGCCTGCACCATCTGGTGTGGGAAGTGGTGGACAATTCCGTGGACGAAGCCATGGCCGGGTTCTGCGACGAAATTAACGTCGAGGTCCATGAGGACAACAGCGTCACGGTAACCGACAACGGCCGTGGAATTCCCGTGGACATGCACGCCACGGAGAAACGTCCCGCAGCGGAAGTGGTGCTCACCGTGCTGCACGCCGGCGGAAAATTTGATTCCGAAACTTACAAGGTATCCGGCGGCCTGCACGGGGTGGGTGTGTCGGTGGTGAATGCGCTGGCTGATTGGCTACATCTGGAAATCGCGCGCGACGGCGCCGTGTGGGAGCAGGATTACGAGCGCGGCAAGCCCAAGACCAAGCTCAAGCAGACCGGCAAGACACGCAAGACCGGCACCAAGGTCACCTTCCATCCCGATCCGGAAATCTTCACGCAAACTGTTTTCAGCTACGACATTTTGGCACAACGACTGCGCGAGCTGGCCTTTCTTAACAAGGGATTAAAAATCACGCTCACGGATGAGCGCAATGACAAGGCCGCCGAGTTTCGATTCACCGGAGGCATCGCGGAGTTCGTCAAGCACCTGAACAAAGGCAAGCAGGTTCTGCACGATTCGCCCATCTACATGGAAGGCAAGCGCGATCAGGTGGAAATGGAAATGGCCGTCCAGTACAACGACGGCTACGCGGAAAATATTTTTGCTTTCGCCAACACCATCAACACCGTGGATGGCGGCACGCACCTTTCGGGCTTCCGTTCGGCGCTCACGCGCACCATTAACTTCTACGCCAACCAAACGGGCATGCTGAAGGAACAGAAGGACGAAGTCTCCATCACAGGGGACGACGTGCGCGAAGGGCTGGTCGCGGTGGTTTCCGTGAAACTGCCACAGCCTCAATTTGAAGGGCAGACCAAGGGCAAGCTAAACAGCGACATCAAGGGGCAGGTCGAGCAACTGGTCAACGAGCGCCTGGGCGAGTATTTCGACAAACACATGACCGTCGCGCGCCGGATCATCGGCAAATGCATCGACGCCGCGCGGGGCCGCGAAGCCGCCCGCAAGGCGCGCGAGCTCACCCGGCGCAAATCAGCGCTCGATTCCAGCGGCTTGCCCGGCAAGCTGGCCGATTGCCAGGAGCGCGACCCGGCGCGGTGCGAGTTGTTCATTGTTGAGGGAGAGTCGGCCGGCGGCTCGGCCAAGCAGGGCCGCGACCGCAAGAATCAGGCCATCCTCCCGCTCAAGGGAAAGATCCTCAACGTCGAAAAAGCGCGCTACGACAAAATGCTGGGGCACGAGGAAATCCGCACCATCATCACCGCACTGGGCACCGGCATCGGCAAGGACGATTTTGATCCCGCCAAACTGCGCTACCACAAAGTGATCCTGATGACCGACGCGGACGTGGACGGCAGCCATATCCGCACGCTGCTGCTCACGTTTTTCTTCCGCCACATGCGCGAGCTGATCGAGCGCGGACACATTTACATCGCGCAGCCGCCGCTCTACAGGCTGCGCCGTGGAAAGATGGACCGCTACATCCGCGACGACCGCGACTTCATGAGCGAAATGATGCGCCGAGCCACGGAAGAACATAAGGTGAAGCCGAAAGAAGGAGGCGCGCTCGAAGGCAAGGAGCTGGCGTCGTTCCTGCTGAACGTGCAGGAATACGGGCAGGTAATGAAGCGATTGTCGCGACGCCTGCGCATCGCGGGCATCGCTGAACTGGTGGCAGAAAGCGAACTCGAAAAGAAAGCCGACTTCGAGGACAAGAAGAAACTGGAAAAACTGGAGCGGGCCATCGAGAAAGGAAAGATCGAAGCCGACCTGAAAATCGCCTACGACGAAGAGCACAGCCTCTACGAGATGGCTATCAAGGGCGGCACCAAGGAGCGGCCAATGGAAAGCAAGGTGAGCTGGGCGCTGGCTTCCACGCCGGAGTATAAGCGCGTGCGAGCACTCTACCGCTTGATCGAGCCGCTGGACCATCCTCCATTTTCGGTTATGCGCAACGGCGACAAGATCTCCAAGGAAAAAGCGGTGGACGTGCTGGCCTACGTTTTGGAAGACGCGCAAAAGGAATTCACGATCACGCGGTTCAAAGGACTGGGGGAAATGAATCCCGAGCAGCTCTGGGCCACCACCATGAACGGCGAATCACGCACGCTCCTCCAGGTACGCATGGAAGACGTGGTCGAGGCCGAAAACATTTTCACTACGTTAATGGGCGAAGACGTTGCCGACCGCCGCAAGTTTATCGAGGACAACGCGCTGGACGTGGTGAATTTGGACGTTTAGGCCGCGCGCGAATGCTCTACCAGGTGAGCTGGACAACATTGCCGGGATTGCGGGGGCTTTCGTGCAGCGAATTTCGAGCGACTCCCACGAGTGCGCCGGACAACGAACGTGGTGTGGCTGTTGAATTCGCAAGCGAAGCAGAGCGTGAGGCGTTCGTGCAGCAGCTGGAAGCGCAATTCGCAGCGCGCCGTTTCACAAACGCCGCGGACGCCTTCGATACTGTAAAGGCGTACGTGCAGGAACAAATCGCGAAGCGATAAGCATCACCGGGAGAAGAGATGGCGGATGAAACAAATCAGTCACTGATTGTACCCATAGACATTGAAGCGGAGATGAAGCGGTCGTACCTCGATTACGCCATGAGCGTAATCGTGGCGCGGGCCATCCCCGACGTGCGCGACGGACTAAAGCCCGTGCAGCGCCGCATCCTGATCGCCATGAACGATCTGGGCCTGGCCTCCAACCGCGGCTTCCGCAAATGCGCCAAGATCTGCGGCGACACTTCGGGCAATTATCATCCGCACGGCGAAGCAGTCATTTATCCCACGCTGGTGCGCATGGCGCAAAACTTCAACATGCGTTACATGCTGGTGGATGGGCAAGGGAATTTCGGGTCAGTGGATGGCGACCCACCCGCCGCCATGCGGTATACTGAAGCGCGGCTTTCGCGCGCGGCGGAAGAACTGCTCGCCGACCTCGAAAAAGAGACTGTAGATTTCGTCCCCAACTTTGACCAGACGCGCGAAGAGCCGTCGGTTCTCCCCTCGAAAACTCCGAACCTGCTGGTAAACGGCGCCTCGGGCATCGCCGTGGGCATGGCCACCAACATTCCGCCGCACAACATGCGCGAGGTCATCGAAGCCGCGGTAATGATCATCGAAAAGCCCGAAACCACGTTGAAGGAAATCATGAAGGTGATGCCCGGCCCGGATTTCCCCACGGGCGGGTACATCGCCGGGCGCGACGGCATCCTGCAGGCCTACAAGACCGGCCGCGGCACATTTATCATGCGCGCCAAGGCGGCTATCGAAACCCTCGGCAAGGACCGCGAGAGCATAGTCATCACGGAAATTCCGTTCCAGGTAAACAAGGCCAAGCTCATCGAACGCATCGCTGAATTGGTTCAAACCAAAAAGATCGAAGGCATCTCCGACGTCCGCGACGAATCCGACCGCGAGGGCATGCGCATCGTGGTCGAAATCAAGCGCGGCGAGGAAAGCCAGCTCATCCTCAACCACCTTTTCAAGCACACACAGATGCAGGAATCGTTCGGCGTCATCTTGCTGAGCATCGTCAAAGGCCAGCCGCGCGAACTGCCGGTCCTGGATATGATTCGGCTCTTCATCGAGCACCGCATTGAAGTGGTGCGCCGCCGCACTCAATTCGAGCTGCGCAAAGCCGAGGAGCGCGAGCACATTTTGCTGGGTTTCAAGAAAGCGCTGGACCATCTCGACGAAATCATCAAGCTGATCCGCAAGTCCAAGTCGCCAGCTGAAGCAAAAGCGGGATTGATGGAGCGCTGGGATTTCTCCGACCGCCAGGCGCAGGCCATCTTGGATCTCCAACTCCACCGCCTGACGCAGATGGAGCGCGAGAAAATCCTCAACGAATTGAAAGAAATTCAGGCGCTCATCGCGGAGCTGCGCTCCATTTTGGCCAGCGAAAAGAAATTGAAGGCCGTGATCATCACCGAATTGCGCGAAGTGCAGAAACTTTTCGGTGACGACCGGCGCACGCAAATCGTTGACAAGGTCGAAGAGATTAAGCTCGAAGACCTGATCGCCGACACGGACATGGCCATCACCGTCAGCCACGCCGGCTACATCAAGCGCACCTCGGTGGATATCTACCGCCACCAGACGCGCGGGGGCAAAGGACGCATCGGCGCGAAAACACGCGACGAGGACTTCGTCGAGCACTTATTCATCGCCTCCGCGCACAGCTACATCCTGCTCTTCACCTCGAAGGGCCGCGTGTATTGGCTGAAAGTGTATGAGATTCCCGAAGCTGCCGCGGCCACCCGCGGGCGGGCCATTTCTTCGCTGGTGAAATTCCAGGAGGGCGAAAAACTAACTGCGCTGGTAGCCACGCAAAACCTGGAAGAGGAGGGCCGTTACGTTTTCCTGGCCACGCGCAACGGCACCGTAAAGAAAACTCCGATTGTCGATTTCTCCAACCCGCGCTCGGCCGGAATCATTGCCATCAACCTGGACAAGGACGACGAACTTATTGGCGCGAAGCTCACCGACGGAAAACAGATGATTTTCCTCGCGAGCCACGTCGGCCAGGCCATCCTGTTCCGCGAAACGGAAGTCCGCGGGATGGGCCGCGCCGCGGGCGGCGTTAATGGAATGGATCTTGCCAAGGGCGATTACGTGGTCAGCATGGACGCGGTGCAGCCCGACTTCGAGATCATCCGGAAGGAACATAAGACCGATTCGCAGAACCTCGATGACCTGGAAAGTGAAGCCATCAAGGACTCGCTCACTTCACTGATGCTCACCGTTTCCGAGAAGGGTTACGGCAAGCGCACTCCGCTGGCCGAATACCGCATCACTTCGCGCGGCGGAAAGGGCGTCATCAACTTGAAGACCACGGAGCGCAACGGCCGCGTGGTCGCGGCGCTGCAGGTCAGTGAAGAGTCGGACGTAATGATCATAACCAGCGGCGGGAAAGTGATCCGCGTGCACGCGAATGAGATCCGCGAGGCGGGCCGGTCTACGCAGGGCGTGCGCCTGTTGCGCGCTGATGAGGGAGACAAGGTTGCGGCAGCCGCCGCAATCCTCGAAGAAGAGGACGAGGTCCCCGCGAAGGAACCATCAAAGAGCTAACGCGGGGAAGAGTCGTCTTCGGGCGGAGCCATGTAATATCCCGTCCGGGTCCGTACGGTCGTTTTTGGGCGATCCACGGTAATTTTAATTTCGTGGAACCCGGGCTGGGCTCCGCCGGTGGGGTGATAGCTCAGCGTATACTGCGCGTGCAGCTCTCCGCCAATTTTATCCAATCCCGCTTCTATCCCGCGGTCGTGCATGGTGGGCAGGTGGACTCCGCCGGTCGCAGTGGTGGCAACTTCGAGCGCGTGGCCGCGAACCAGATTCGCGGCATGCATCACCGCCCATTCTCCCAGCGCCAGCAAATCCCCGGAGCCCTGCACGCCGCCGACTGGTTGCCCGATTCCCGGCGTGGTCGGCGATTGAGGCTCTCCCGGAATTGGCGGCCCTGACGGAATTCCCTGAGGCGTGATGGGAGCCTGGGTCGGTCTTTGCGGCGGGGGCGTGCGAAACTCCGCGGCCGTGGTGGAAAGGCCCACGGAATAAATTGTCACGTTCTCCAGTTCCGCCTGTCGTAGCGCCAGGCCTAGCTTTATGCTGCTTCCCTTGTCGGTCGCTTCCGTGATGGCCACAATCACACGGCGCCGCTCTGGGGGGCGGTCGTGCAATAGCTGCACCGCGGTGTTCAGCGCATCGAAAAACCTTGATTGCCCGCCTCCGTCGTCCAGCTCCCGGATCACCCGCTCGACCTCATCATGGTCATAGGTGAAGGGCTGCACCAAGTTCACGTCGCTGCCAAACGCAATCACCGCAGCTTCCCCGTCTGCGCCCATAATGTCTTGAGTGAAGACAATTCCGGATTTTTGTATCGCGGGCAGCATGGGAGCTACGCGCGAGCTGGTCTCAACCAGCAGCACTACCGAGATTGGATCGGCGCCCATATCGAAGCTATCCACCACTTGTGCGACGCCGTTGTCGAAAAGGTGAAAGTCTTTCAGCTCCAAATCCTCCACCATTTCGCCCTTTTCATCGCGGACCACCACCGGCGCGGTCACCACATCCACGCGCACGCGGATCGCACCTTTATCCACGGGCACTTTTTGAATTGGCGCGCCAGGCTTCGGAGGCAGCGGGCCCGGCGGCGCTTGAGCCGCAGCGCACGCGGGCATCAGCGCGAGGGCGATCGCCGCCAGCAGCAAACCAACTCCGAATTTCGATTTGCGGTACATCAATCCATTTCTCCGAAGCAGAATAAACCAACTCTTTCAGTGTACAGGGTTGGACGCGCCACACGCCCCTGGCGTTGGCTGGGCAATGACCCTCTACTGAGGATACTCCCAGGACACGCGCCGCGCAGACGTTCCAAAGGAAGCTGTAGAATGACAGTTCGCGCGTACGCGTTGCAGGGGTCATCTGCCGGTTGCGTTCGCCCTTGGGAGCAGCAATGAAACGGAAGCAGACCAATCACCATGTTAAGCTCGCCTACCACGACATTCGCTTCGTAGAAAGCCCCGCGGCGCGCCCCATCCGCATCATCTCCGAGTATTTGGACCCGCTGGCTCGCCTGCGCCGCGAAGGAGTGGGCGACACTATCGTTATGTTCGGCTCTGCGCGCATCTTGCCCCGCGATAAGGCGGAAGCCAAGGTGCGGCAAGCGGCAAAGAATTTCAAGCGCCAGCGCACGCCCGAGACACGCGACCATTTGAGCGAAGCGCGCAATGCCGCGGAAATGTCGCGCTACTATGAAGAAGCCCGCGAGCTCGCGCGGCTGATCACTTCCTGGGCCATGACCTTTGGCGATCGTCCGCGCCGCTTCGTGATTTGTTCCGGTGGCGGTCCCGGCATCATGGAAGCCGCCAACCGCGGCGCCGCTGACGCGGGCGGCAAATCCGTCGGCCTGAGCATAGAGCTGCCCCACGAACAGGCGCCCAACAATTACATCAGCCCCGAACTCAGCTTCAATTTCCATTATTTCTTCATGCGCAAATTATGGTTCGCGCAGATCGCCAAAGCACTGATTGTTTTCCCCGGCGGATTCGGCACCATGGACGAGCTCTGGGAAATGCTGACCCTGATGCAAACCGGCAAACTTCCCGAGCACAACCTGGTGCTGATTTACGGCCGGAAATATTGGGACAAGGTTCTCAATTGGAAGGTCATGCTGCGGGCCGGCACCATCAGCCGGCGCGAATATTCCCTGCTGCGATTTTCAGACACGGTCGAAGATGCCTTTGACCAGGTCCGCGCCGTCCTCGAGCAATACCACATGCGTCTCGACAACGACCTGCTGGAGTAAGTTTTCAGTTGGTTTGTATGGCGCAGGTGGCCGAGAAGACCTGAGGCTTCTCGCCGCCAATCGAACAATTCATGCCATGAAAAAATGATTGGGATCTTACCCTTGAATTATCCCCAACTCACCGAAGTACTTCCGTACCAACTAAATGTATCCCCCGGCCCATGGCCCGCTCACAGTGTTTCCCGCATACTCGCATCCGTTACGAAGTCGAGCGCGCCGCTCCTCCTACCAGCAGCTGGCCTTGCCTGTCCTGAGCGGGCAAGGAAAACCAGACTGAAGGTTAACGCGGCAGCGATCGTTTCGGAATCTCTTCACCCTCCGTCAGCAGTGCCCCCGAGCGGCCGGCCACCCCCCCGGCCGCTTTTTATTTTCCCGTTCCCTGCGGTGCCATTGTAGGTGGGGGTCTGCGTCCCGTTTTGCGCCCAAAAACGCAGAAGGCCCCCGGCGAACCGGAGGCCTTCTTTTTCCATCCCTACCTTTACATTACTGTTGGACGGCCGCTGCAGGGACTCTCTTGCCGCGAGCGATTCCTTTGGCATCGCCGCAGTGCGGCGAGCGTCTACCCAAATTCTCAGCGCCGTGGGCGCGACGGCCGGTACGTCCCCAGCGTGCGTGGCCGAAGCCGCAAGCGCGGCCCCAGCGGCGGTGGCACCCGGTGCAAAGGAGCGGCGCAATTGGAGCAAAACTCCGATTGCAGCTGGTCCGCACGAAGCCATTGGCCGCGCGCGGCGCACTCCGGGTTGATGCACTGCACAGTCCAGCCGGGAAGATACTGCACGATACCCCCAGACCTTTTCCTTACATCCCCCTGGAAAAGTTGGGCGGATTCTGCGGCAAGGCTCTTGTTGTGTCAAGCGGAATCATACAATTAGTAGGGGGCCAGTTGCTGAAGTGAAAAGTCCCCCCTGCAGCCCCGGGCTGGTTCAAGACCTGCGGTCGTTCCAATCGGCACACACTCATCCGGCTAGAAACAACGAATTCTCATTTCTTAATTTCCTCGAAAGTTGGAGGGACAGAGCTGAACCTGTTGCGTTGAGAAGGATTTTGTCTGGATTCCTTAAATTCCAGGCGAAGATGTATCTGTCGTGGGCGAACCTTTCTTTTCCCCATCCACCCTTTGCTGCAGATCCGCCACACGCGCCTTGGCCTTCTCCACATCCGCCGCTTTTGCGTCTATCGCCGTTTGAGCGTCCGCGAGTTTGGCCTGACCCGCGGTGTCCTGGCTGGCAAGCGGGTTGGTGTAAAACGCTTGCTGTTGCAAAGCGAGATCGCGCTTGGCTAAATCCAATTCCTTTTCCAGACCCGCCAGCTCTTCCTTGGCTTTGTCCAGTTCGTTTTCCAGCTTGGTCTTCGGTTTCGCCGCATCCGCTGCGCCCGGCACAGGCTCCGGAGGCGGAGGAGGAGGGGGCGGCTGTCCCACAACGCTGATGGCGAAGGGATTAGTGGGGATATTTTCGTTGGTCCAAATTTGAGCAGATTCCTTCGCGGGCTGTTTTTCCGCGCGCAAGCGACGCGCGATTTCTCCCAGCGAGGGAGATTGTTGCTGGCCCAAGTAATCCTGATGCGCTGCGGCTGCTGGCGCAATCATGGCCACGCTGCAGGCGAACAGGATCACGCCAAATTCCGCACGAATTGCGCCGCGGGAGATTTTCCAATCCTCCCGGGAAGCCCCTGCTGTGGCCCTGTTGGCTGTGCCTCGCATAGACAATCCCTCCGCTGCACTTCTCAATATGCTAGCCCTCGGCCCGCCCCTCCGCAACTGGCCCGAAGACCAGTGTGCAGTTTCCACTACGCCCCCGGCGTGGCCTAATATCGCGTATCCAATAGCTCGACCGTAAGTAGAATCGTCCGCCCCACAATCCCCAGACTCTGTTGCGACACTTTGTCCATTGTGTCGGCGTTGGTGTGGTGGAATTCTCCCATGTTGTCGAAACCCGGGCCCATGCGGCCATACTGTGCGTCAACCACATCCACCGACGGGATGCCCACATTGAGGAACGAAGCGTGGTCGTCGATGATGCTCACCTGGTATTGAAAGAAGTAACGGCCGTAACCAAGTTGATTGGCGGCCTGCCCTATGATGGCTTGCAGCCAATGGCTGGAATTGGTCTCTCGCGCCACTTTCAAGTCGTTATAGCCGATCATATCGAGCAGGAACAGACCGCGAATGCGAGGGACCTGCCCGCTTGCCGCAAGTTCTTTTGCAAGATGTTTGCTCCCGTAGAGGCCATCGTTCGAGTCATCGAACGATTTGATTGCTTCTTCTAGATCTGTCCAGACCAGCCAGATGGCCATCTTGGTTTTCTGATGTGCCAGTGCATCCGCAAACGCCAGGAGAATCCCCGCGCTGGAGGCTCCATCATTAGCGCCAACAAATCCAGGTTTGAAAAGTGTGTCGTAGTGGCCGGCGAGGACAAATATTTTCTGGTTCAGATCCGTGCTGACATTGAACTTGCCGATGATGTTATGCACCGGAATTGGGCCGCGCGGCGTGGTGGCCACGAAATCGTCGGTTTCAAGCTGCGCCCCATCTTTCAACAGGATCTGATGAATAAGGGTTTCTGTCTTCTTATGGCCGGGTGACCCGGGCCATCTTTCTCCAAAACCGGCAATTTCGGCGGTGTAGGCGTAGGCTTGTTTCGAGTTGAAATCTTCATGTAAGGAGGAAGTCAAGGCGGGCAGGGGATTCGCAAACAGTGTACCAACCAACAGCGCCAATTGAACAAGAACACAAGATCTGCGCATCGCCGAGAAACTTACATCAATCTTCGTGGGACCACAACGAATCCAGCAAATGGTGGCTTGTTTACGTCTCGTCCGCGCGGACGTTGCGCAGCGAACCACTCTGCGGAATACTATGTGTTTGAACAGGTCCAGCCCATCGCTGCTCCGAAGCGGTCAACGAAAGCATTCACACGCGCGCGACACAATTCTTTGCGTGATAGCCTTCACCGCCCTTTGTTTATTTTCCACGTCCTCATGCGTCGCCCGACCTGCGGGAATTGCCGGAACCGGCCAGTCCACAGTCCAAGGGCAATCCGCGCAGACCGTCGCGCCAGTCGTGCGATACGCCTTGCCGCCGGAAAAACTTCGGCAGGCGGTCGCGCTTGCCCGGACGGGCCGGCGCCTTTACTTCGCCGAATTCATTTGGGGATTGCTCGTTCTGCTGGCCATTTTGCGCACGGGGCTGGCGGCCAAGTTCCGCGACTGGGCTTTGGGCGCAAGCCGATTGAGAATATTGCAGGCAATAATTTTTTGTCCGCTGCTTTTGCTTACGCTCGATATTGCCAACCTTCCATTCCGCGTCTGGGGACACCAGATTTTGCGCAGCTACAATCTTTCCGTGCAGGGCTGGCTCTCCTGGATACTCGATTGGATGAAGGCGGAGGGCATCACTCTGGCGCTGGCCACGGTTGCGGGCTGGGTGCTTTACGAATTGATCGAGCGCAGCCCGCGCCGCTGGTGGATGGGGGCATGGGTGGCGGCCGTGTTGCTGGTCGTGGCCGGTGCTTACGCGGAGCCGCTCATCATCGAACCGCTCTTTTACGACTACATGCCAGTGGCGGCAACTCATCCGGAGCTTGTCCGGCAAGTCGAGAAGGTGGTGGCTCGCGCCAACATGACAATTCCGGAAGACCGTATCCTGGAAATGGCCGCCAGCGCCAAATTGAATGAGCTGAATGCTTATGTCAGTGGAATCGGATCATCCAAACGCGTGGTTTTCTGGGATACAACCCTGGCGCGAACAAACGAAGCCCAAGCACTCGCGGTTTTCGGCCACGAATTGGGGCATTACGCGCTGAACCACGTTTGGAAAGGCATCGCGTTGACCGCCGTTGGGCTGGGAATCTCGCTTCCTTTTTTGGCGTGGCTGTATGCAAATGTTCTCCGCAAGTGGGGGAGCATCTGGTATGCGAAAGCTCCGCAAGGCTGGGATTCGCTGGCCGTATTACTGCTGCTTGTTTCCGCCCTGCAATTCGCCTCAACTCCCATCGACAACGCACTCAGCCGCTATTTTGAGCATCAAGCTGATTTATATGGCCTCGAAGTCATTCACGGCATTGTGCCCGACGCGCCGCAAGTAACCGCACAAGTCAATCAAATCCTGGGCGAGGCGGATCTTGAAGAGCCCGACCCTTCGCGCCTCACTGTTTTCTGGTTTTATACACATCCGCCCATCGGAGACAGAATTGCTTTCGCCCTGCAATACGATCCGTGGTCACAGGGCCGCGAGCCGGAATTCATCCACTAACAGAATTCTCCGGGGATCGCTGTGCTCCCGGTGGTGAATCCGTGGCAATTGGCTTTTCTCATTTCTTGCCGCCTTTCCGCCTCCGGAAATGAGTCGCCACCTTCGTTCGGTTTCCGCACGTTGCCATCGAGCACCATTTTCGATCGCCGGTACGCGAATCGTCATAGAAAAAAAGTCCGCACTTGGGGTTCGCGCAGATGCGCACCGGCGCGGCGGGGCCTTCCGCCACCAGTTTGGCCGCCGACCGCGCGATGGCAGCAATCAGCCACTCCATTCCATGGCTGCGAGAAACCAGCGCCATGCGCCAGTCCGGCTCTTCCACGCCGGCATCCACAACAGCTTCCAGCTGCTCATAACCTTCCGTATACTCGAGAATCCCATTGATGATGGCAATGCTATTCGTATCCAACACATATCCGGAAATCCGCGCCTCCAAAATTTGCCGGATCGCGCTGCGCAACTGCAGCGAATAACTGCGCAGCGCGGATGTTTCCAACTCCGCGTCCTGGACCAAATCGCGCAGCGTCGCTTCCCTGCTCAAGGATATCGTCCCCGTCGCCACCAGGAAGGCCACAAGATCCCCCCAACTCGTCAGCGCATCCGACGCCCCTGCAGCATCGGGAGCGGTATTTACAAAATCGATCGCCAGGCGTCCGCCAAGGAGTACAAAACTCGAATTCCGGTTTTGGGAATCGGGAGAGAATTCGGAAGACATATGGGTTATTGTACGGCAATTGCGGTAAAACACTAACCTATTTCTTGCACTTTAATGGTTAGCTTGCGACTAGTAAGCAACATAGTGCATCCTAGTAGATGCACTAAAACTCCAGTTAGCTGGTTCGCAAGGTTGGGGGGATTTGGACGATGAAATCGCGCATGATCAGCGCAACACTGTTCTTGCTGATGCTTTCTTCCGTCGGAGCAATTGCCCCCGTTTCACGGTCTCAGGCGGCGAATCCGCGCAACCCGGTATTGGTAGAATTATTCACTTCGGAAGGATGCTCGAGCTGCCCTCCGGCGGATTCGTTGCTCGCCAAAATAAATTCGCTGCAACCCTTCGCCAACGCAGAGGTGATCATCCTGGAGCAGCACGTGGATTACTGGGATGGCCAGGGCTGGTTGGACCCGTTCGCGTCTTCGGCCGCGACGCGGCGGCAGGAGGAGTACTCCAGAATTTTGGGCTCGGAAGTTTACACTCCGCAGATGGTCGTGGATGGACACCTGGAATTTGTCGGAGGCAATGGGATCCGCGCAAAACAAGCCATTGAGACCGCGGCCGCTGACCCGAAAGCACAGTTGCAGCTTGCATGGGCCGGCGATGCCGCCGGCGATTCGCGCGCGCTGCGCATTCAAGCAGGCAAACTGCCGGGGGATGCTTCCGATAAGTTTGATGTGCTGCTTGCTGTAACCGAGAGTCACCTGCATTCCAATGTGCGCGCCGGAGAAAATGCCGGGCGGGGATTGGAACACGATGGAGTTGTACGCGCATTTACAAAGGTTGGGAAGGCCAACGCGGGTGGCGAAACTTCATTTGAAACGCAGATCACGGTAAAGCTGGGCAAAGAATGGAAGCGCGATAATCTGCGCGCGGTGGTTTTCATTCAATCCACGCGCAACCGGCACGTTCTTGCTGCCTCTGCGATTCCCTTCTGAGTCTTCATCCCTGAACCTTCACGCGTTTTTGAGTCGCCTGCCGTGCGTGACCCCTTCCCACGGAAATTATACTGGCGGTGATAAACTCGTCCACCGCGCCGATGAAAACCGCGAAACAAGAGCCCCGAATCGTTGAATGCAGCATGGATACCACGGCGACTCCTGCGGACATATTTCTGTTCATGGTTCCGCAACGGATGCCGTACTGGTATGGCGCGGAAATGAGAAGCGAATTCGAGGTGTCCGGTGGGTGCGCGGAATTCAGCGTGGCGCAAAAAGTGCGCATCACCGGAAAGGTCGCGAGAAAAGAAGTGGCACATACGGCGGTCGTGACACGGTTTGAGTGGCCGAAGATCTTCGAGTGGCGATTTGAAGACGCTTACGGGGTGCGCGGGATTGAAAGGTGGGAAGTGGGGCCGACCGCGACCGGAGCGCGTGTGACCATGCGCAGCGAATATGCAATGCCGGGCAAAATCGCACGCGTTGTGGATTGGCTGGTCACCCGGCACGCTGTGGCGCGCCGCAATGGCGAATACCTTGCGCGGTTGAAGAAATACGCGGAACGGCGATGAAGAATCAGTAGCCCTCAGCCCGGCTGATGATGTCGCCGGCCCCGCCGAGGAAGTAGAAGGCGGCTATTCGCAGAGGATGTGCAGGAATTTTTTCTTGCCGGCGCGCAGGAGGATTTGGGCGCCGGGGGTCAGATTTACTTCGCGTTTCACATCTTCCACCCGGGCACCATCAATTTCCACACCACCCTGCTTGATCAGGCGCTCGGCTTCACTGCGCGACGGAGCCAGCCCGGCTTCCGTGAGCAGCGCGTAAAGCTGGCGCACACCGGGCTTGAGAATTTTTTCGGGGACATCCGAAGGCGCGCCGCGCTGTTGAAACACTTTGTGGAATTCTTCGGCGGCGTGAGCGGCAGCCGCCGCACCGTGAAAGCCCGCGATGATCTCCTGAGCGAGGCCGATTTTCACGTCCATGGGATGCGCCGCGCCTTCGGCGACGTGGCGGCGCAGTCGGGTGATTTCCGCGGGCGCGCGGTCGGTGAGCAGCTCCATGTAATTCCACATCAGGTCGTCGGAAATGCTCATCAACTTACCAAACATTTCCGAGGGCGGCTCGGTGATGCCGACGTAATTGCCGAGACTCTTGGACATTTTGCGCTCGCCGTCCAGCCCCACGAGAATGGGCATGGTCAGCGCGACTTCTCCCGGCAATCCGTATTCGCGCTGGATGTCCCGGTGCACGAGCAAATTAAATTTTTGCTCCGTGGCGCCCAGCTCGACGTCGGACTGGAGCATTACCGCGTCATAGGCAGTGAGCAATGGATATAACAATTCGTGGACGGAGATGGGAATGCTCTTTTCGAGGCGCGAGCGAAAATCCTCGCGTTCCAGCATGCGCGCCAGCCGATAGTGGCCGCACAGACGCACAACCTCATGGCTGGTCAATTTTTCAAGCCACTCGCTGTTCTTGCGGACTTCCGTTTTATCCCGATCGAGAATCTTGAAAACTTGTTCGAGATAGGTGTTCGCGTTGGCGTCCACCTGTTCGCGGGATAAAGGAGGGCGAGTTTCCGATTGTCCGGTGGGGTCGCCGATCATGGCGGAAAAATCGCCAATCAGAAAAATGGCGGTGTGGCCCAGATCCTGAAAGTGCTTCAGCTTGCGAAGGACAACGGTGTGGCCCAAATGAATGTCGGGGGCGGTGGGATCCACGCCGAGATAGGCGCGCAGGGGCTTGCCGTTTTTTCGCGAGGCCTCGAGCTTGGCGACAAACTCCGGCTCGGGAATAATTTCCGCAGCGCCTTTGCGCAGATAAGCGACCTGCTCCGCGACCTCGGGAAATGCGGAGGTATCTTTTCTCGGTGAACTACCCGGTTGCGGCGTCATGAATGTTTTACACCCACTTGTTTTGCAGCCGCGCTTTGCGCAGGCGGCAAATGGATCACGCGGCGGCCCTCGGTCCGCGTGCGGCCTTCGAGCACCAGATTCACCGCCTCAGTATAAATGCGATGCTCCTCTTTGAGGATGCGCGCGCCGAGCGTATCGGGCGTGTCCTCATCAAGTACCGGAACCACGGCCTGCAGGATGATGGGACCCGCGTCGAGATTTTCATCCACAAAATGCACGGTGCAGCCGGAAAATCGCGCGCCAAATTCCAGCGCCTGGCGCTGCGCTTCCAGCCCCGGGAACGACGGCAACAGCGACGGGTGAATATTCAGGATGCGCCCGCGAAACGCGGCGACGAAAAATGGGGAGAGCAGGCGCATATACCCCGCGAGACAGACCAGATCGACTTTATATTCCTGGAGGACGACGGCGACCTGCTTGTCGTAGGCCTCGCGTTCCAACCCCTTGGATGGGATGAGCTTTGCAGGAATTCCGCGCGCGGCGGCCCGCTCGATGCCCGGAGCGCCTTCGCGGTTGCTGATGACCACGGCGATTTCGGCGTTGGGGATGCGTCGGGCGGCGACGCTATCGGCCAGGGCTTCAAGATTCGAGCCGCGGCCGCTGAGGAGAACTCCAATGCGTTTGGGAGGCACTGATGAAAGTTAGCATATCGCGTGGCGGGGACAAAACAGGGAGCAAGATACAAAAGGCTTCACCATAGGATCTGCAAATTCGCAAGAATGAAGAAGCGTTTCGGGGGCTGAGACCGTAATAGTTATTGTGCGACCAGAGAAGGAGGCCACCATGTCAAAAACTTATCGGCGACGGGACTTTATCGCGAGTGCGGTGGGCATCACAGGTGTAGCGCTGACGGCGGGCAAGCTCGCGGCGGCGATTTCTCCGGCGAGAGGATTTTCGACGGAAGCGATTGGCATGAAGCGAGGGTCGGTGAGTCGTGGGCTGGAAAATTCGCTGGGGGATTTTGCTCCGGAGACGGATCCATTTCGGCTGGCAGTGATCAACGGGGACGTGGAGAAGGTGACTCGCGCGCTGGAGCGCGATCCGGGACTGCTGTATGCACGGGATGCGAACGGACAATCGGTGTACTTGCTGGCGGCTTACGCGGGGCAAAAGGAGATGCTGGCGCTGTTTGAATCGAGGGGGCTGGTGCTGGACGCGCACGAAGCGGCGGCGGGGGGAAAGGTGGACCGGTTTAACGAGCTGCTGCGGCCCGCGCCCGGTTTGGTGAACGCGCCCAATCCGGCGGGCGACACGCCGATCCACGTGGCGGCGCTGTGTGGTCAATCGACCATCGTGGACAACGCCATCACCTATGGAATGAATTTCAAGCAGGGAAATCCGAGGCGGAAGAACGCGACGGCCATGCATTTGGGATTGCAATCACCGTTCCAGATGTCAGCGGAGGCGATGGGATTTGACATTATCGCGAATGGGATGGAAGCGAACGCGGCAACGTCGGATGGAGACACCTTGCTGCACAGTGCCGCGCGCGGGGGATATCCGCGTATGGTGCGATTGGTGTTGCAGAAGGGCGCCGACGTGAACGCCAGGAATGCAGCGGGGCAGACGGCGCTGGATATTGCGACCGCAGGCGGAAAAATGGAAGCAGCGGCGCTGCTGCGGAATGCGAATTCAATTCCCAAGGATTATTACGCGCGGCGATTTGAGTACGGCCCGAAATTCGTGGCGTTGACGCGCGACGACACGCAGGGACTGCCGCGCGATTTCATTAACGCATTTATTGTGCTGTGCCACTTCAACATTGATCGCGTGAAGAAATTGGTGGAGCTGGCTCCTGAACTGCTGAACACGCGCGCCTCATGGGATGAGTTGCCTGTGGAAGCGGGGGCGCACATGGGGCGGCCGGACATTGGAGGGCATTTGCTGGATCGCGGCGCGTCCTATTCGCTGTGCACGGCGACAGTGTTCGGCTCGCTCGATGACATGAAGCGCATGCTGGCGGAGGACTCGCAACGGATTCACGAGCGCGGCGCGCACGGTTTTCCGCTGCTGTGGTACACCGCGTTCGGCAAGCCGCAGTTGGACAAAGCGGAATACCTGATTGGCGCGGGCGCGGATGTGAAGGAAGACATGCGCGGATTGACGGTACTGCACATGGCCGCCCAACGGGGGCATCTGGAAATGTGCCGCTTCTTTGTGGAGAAAGGGCTCGACCCGCTGCAGAAAGGGACGAATTTCCAGGGCACGTTTGACGCGGTCGAGGCCGCGGAGCAAGGCAAGCATGCGGACGTGGCGGCGATGCTGAGGGATTGGGCGGGGAGAAAGAAGGGGTGATTTAGCGAATTGCAGGCGCTGTTGAAAGTTGGCATTTCGCGTGGTAGATACAAGACGGTGAGCAAAAAAAACAATAAGCTTTACTGCAGAGGCAAAGAGGACACGGAGGGGCACGGAGAAATATGAGTGTCATTTTGCGTGAGAGGGCGGTGCTTTTCTTGGCGCAAAGTAACGCATCGGCAGTAAGATTTCGGAAATTGCCCGTGAATAGATCAATCAGGTTTAACTGAAAGACAAAACCGCGCGCAGCAAGCGAAAGAATTCTTGATCGCGCAAATCGTCGAGGGGGCGCAGCTTATTCCGACCGGAGCGAAATCATGGGATCAATCCGGGCGGCGCGGCGCGCGGGAATGTAGCTGGCGAAGAGGGCGATGCCGGCGAGAAGAATTGCGATCGCAAAGAATGTGGCGGGATCGGTGGCTTTAATGCCGAAGAGCTGGCTGCGCAGAAGCTGAGTAAGCGCGAACGCGGCGGCGAGACCGAGTGCGACTCCAGAAAGCGTTAGGGTCAAGCCTTTGCGCAGGATGAGCGACAGGATATTTTGCTGCGTGGCGCCCAAGGCCATGCGGATTCCAATTTCGCGCGTGGCCTGATTGACCAGATAGGCCATGACTCCGTAAGTGCCGATGGCGGCGAGCGCCAGGGCCAGCGACGCAAACAATCCCAGCAACAACATGGAGAACCGGCGGCTGGCGAGAGATTCGTCCACGCGCTGAGCCATAGTGCGCACGCCATACATAGGCAGATCGGGATCGATGGCGCGGAGCTGATCTTTGACGGCGGAAGTGAGCGCCGCAGGATCGCCCGTGCTGCGCAAAACCACATCCATTCCGCGCGACGGGTTTTGCGTTTGCGGCATATAGAGCGCGATGCGTGAATCGGCGTCGAGAGTGTATTGCTTGATGCGCCCCACCACGCCGACAATTTCGATGGGCTGACCTGAAGCGGTCAAGGTTCCATGGCGGAAGTGTTTGCCAAGGGGATTTTCGTTGGGCCAGAACTGCTGGGCCATATATTCGTCGATGACCGCTACAAAAGGCGCAGTGGCATTGTCGTGATCGTCGAACAGGCGCCCCTTAAGCAGGGGGATTTCCATGGCCTGGAAATAGTGGCCTGCAACCACGCGTTCATCCGCATTGATGAAATTTTCGCCCGGGAGCGGAGTGCGGCCCTCAATGACGATAGGGCCCCAGGCGAATGTCGCGCTCAGGGGGATAGGAGTGACGCCGCCTGCGGCGGTGACACCGGGCAGGCGCTCGAGGCGATCCCAAAGATCGTGATATGTGTTCAGTACCGCGTTTCTGTCGGCGTATTTCTTGCCGGTCATGGTCAGCTCAAGAGTGAGAACATTTTTCGGATTGAAGCCGGGCTGAACATTTTGCAGGCGCGCGAAGCTGCGAATCAGCAGTCCCGCGCCGATCAGCAGGACCACGCTGAGCGCAAGCTCGGAAACCACCAGCAGCCGGCGAAGATTGTTGCCGCGTCCCCATACAGCGTCCGACCCGGCGGAGCCGCGGGACTCGTCCTTAAGCGTCGCGTGGATATCAAGGCGGCCCAGGCGCAGGGCAGGCGCGAGGCCGAAGAGCGCGCCGGAAATTATGGAAAGCAAAAACGTGAAGAGAAGCGCCTCGGAGTTAACGCCAATGTCGTAGAGGCGCGGAACGCTCTTGGGTCCGAGAACATGAATCCACTTCACGGCCCAAAAGGAAAAGAGCACGCCGAGCGCACCGCCGCAAAGGGCCAGCGAAATGCTTTCGGTCAGCAATTGTCGGATCACACGGCCGCGACTCGCTCCCAGCGCGGTGCGAATGGCGATTTCTTTTTGGCGCGCGACTGCGCGCGAGAGTTGAAGATTAGCGACATTGGCGCAGGCGATCAGCAGTACGAACCCAACCGAGCCAAGAAGAATCAGCAGCGGCCGCCGTGCGTCGCCGACGACCTGATCGAGCAGCGGCACGATGCCGAACGTCAGACCGCCATTGGGCGGATAGACATCGGGATGGTCGCGGCGGAGTCGCGCGGTGAGCGTGTCCATTTCCGCCTGGGCCTGCGCGACCGTGACGCTGGGCTTGAGCGTGCCGAGAATGTTGTAGTCTTCGTTCTGGCGGTGTTGCGGCGCGTCAGCACCGAAAGGCAGGGGAATAAATAGATCGGCGTGATCGGTGCCGTAAAGAATGGGCAGGACTTCGCGCGGCAAGGAGAAGTATTTCGGCAGGATGCCCGCGACTTCGTAAGTGACTCCATTGATGATGAGCGGCTTGCCGAGCATGTTGGGGTCAGAGCCGAAATGCTGCGACCAAAATCCGTAGGTGAGGACCGCCGTGAGCTGACGGCCGGGCGAATCTTCCTCCGGCGTGAAAAGGCGGCCCGCGGCTGCGTTGACCCCCAGCATGGGCAAGAGATTTGAGGAGACGCGAATCGCACCGACGCGCTCCGGATCTCCGCTGCCGGTGAGATTGAAATTTCCGCCGATGGCGATGGCGACCTGCTCGAATCCGGAGTGACCGTTCTTGATGTCGAAATATTGCGCGGGGGAAAACCAGTCCTGCGTGATGTTCAGACCGGGCGAGCGATTCCACAGGATGACCAGACGGTCGGCGTTCTTATATGGGAGCGGGCGCAGGAGCAAGGCGTAGGTGATGCTGAAGATAGAAGTGTTTGCGCCGATGCCGATGGCGAGAGACAGAATTACGGCCGCGGTGAAAACGGGATTTTTGGCGAAGTTGCGGAAAGCGTAGCGGAGGTCATTGAGAAGCGCAGTCATCTTCAGCGGGGAATATCGTAGCATAGGGTGGAGAAAGGAAAAGCAAAGGCAAGAGCTTCACTGCAGAGTCGCAGAGGATGCGCGGAGAATTCGCAAAAAGGGTGCGGGGAGAGTTGCGTCAGGACGTGCCGCGGCCGGCGACCGCGAGTAAGTTCGCGTAGACGGGATTCGGTTTTTCCGCGGCCAGCTTGCGTACGCGCAGGCAGTAAAGGGATTCTTTCTCGACTTCGGCGGCGTTTTCGAGAATTAGATTCAGGTCGTCCATGACGGAGATAAACCGGCCGGTGAGTACGTCCGCGATTCCCGAAGCCAATGCAATCACAAGTTGCGCGGCGCGCTCCGGCGGCACGGCGATGCCTTCATCGAACAGACGCCTGAACCACGGGATCCACTTCTGCCCTTCCTCAGAATTCGCCGAGTATTCCGCCATTGCCGTACGAACCGTGCCCGGAGCGATGGCAAACACGGAAACTCCGCGGGGCTTTGTTTCGGCTGCCAAATTTTCCGTGAAGCGGATCAGGGCGGTTTTCGCGGCGACGTAAGACGACAGATTGGCGATGGGCGCGGTGCCCGCGCCGCTGGAAACATTGATGATTCTGCCGCGGCGGCGGGAAATCATTTCCGGAAGAACAGCATGAGTGCACAGCAGGAGTCCGCGCAGGTTGACGTCCATGGCGCGCCACCAGGCGTCCATATCGTTTTCCCAGAAAGGCCCGAGGGGGCCGATGGCACCGGCGTCGTTGACGAGAAGATCTATCGCGCCCAGCGTACTGCGAATTTCTGAAAATGAATTCCGCACGGCGGGAGCGTTCGTTATGTCCGCGACGTACGCCTGGGCTTTGCCGCCCGCGCTCTCGATCAGCGCGACGGTTCGATCCAATTCATCCGCGGAGCGGGAGAGCACTGCGACCGCTGCTCCGGCAGCCGCCAAAGCTTGAGCGATGGCGCGGCCAATGCCACGTCCTCCGCCGGTCACCACCGCAATTTGGCCGGCCAATGTGCGAGTGGGATTGATTTCAGGGGACATGGTGATTGCTCCAGGATCTCAGGTAACAGCGAAACGATGGATATTCTGAGGGAAGTCTAGGCGAAAGTAAAGCGAACACTAAAGACTAACCGTAAGGAGTCTGTCTGCGCAGAGAAAAACACAGAAACCTTTAGAGGGAGAGCTGCCCGGAATAGGTGATGCGCTGGCCCAGGCCTGTCACCACTTGGCCGATGCGGAAAAACTTTTCGCGGCGGCGCTTGAGGTCCGTTTCCAAGGCGCGCAGATTTTTTTGCGGGGCGATAATTATCATGCCCACGCCGAGGTTGAAAGTGTCCAGAAGTTCTTGGCGGTCGAGCTCGCCGATGCGAGCCAGGTAGCTGAAAATCGGCGGCACGGGCCAGGAGCCGAGATCAATTTCAGCGCGCACACCGCGAGGGAGAACGCGCGGGAGATTGCCGGGGATGCCTCCGCCGGTGATGTGCGCCATCGCGGAAATCCATCCGTCGTGAGCCAGGGCATTTTTCAACGCCGGGAGGTAGCAGCGGTGCGGGCGCAACAGCTCGGCGCCAATTTTGTTATGGATTTCTGCGACATAAGTCTCGGGCTTCAAGCCCTCCTGCTCAAAAACCAACTTGCGAGCGAGCGAGTAGCCGTTGGTGTGCAGCCCTGTGCCAGGCAGCGCGAGCAGAACATCGCCTGAGCGCACGCGCTGCGGGCCCAGCAGGCGCGATCGTTCCACCGCGCCGACAATAAATCCCGCGAGGTCGTATTCGCCCTCGTGATAGAAGCCGGGCATCTGCGCGGTCTCACCGCCGATGAGCGCGCATCCCGTGGCGCGGCAGGCCCGGCTGATGCCTTCCAGGACTTTTTCGACGATGCCGGGATCCATTTTGCCAAGCGCGAGGTAGTCCAGAAAAAACAGCGGCTCGGCGCCCAGAGTGAGGATGTCATTCACGCAATGGTGAACCAGGTCGGCGCCGACCGTGGAATGAACCCCCATGGCAAAAGCAATTTTAAGTTTGGTTCCCACGCCATCAGCACTGGAGACCAGGAGCGGTTCGCGCCAGCGCTTGCGGTCCAGAGCGAAAAGAGCGCCAAATGCGCCGATGCCGCCGACTACGCCGCGCGTGAACGTGCGCGCGGCCAGGCGGGCAATTTTCTGCTTGGCCTGGTCAGCGAGAGCGATGTTCACGCCGGCGTCGGCGTATTTCATGCGGATGGCCTCAAGGAGATTTCTTGCTAAAGTGGGCGGGTCAAAGATCCGCCCCTACGAACGAATCCTAGAAAAAATGAAAGAGTCGTTTCCAGCGGACGCTGCCGGGATGGATGAGCACCGAGGCATAGGCCTCGAAGCGCTCGGTCAGGTGGCCGGGCTCCCACGCCTGCGTGCGCGCTTGACCGGGGTCTTTGGGCGCGTCAATGGAAAGATAAATCATCACCGGCACGCCCACCAAATCGTGGCGCGGGACGAATCCCCAATAGCGGCTGTCGTAGGAATCGGCGCGATTATCCCCCATTACAAAATAACTTTTGGCCGGGACATGATAGGGGCCCCGGCGTTCATACGGATCCATGGGCTCTTTTATGTAGGGTTCCACCAGGCGCTGGCCGTTGATCCACACCGCGCCATCGTGAATCTCCACTGTGTCCCCGGGCATGCCGATCACGCGTTTGATTAAGTCGGGCTGGCCCTCTTCAAACGTGGCGCGAAGAATAATTATTTGCTGGCGTTGGGGATTTCTCCACAGCGAAATGTGCCAGGGAGTGAGCGGTAATCCCGCATCATAGCCAAAGCGGCTCATGATCAGGTGATCGCCGACCAGAAGCGTGTTTTCCATGGATTCGGAGGGGATGACCCGCGCCTGGCCGATCGAAGAGTAAATGACTAGGAAGGCTCCAATAATCCAGGCCCAGGCGATGACTTCGCGCCGGGCGCGCTCGCGGAGCGGCAACTGCGCTTCTTCCTCGTGGGCGTTGTTTCTTTCTGTTTCGGGGGCCTTAGGTGTCACGCGTCACCGTTGCCTGGGGCACATGAGTTGTAGATTCATTTTCGGCGGAATTCTCCGGCTGTCTGTTCCCCTGGGAGGCGCTGTGCCTCACTTCGATTTGAACCGGCGGGGTCGGGTAGACGCCCGTGAAGCAGGAGGTGCAGAAATTTCCAGCAGTATCTTCCACCGCAGAGCGAAGATTGGTGAGCGACAAATAGCCCAGCGAATCGGCGTCCAGGAAGCGTCGAATCTCTTCAATGGTTTGCGCTGAGGGAACGGCTTCGCCTGGCTTTGCGCCGGACGGAGGCGCGGAAGCCGCAATCACCCCGGCAGGAATTGGCGCCGGGCCCGACAAGCGCGGACGGCGATTGGAATCGTTGCTGGCGATCAGTTCCTCATGTGTCGGCGTATCAATCCCGTAGTAGCAAGGCGAAATTGTGGGCGGCGAACTGATGCGCACGTGGACTTCCGAGGCGCCGGCTTCGCGCACCAGCCGCACAATCTTTTGGCTGGTGGTGCCGCGAACGATGCTGTCGTCCACCAGGACGACGCGCTTGCCCTCGAGCAATCCACGCACGGGATTGAGTTTGAGCTTCACTCCGAAATCGCGGATAGCCTGCACCGGTTGGATGAAGGTACGGCCGATGTAGTGGTTGCGAATCAGACCCATGCGGAATGGGATGCCGGACTCGAGCGCGTAGCCGATGGCCGCGGGCACACCGGAATCGGGCACCGGAACGACAACGTCGGCTTGGACCGGATGCTCCCGCGCCAAGAGGCGGCCCAGCGTTTCGCGGCTGTGATGCACGCTGCGACCAAAAACCAGGCTATCGGGCCGAGCGAAATAAACGTGCTCGAAGATGCAGTACTGACGCTGCTTGGGCGGTGCAAAACGGACGGACTCCAATCCCGAGCGGGAGATGCGCAGCATTTCCCCCGGTTCGATTTCGCGGATGTAAGTGGCATCGAGCAAATCGAACGCGCAGGTTTCCGAAGCGACCATATAGGTTTCGCCCAATCGGCCGAGACAGAGCGGGCGGAAGCCGCGGGGATCGCGTATGGCGTAAAGTTCGTCACGGGTCAGAAGCAAAAGCGAATACGCGCCCTCCACCTGGTTGAGCGCGTCGGCAATGGACGCGGAAAGATTGCGTCCGGTGCTGCGCGCGATCAAGTGCACGATGACTTCCGTATCGCTGGTAGTCTGAAAAATCGACCCGCGATGTTCGAGTTTGCGACGCCACTCGGCCGCGTTGGTCAGGTTGCCATTGTGGCCGAGCGCGAGCTGGCCCTTGCTGCAATCAATTAGAATGGGTTGTGCGTTGACCAGCGTGGTGTCGCCGGCTGTGGAATACCGCGTGTGGCCGATGGCGGAGTCACCCGGAAGAGTAGCGAGGCGCTTGGGATCGAAAATGTCCTGGACCAGACCCATGCCGCGGGCCAGGCGCAGACCGGTGCCGTCGGAGGCGCAGATGCCAGCGGCCTCCTGTCCGCGATGCTGCAGCGCGTAGAGGCCAAGATAGGCGAGTTTTGCCGCTTCGGCATGGCCGAAGACACCGAAAACTCCACAGTGGTCGTGGAAGTGGTCGTCGTCGAATTGGAATTGCGAATTCACGTTCGTATCAATGTTCAACGAAGCGCCGCCGGAGAAATCAGCCAGAACAATGCGACCACCAGAGATGCAAATCCGAGTAAAGGGAACCAGCGCTTATCAGCAAATTCACCCATGGCAGTGAAATCCCAATAGCCGAAGAGCGCCCAAAGACCAAGAGATAGTTGACGAGCCCAATGAAGTCGCCGCGCAATGCCGATGGCCGCGCCGAAGAATGCGATGCCGGCGAGGGCGTAAATCACGTCGGCCAGCACGATGATGCGCTGGGCGTGGACTTCCATGGCTCGCTCCACATCAACTGTGGTGTTCAGAAGGCAGAAGGCGCCCGCCGCGATCCAAAGTGTAATGACAAACCAACGGCCGAATTTTGCAAAGATTGACATGGTTCCTGAAAAGAGTCGTATCCCCTGAACGCTAGAAATCTACAGAAAAATTTAGCTGGTCATTAAGCTCTTAAGCGAACCGGCCCAGGTATCCCGCAGGCGGTCGCACGGCGAGTCAATCACAGTGCGTCCATTCCATTGGATGCGGAAAGCATTCCGCGTGACGCGCCCAATTGCCTGGAGACCGACCCCATATTGTCTCGCAGACTCGCGGAGCGCGGCAAGGGCATCCGGTGCGCAGGAGACAATGGCGCGCGCGCCGCGCTCGCCGAATAGAGCAATCTCCGCTTTTTCTGTGGGGTCAGACTGCGCCAGGATAATTTCCGCCGAGAGACCATCTTTTGATGCGAAGCAACTTTCCGCCACGGTGACAGCCAGCCCGCCATCGCTGACGTCGTGCGCTGAATGCAGCAATCCTTTCGCCGTAAGCGCCAAAAGCAATTCGATGAGCCGCTGCTCGGCGGCAAGATCTACCGTGGGTGGCGCGCCCGCGGCAATGCCCTGAAGCGCGAATGCATATTCCGAAGAAGAGAGCTCGCGTTGCGAATTCGCGCTTGATGCGGGGCCCGCAGAAGATTGTTCCGCACTGCCATCCAGCAAGAAAATGGTGTCGCCTTCGTTGCGGAAGGCCAAGCCCAGCGCGCGTGAAGCGTCTTGCAGGAGGCCGAGCACGCCAAGAACCGGGGTTGGATAAATGGATTGGCCCAGCGTGTCGTTATAAAAACTGACGTTGCCGCCGGTGATGGGAATGTTGAGCGCGGAACAGGCTTCAGCGATTCCGTCCACGCATTCGCTGAACTCCCACATCACTTCGGGTTTCTCGGGATTGCCGAAGTTGAGGCAATTCGTGGCCGCCCACGGCCGCGCGCCCACGCAGGCAACATTGCGCGCGGCTTCGGCGACGGCGGCTCTCGCCCCTTCTCGCGGAGCAAGCCAGCACCAGCGTCCGTTGCCGTCCACGGTGAGCGCAAGCGCACGTGAAGTTTCCTTGATGCGCAGTACCGCCGCGTCGCCCGCGCCCGGGCCTTCGAGCGTGTTGGTGCGCACCATGAAATCGTATTGCTCGAAGATCCAGCGCTTGGAAGCGATGGCCGGCCAGGCCAAAAGGCGCAGGAAATTTTCCGTCAGGTCGGTTTCATCGGGCGCAAATTGCAACAGCGGACCCTTGCCGCGGGCCGAGGATGGCGGAGCGAGCGAGCGCTGGTACACGGGCGCTTCTTCGGCCAGCGCCTTCGCCGGAATTTCGGCTGCCGTTTCTTCTTGCCAGTTGACGCGCAACAGACCGTCCGCGGTGACGCGCCCCACCTCAACCGCGTCCAGCCCCCATTTTGCGAACACTTCGATCACTTCACCCTCGCGGCCGCGTTGCGCGACAAGCAACATCCGCTCTTGCGATTCGCTGAGCATCATTTCGTAAGGAGTCATGCCGGTTTCGCGCTGCGGCACGAGATCAAGATTCAGCTCAATGCCCACTCCGCCACGCGAAGCCATTTCGCAACTGGTGCTGGTGAGTCCCGCGGCACCCATGTCCTGGATGGCCACGATTGCACCGGTGTGCATGGCCTCGAGACAGGCCTCCAGCAGCAATTTTTCAAGAAATGGATCGCCCACCTGGACGTTGGGGCGTTTTTGCTGCGATTGCTCGGTGAATTCAGCGGAGGCCAGCAGCGACGCGCCATGAATGCCGTCGCGGCCAGTCTTCGCGCCAACATAAAGGACCGGATTTCCCGTGCCTCGCGCTCGAGCGAAGAAAAGTTCCTCGCGGCGCGCGATGCCCAGCGCCAGTGCGTTCACCAGGGGATTGCCCGAGTAACAGGGAGCGAAGGCGACGTCTCCACCGACGGTGGGAACGCCGAAGCAATTTCCGTAAAAGGCAATCCCGCCGACAACTCCGTCGAGGATGTGGCGATTCTTCGCGGTTATGTTGGCCGGCGAAGCTGCCGCGGCGGAAGCACCATTGATGGGTCCGAAGCGCAGCGCATCGAGCACCGCAATCGGCCGCGCACCCATGGTGAACACGTCGCGCAAAATTCCCCCGACGCCGGTGGCCGCCCCCTGAAACGGCTCAACGTAGCTGGGATGGTTGTGCGATTCGATTTTGAACGCGGCGCAAAGGCCTTCGCCAATATCCACGACACCCGCATTTTCTCCCGGGCCTTGAATCACCTGCGGGGCCTTGGTGGGCAGCCGGCACAAATGCACGCGGCTGGACTTGTAAGAGCAGTGCTCGCTCCACATCACGCTGAAGATCCCCAACTCGGTGATGCTGGGCTCGCGGCCCAGAATCTTGATTACGCGCGCATATTCTTCGGCGGAGAGGCCGTGCTCGGCAGCAAGTTCCGGAGTGACTTTGATTTCTGTTTCGAGCATCAAAAACACGAGTCCTTATGAATTGCTCTGCAACGGGCGTTTCACACTCGTAATGCGGCTGGTTCGGTTCTTGTTTCGTGTTGGCCGGATTCGCCTCGCCGGGAAAGCCATTGAACGATCGATTGAAAAATCACCAGGCCGTCGGCGGAGCCGAGTTCGATTTCCGAGGCGCGCTCCGGGTGGGGCATGAGTCCCATAATATTTCGCTCGCGATTACAAATTCCTGCGATTGCGGCGAGCGAGCCGTTGGGATTTGCGGCGGCGTTCTCGCGTCCGTCCGGTGTGGTGTAGCGGAAAACGATTTGATTGTTGCGCTCCAGATCGGCATAGGTCGGGGCGTCGCAAAAATAATTGCCCTCGCTGTGCGCGATAGGCGCCTCGAGAACCTGGCCAAGTTTCGCGGCGCAAGTAAAGGGAGTATCGGTAGTCTCCACGCGGATGTATACAGGCAGGCATCGAAAACGCAGGCCCGCGTTGCGCAGCATCGCTCCGGGAAGAAGGCCGGCTTCGAGAAGGATCTGGAAGCCATTGCAGATGCCGAGAATCAGGCCGCCCGACTTCGCAAATTTTTCAACCGAGCGCATCACCGGCGAAAAACGCGCGATGGCGCCGATGCGCAGGTAATCGCCAAAAGCAAATCCCCCCGGCAGGATAATGGCGTCCGCCCCAGCCAAATCGGCCGACTGATGCCAGATAAATTCGACGGGCTGGCCCAGAACTTTGTTGATAACGTGGTATGAGTCATCATCGCAATTGGAGCCGGGAAAAACGACGACACCGAATTTCATTCGCGCCTCCGCGCATTGGAAAATGCCTGAATCGCTGCCGTTTTGTGGGTTCGGGGATGCAAGAACGGTTCATTATAACATAGCGTGCGAGGGCTCTTTGCAGTTGGGCCACGGTACGTTATGGTGGTAGTGCTGATTGTGACTGCATGTGATTGCGTGGAGGTGAGGAAGTGGCGATACGCGTTTGCCCGCACTGTTTGAAGAAAGTTCCGGCTGCACCCGTGGTGGCTTATACAGACAAGCTGATATGTCCTCATTGCCACTCGGCGATCACCGTCGGCGTCCCGAGCCGCGTGATTGGCGCATTCATTGGATTGGGAGTGGGCGAGCTTGTTTGGAAGTTTGTGCAACCCATGGGCGGAGAAGCGGGTTGGGTGCTGCCCGTGCTCTATGCATTCCTTTCCTACAGCGTTGTGTACGCGCTCTACCTGATGGCCACGGCCGACTTGGTGATGCGACCCGTGGAACCAGAGCCCGCACCAGTGACTGAAGTAGCGCAAGGGCATGGCGGCGCGCATCACTGAGGCGAAATCAGCAAATCAGAGATTCCAGAGCCACAGTAGCGGGTTTTAGAAGCCCCCGAAGAGCGTACCTTTGTACTATTGTCCCCGCCGATATTGCAGCGCAAACTCAAAAACATGTCGCGATACCACGCACTACTCGGACGGCGGGTCGAGGTGCAGTACCGTGCCGGAGATGTAGTCCTGCCGGCCACTGGCACCCTGGCAGCAGACTCCGGAAAGTCCATTTTTCTGGAGGAGAGAATCTCACAGCGCGGGCAAATCAAGTCATTTCGCTGGGAAATCCCCTATGTCTGCATAATGAACCTCGATGAGAACTTCGGTCCCGTGCCGGTGATTCCGAACGAGGCTTCCGCGGAGGATAACAAGTCGCGGGATGGCTCGAAAGCCTCCGTTGCTCCGCTGCAAAACCGCCATACCGAAGCGTGAACGGCGGCGTTCCAACTTTCCAATGAATGCTTGTGTGTCCGCTCTCGCTTAGACCTGCGAGCCGCGCTATATTCCTTCCGTCAAATATTCATTCCAGATTCGTACAAATAAGGGGGACATTGTGAAACCGGTCGTTGGATTTATCGGTCTGGGCCTGATGGGCAAGCCCATGGTGCGAAATCTTCTTAAGGCGGGCTACGACGTGGCGGTATGGAACCGCACGCGAAATAAGGCCGAGGCCCTGGCGCACGATGGCGCCAAAGTGGCGTCGAGCGCGCGCGATGCAGCGGCGGCTGCGGATGTGCTGATCACGATTGTGAGCGATCCGCCGGCTCTGGAGGCAGTGCTGTGGGGCGAAGAGGCGTTGGAAGGTTTGCGCCGCGGCAGCGTGCTGGTGGACTCCAGCACCGTTTCGCCGGCGCTGGAACGGCGAATCGCTGACGCCTGCCGTGAGCGCGGCGTCGAAACGCTGGACGCTCCGGTAACCGGTGGCACCTGGGGCGCCGAAAAAGGGGAGTTGGTATTCATGGTGGGCGGCGAAGCGGCCACCCTGGCACGCGTTGAACCGGTGCTGGGGGCCATGGGAAAAAAGTGGTTTCACCTGGGGCCGCATGGCGCCGGGCAAATCGTCAAGCTGGCTATGAATTTGCTGCTGGCGCTGGAGGTGCAGGCGCTTGCTGAAGCGCTGGCACTCGTGAGCGGAGCGGGGATCCCGGCGGAAAATTTGATCGGCGTGATGCAGGCCAGTATGGCGCGAGCGGCTGTGCTGGACGTCAAGGCGCCCATGATTTTGAAGCAGGATTACACTCCCAGTTTTCCCCTGCGGCTCATGCACAAAGACATGGGTCTGGCGCTTGAGCTTGCCAATCAGTGTGGCGTGCCTCTGCCCGCCAGCGCGGCGTCCCGCGAGACCTATAGCGCGGTGAAGGGAGCGGCGAAGGAGGATGTGGATTACGCCGCGGTGGCACGGTTCTGGCAAAAAGAAAAACGGTCCGCGTAACTTAGGGCTGGGCGTCCGGAGGGAAATAACTCATGGGCAGGTCGCGCGAGGTACGCAGACCTGCCTGTGCGGCAAGAATGGATGGAATTGAGTTGACCACCACGGCGGCGGTCGCCAGGTCCCCATGGGTGCCGCCGGGGATGGTGAGTTTCAAGCCCGGCGTGCCCGTCAGTTCGATGGTGTCATGCGGGTCGCGCGCGCCGACATACATCTGCAGCTCCATGTAAATTTTTTCCTCACCCTTCACCAGGCCTCGGGCGATTTGATGTACCCCTGCGGCCTGACCCGGAGCGACTTCCAGATACTCCGTCTTCACATGTTCGCGGGCCACCATCGGCTCAATCGTCTCCGTAATTTCATCCACGTCAAACCCCAGCGCGTCGGCGACCATGGCGATGGACTCCGGCAGGCCGTGGTGTTTGATCACTCCCGCGGCAACCTGTCCGCGAAATTCCTCCACAGACATCCCCGCTCCGATTTTTTTCTGCAAGGGTAGGCGGCGTTTTCCGGCGTCCACCACGCGGATGGATTTGGCATGCTCGATGTGCTGCGAGACAGAAGAAAGGGTGATGGCCAGCTTGTCCATCACAAATCCGGGATTGACGCCTGTTCCGACCAGCGCAACCCCCCAGGTTTTTGCCTCTTCGTCGAGCTTCTTCGACAACTCAGGATATTTACGGAAGGGATAAGAAAGCTCCTCACACGTGGAAACGATGCAGGACTCCGCCGCCAGACATTCGAGCAACTGGTCCATAACCGAGGGCAGCGAAGAGGACGTGGAGTGCACCACCAGGTCGGCGGACTTGCCCAGCATGGCGGCCGAATCGGCCATCACCGGCACACCCCAGGGTGCATCCGAGGCCCCGACCACTTCTCCGAGATCGCGTCCGGCCTTGGCGGGATCGGTGTCAATCGCGCCAATCACCTGGATGGCGCTTTTTTGCCGCAGCAGTTTGACGATGGCCGCGCCGATGGGCCCCACGCCGTACTGAATCGTGCGTATCTTCTTTTTGCTCACAGTTTTTCACCGATCTGGTTAATTCCGCTCTGAATAGTCGCGGCCATACCATAAAGGATTCAGCGCCCGCGTTCAACTCTTGTTCGGGGAGATGGTTCGCGGCATGCCCCGCGCCTTGCCGGAAGCGTTGCCTGGCCGGATAATGAAGGAGCCACTGTTACGAATGAGGAGAGCCAAATGACCATTCAAAAAATGAGCGAGCAAGATGCCGCCAAAGAGATGGGAAAATTACAAGGGTGGACGATCAAGAACGGAAATCTTTACCGCAAGTTTGAGTTTGCCGATTTCGTGGAGGCCTTCGGTTTCCTGTCGCGCGCGGCGCTGGTGGCCGAAGCCATGGGGCATCACCCGGACTGGAGCAACGTTTGGAATAAAGTGGAAGTCAACCTTTCTACCCACAGCGTGGGGGGATTGAGCAAGCTGGATTTCGAGCTGGCTGAAAAAATGCAGAAGCTCGCGGGAAAGTAATCACAACTTTGCAATCAATCCCGCGAGGCGATTCCCTGAATTTCAAATTTTGCGCCGAACAGCAGGGGGCCTGAACCAATAAACGCCCGCGTTGGGAATGGCTTCTCGAAGTAAGTCCGGTAAATTGTGTTGAACTCCGCGAACAGTGATATATCGGAGCAGAAGATCTGTACGTAAACAAGGTGCCGCATTTCCAATCCCGCCGCGGAAAGCGTGGTCTTGAGGCTGTCGAGCATCAGGCGAATCTCGCGTTCGGTTTCCACGGGCGGCCGGCTGGTGGCTGGGTCGAAGCCGATGTGGCCCGCCAGGTAAAGAGTTGACCCCGTCCAAATGGCATCGCTGAAGGGCAAATCAACTCTGCGGTCCGGGCGCAACACATACTTGTGGCTGCTGCCCTTGGCTTTGGTTTGTGATTTTTTTCCTGATTTCTTGGCGCGTGCCTGCATTTTAGATGCTCCTTTGAATCTCTTATACTTTCACTTACCGCTTTCGCATGGAAGAGCCACTTTGGCTGCGGCAACTGCCGAACCCCTTGGAAGACCTGGCGCATCTGATAGACTGACCCCCGAAATTTCTGCCGCAAGGAATGGCCTTCATGGCTAAAACAAAGACCACGGGCGCAGCATTGGCGCCAAATCACGCCGGAAAAGCAGAGCCCGCCGAAGAGCAGGTGTTCGACGCTTTCCGGCGCTGGGGTTATTTCGAGGCCGATCTAGATCCTCTCGGCTTCATGCGCCCTCTGGAACACCCGGAATTGCGCCTGACGGGCGAAGCGGCAACGCGCGCGCGCCAGATCTATTGCGGCACCATCGGCGCAGAGTTCATGCACATTCCGTTTCCCGAGCGCAGGCAGTGGGTCATCGAACACCTGGAAGCGCCCGCCCCACAGCCCGACCGTGCGAAAATTCTGGACCGGTTGGTGCGCGCGGATCTTTTTGAGCAAGTGCTCCAGACGCGGTATCTGGGCACAAAGCGATTTTCCCTCGAAGGTATTTCCGCGCTAATCCCATTGCTCGATGAGATTTTATCGGCCGCGGCGTCGCTGGGCGCTCAAGAGGCCGTCCTGGCCATGAGCCATCGCGGGCGCTTAAACGTAATGGCGCAAATCGTGAACAAAATCCCCCGCGATATTTTTGCCGGATTTGAAGACGTGGATCCACGCAGTGTGCTGGGCAGTAGCGACGTGAAATATCACATCGGCGCGACCGGGGAATTCACCACGACCACCGGCGCTACTCTTGGAATTCATCTGGTGTCGAATCCCAGTCACCTGGAAGCCGTTGATCCCGTGGTCATGGGCCGCGCGCGCGCGAAGCAAACTCGGCGAGCGGCACAGAATCCCGGCGGGAATAGTTTCGCGGAAGTGCTCCCCATCACCATGCATGGGGATGGTGCATTTGCGGGACAAGGCATTCCGGCCGAGGTGCTGAATCTCGCCGCCGTGGAAGGCTACACGGTCGGAGGCACGATTCAAATCATCGTGAACAATTTGATTGGCTTCACGACGGTTCCCGCCGAGCTGCAATCTACGCGCTTCGCTTCCGACCTGGCCAAGCGCCTGCCCATTCCCATCTTTCACGTCAACGCGGAGGATCCCGACGCAGTGGTTCGCGTGGGCCGGATTGCGCTCGAATACCGATATCAATTTGGAAGCGATGTGGTGGTGGATCTGATCGGATTCCGCCGCCACGGGCACAGCGAATTGGATGACCCAACCATCACCCAGCCGCGGTTGTATCGCAAGATAAAAGACCACCCTCAGCTCTGGCAGATTTACGCCCAGCGCATTGGAGTGGATGAGGCTCCGGTCGCGGCGCAAATCCGCGCGGAATACGAACAGGCCCAGGCCGATGCGGGCAAGCTCGAAAAGATTCCAATTTTGCGCGAACTTCCGTCGTATTGGTCTGCCTATAAGCGGGGACGCTACCAGCGTTCGCATGAAGTCGATACCGGAGTGGCGGCCGAAACTCTCGCGGAAATTTCTGATTTTCTTACCAGTGCGCCCGAGGGTTTCCACGTTCACCCGAAGATTAAGAAACTTCTGGAGCAGCGCTCGGAAATGGGCCACGGTAAGCGGCCCGTGGATTACGGATTCGCGGAATTGCTGGCCTTCGGGACGCTCTTGCGCGAAGGCACGCCCGTGCGGCTTTCGGGGCAGGACACCCGGCGCGGCACGTTCAATCAACGGCATTCGGCCCTGATTGATAACGAGAACGAAGACGTTTATATCGCGCTCCAGCATCTGGCGCCCGGCCAGGCGCGTTTTGAGGTTTACAATTCCACGCTGAGCGAAGCGGGAGCGCTGGGCTTCGAGTACGGATTCAGCCGCGATTTTCCCGAGGCCCTGGTTTTGTGGGAGGCGCAATTCGGGGATTTCGTCAACGGCGCGCAAATCATCATCGACCAGTTCATCAGCGCCGGTGAAGACAAATGGGATTTGCCCTCGGGCGTCGTGCTGCTGCTTCCGCATGGATTCGAGGGGCAAGGCCCGGAACATTCCAGCGCGCGGATCGAGCGTTTCCTGCAGCTCGCCGCGGAGGATAACATCCAGATTTGCCAGCCCAGTTCCGCGGCGCAGTATTTTCATTTGCTGCGGCGGCAAGCGCGGCGCAATTGGCGCAAGCCGCTGGTCGTCTTCACTCCGAAAAGTATGTTGCGCAATCCGGATGCCAGTTCGCCGATGGAGGATTTCGCGCGCCCGCGCTTTCTGCCCGTGGTGCCGGAAACCAATTTTGAAAATGGCAAGCGCGTTCTGGTCTGCTCCGGAAAAATCGGGCACGAATTGCGGGAAGAGAGGGCCCGGCGAAAAGACAATTCCACAGCGATTGTTTTTATCGACCAGCTCTATCCTTTTCCGGAGGAAGAAATCGCGGCGGAGCTTGCGCGTCACTCGGGAGAAATTGTCTGGGTGCAGGAAGAGCCGGCCAACATGGGGGCGCTGTTTTACGTGGTGCCCAAACTGCGCCGGATTGCGGGTGACACTCGTCCCGTCCGCAGCGTAAAGCGCTCGGCCAGCGCCAGCCCGGCCACCGGTTCGGCCAAGGCGCACGAACTCGAACAAAAGACCTTGCTTACGCTGGCCTTCACCACCGGCAAAGCCTGATCCGCGGCGAGCGGTTTCAATCTGTCCGCTGAACATGACTTGAAACAATCCATGCATAATCGTGTGCTAGACTCCACCTCCTCAGGCCCATTCAAAGATTTTTCAGGAGTTAAACGTGAGTCGTAAGCGAAATTTGGCAGCTATAGCTCCGATTGTCGCAGCGATGATGGCGGGGATTTTTTCCCCAACGGGAACGTTTGCCCAACAGAAGCCCGAGTCGCTGCCCACCGGCGCGGCCATCACCCCCCTGGCCGATCCCGGCGCAAAATTTCAAAGGCTCAAGCCCGGCTTGCCCTCCAGTCCGGGCCGGGAAATGGGGTATGCCGTTTCCACCGCGCTGAGCCCTGACGGCGCAACCTTGCTCGTTTTAACCAGCGGATACAGAGAGTGGTACGACGCCAAGGGAGTCCGCGATCGCGCAGCATCGAACGAGTTTGTTTTTGTCTTTGACATAACCAAAGGCGAGCCGCGCCAAATCCAGGCGTTGCCTGTGCCCAATGCGTTTGGCGGAATCGCCTGGAGCCCCGGTGGCAAGGAATTTTACGTGGGCGGCGGAGTGGACGATGTGGTGCACACGTTTGGCATGGAAAAAAACCTGTGGGCGGAATCCGGCGCGCCGATTCCGTTGGGGCATGCGGCTGGACTGGGCCTCGAAATCAAACCGATGGCCGCGGGCGTGGCACTCACCGCGGACGGAACCAGGCTCATCGTCGCCAACTATGAAAACGATTCTGTAAGCATCGTTGATTTGGCCGCGCGCAAAGTCGCCGCGGAAATTGATCTGCGCCCCGGCAAGTCGGACGCATCCCGCGCGGGGACGCCCGGCGGTGAATTTCCTTATGGCGTCGCAGTTCGCGGGAACGGCCACGCTTACGTTTCCAGCGTGCGCGACCGCGAACTCGTGGTTGTGGACCTGGGCGCTATTCCCAGAGTTGTCGGACGTATCGCCCTGCACGGCCAGCCCAACAAAATGGCGCTCAATCAGCAGCAGACGCGCCTCTATGTCGCCGAGGACAACAGCGACACGCTGGCGGTCGTAGACACGGCGAATAATCAGGTTTTGGGAGAACTTGGCGTGACCGCGCCGCGTGAAATGTTGGCAAAACTAGGCGGCTTCAAGGGCAGCAATCCAAATAGCGTGACTCTTTCTCCGGATGACCGCACGGCATACGTCACCTTGGGCGCGGCGAATGCCGTGGCCATCGTTCGGCTAAACTCCGAAGGCGTGCCCACGGATGTGGGCGGACTGATCCCGACGCCATGGTATCCGAACGCGGTCAGCGTAAATCGCGCGGGCACCACGCTTTATGTTGTGAATGGGAAGAGCGTCGCAGGACCCAATCCTCAAAACTGTCGGGACAATACTTCCATCGAGAAGGGTTCCAACGACAAATGCCACAGCACAAATCAATATATCCTCCAGCTCACCAAGGGCGGATTGCTGACAGCGCCGGTTCCGTCTGCGGCGGCCCTCGCTGATTTGACGCGGCGTGTTTCGGAGAACAACCGCTGGCCGGAAATCATATACAGCGCGATGGAAGCCGGCCGGATGAGCGGGCTTCGTGGGAAAGTTCACCACGTGATCTACATCATCAAGGAAAACCGCACCTACGACCAGGTGCTGGGCGATCTGGAAAAAGGAAATGGCGATCCTAGGCTGACGCTTTTCCCTGAGCCGATTGGGCCCAATCATCACCAGATCGCACGGCAGTTTGTAACGCTCGACAACCTGATGGCCAGCGGTGAAGTAAGCGGAAATGGCTGGAACTGGAGCACGGCCGCGCGCGGCACCGATGCGCTGGAAAAGGGGGTGCCCGTGAATTACGACACCGGCCACGCGCTCAGCTACGACTATGAGGGCACCAATCGCCTCATCAATGTGGGCATCGCCGATCTGGCGGCGCGGCGCGCCGCCAATGTCGCCACGCCCTCCGATCCCGACCTGCTGCCCGGCACGAATGACCTGATTGCGCCCGATGGCCCGGGCGCTCCCGGAGCCGAAGCAGGAGCGGGATATTTATGGGACTCGGCGCGGCGCGCGGGGCTGAGCATGCGCAACTACGGTTTTTTCTTGGATGATACCCGCTACCTCGCCAAGACCACCGATCCCGCCTATCTGGCCCCGCCGCGCGATGCCTTTGCACAGAAACTTGTTGTTGCTGTCCCCGACAAGGTTGCGTTGGCCGACGTCACCGATCCTTATTTCCCGGGTTTCGATCAAAAACTGCCCGACTACTGGCGCTTCAAGGAGTGGGAGCGCGAGTTCGATGGTTACGTTGCCGCCGGCAACTTGCCTGCGTTGGAATTCCTGCGCGTTCCCCACGATCACTTTGGCGACTTCGCCGCCGCGAAGGACGGGGTGAATACTGTCGAAACGGAGTTCGCCGACAACGATTACGCGATTGGTCTGATCGTCCAGAAAATTGCCAACAGCCCCTTCGCGAAAGACACCGTCATCTTCACAATAGAAGACGATGCCCAGAACGGCCCAGACCACATGGACGCGCATCGCACGGTGGCGCTGGCCGCGGGCGCATTCGTGCGTCAGGGCGTGGTTGTCTCCAGCAGGTACACGACCGTCAACTTGCTGCGCACCATTGAAGAACTGCTGGGAATGGGGCCCATGGGACTGAACGACGCAGCGGCCTCGCCGATGTCGGACATATTCAGTGCGGACTATATGTCCTGGAGCTACACGGCACGCGTACCGGCCGTTTTGCGTAGCACACAATTGCCGCTGCCGCCCGCTCCCGGCGGCGCGAGTGGAACAGGTCTCGACGCCAAGTATTCGCTCCCCCGGCACACTTCCGCATGGTGGGCCGCGCATATGCGAGGTCAGGATTTCAGCGTAGAAGACGATCTCGATACCGACAAATTCAACCGCACACTATGGTTGGGATTGATGGGTCCCGGCGTGCCTTTTCCAGCCCGCACAACCGGCCAGGACCTGAGCAAGGGCCGCGAAGAACTGCTAAAAAAATATCGCACAATATCCGGGAATTGACGTAGCCTACCCAGCGAAATGCCCGAGCAAATCATCAAGCGAAAGTCGCGCGGATTTATCTGCGTCAATGCGCACCCGGAAGGCTGCCGTCAGAATGTCGTCCGGCAGATCGCGGCTATCACTTCTCAAACGCAATCTCCACGCACCGGGCTCGGAAATGTGGTGGTCATCGGCGCATCCACGGGCTATGGGCTGGCCTCGCGCATTGCCGCCGCCTGGGGATTCGGCGCGCGCACGCTGGGTATATTTTTTGAGCGCCCGCCCGAAGGCGCGAAGACCGCTTCCGCGGGCTATTACAACAGCGCGGCATTCCATGAATTCGCGCGGCGCGACAATTTGTTTGCCGCCAGCCTGAATGTCGACGCCTTCTCCGACGGGGCCAAGCAACAGGCCACTGAGATTATCCGCCGCGAAATGGCGCCGGTCGATCTGGTTATTTACAGCCTCGCCTCTCCGCGCCGCGTTCATCCGCGCACCGGCGAGGTGTTCAATTCCGTGCTGAAACCGGTCGGCCAGGCCTTCACGAACAAGACCATTGATCTGGACATCGGCAAAGTGGTTCCCGTCACGCTTGAGCCTGCCACCGTAAAAGAGATTGCAGACACGGTAGCCGTGATGGGCGGCGAGGATTGGGAAATGTGGACGGACGCGTTGCTTGCGGAGGGTCTGCTGGCCCCCGGCGCGCGCACTCTGGCCTATTCCTACATTGGCCCTGCAGTGACCTGGCCGATCTATCGCGACGGCACCATTGGCCAGGCGAAAAAAGACGTGGATGCCGCGGCAAAGCGGATTAATTCAAAGCTGAATGCGAAGCTGGGCGGTCGCGCCTGGGTGTCGGTGAATAAGGCGGTTGTCACCCAGGCTTCCTCGGCAATCCCCGTAGTGCCGCTCTATCTGAGTTTGCTCCCGCCCGCTTTGCGCGCCCGCCGCTTGGACGAGGGCCCTATCGAACAAATGCGCCGTCTGTTTTTCGATTATCTTTCCGAGGGCGCAAACATCAAAACCGATGATGCTGGCCGCATCCGGCTCGATGACCGCGAGATGCGCGCCGACGTTCAGTCGGACATTACGCGCCTCTGGCCGCAAGTGACCACGGAGAATTTGCGCGAGATCACTGCTTACAATGAGTTTCAGCGGGAGTTCCGCTCTTTATTCGGATTTGAAGTGGAGGGCGTGGATTATGATGCGCCCGTCGAGACGGACGTCAAAATTTAAGAAAGATTCCTTCAGCGCAAATATATTTAGTGCAGCCCAACCGTTCCTCTGACCGAATCAATCAATTTCACCGAGTCGTACCCCACTCCATCCTTGAAAACGATTTCCACCTTCTCGATATCCGCAATTTGCGCCGAAGGATCGCCGTGAATCACCAATAGGTCCGCGGCCTTTCCCTCCCCAATCGTTCCGGTTTGTCCGGAAAGTCCCAGGAATTCAGCGCCATTGGCCGTGGCAATATGAATCGCTTCCAACGGAGCGAATCCCGCTTCCACCAGCAGCTCCACTTCTCGCTGATCGCCGAACCCGGGCAAATCGCCCCCTCCTCCGGTGGGGTCCACTCCCGCGAGCAGCACGCCACCCGCTTTCACGAAGTCGTGCTCAAACTGCATTTCCATTTTCAGCAAAGTATTCCATGGCGTGTCGGCTTGCGCCGCGTTGCGAGCACGCCCCTCGAGATAGGAAACGCTTTCCTGCGGCAACAAGGCATCCAGCGGGCGCCGCATCCAGGCCATCGGCGGACGATTGGGCACAAACGTTTCAAAGACGGGAAGCGTGGAGGTCACCGCCACGTGGTGCGCCACCAAATCGCGAATCGTTTGCTGGATTTCCGGACCTTCCACATCCATTTTCGCAATCGTGGCGAACGTCGTGGCTTGCGGTGTACACACATCCGGCTGCTTTCCAGGAACGAATTCCGTGTCCACCACCAATCCGTGTTCCAGATTGTCAATGCCCAGCGCCGCCGCCTCCCGGAATCCAATCGAGCAAAGATGCCCGGTAAGCTTGACCCCGTGGGCGTGCGCCGCGGTGACCGCCGCGGAAAGCTCCGCGCGCGTGATGTGCATATACGCTTTGAACGATCCCGCGCCGAGCCCGGCCCAGTAGTCCACCAACTGCCGCGCTTCGTCCGCGTTGGAAAGGATGTGCATTTGCACGCCGGTGCCCGGCGGGCCTTCGAGGTACGGACCGGTCACATTAAGCTTTGGCCCAATCATCCTTCCGTCATCAATCATGGTCTTGAGATTCAGGTCCGTATAGGTATCGAGGCTTCCCGTGGTGCGCGCAGTAGTCACGCCGCAAGCGAGATAAAGTCGAGGAGCAGTCACGGTAAGTTCGTTGTACTGTCCGCCCGCCGGATAAAACATGTGCTCGTGCATCCCGACCATGCCGGGCATCACCGAGTAGCCAGTTAAGTCCATCACCTGCGCACCGGATGGAATGTTCGCTTTTGACGCGCTGCCCATCCATGAGATTTTTCCCCCACTCAGCACAATCGTCTGATCGTCGCGCGCCGCCGCCCCAGTGCCGTCAATCACCTTCACATGCGTCAGCGCAATCAATGGAGCATCGGTCTTGATATATTGACGCAACGCCGCGCCGCGGCCGCCTGCGCCTTGCGCCTGCTGCGCACTGCCTTGCTGGCCTCCCCGTTGCCCTGCTTCTTGCGCAGATCCCATCTGTCCCCTTGCTTGCCAGGAGAATGCAAACGTAAGAAGGGAGATGGCTGCAAGACTGCGAAGCAATTTGCGCATGGTCAAATCTCCGGTGGTCGAGATTGAATGTAATCCGGCGGGGAGAATAGTCTGCCGCGCGGGCAAGTGCAAGCATTTGCAGGGAATGCGTCAAAATCTGACGCTGGAGGTGCCTGGAGTCACGAGACAACAATTCATCCCGCGGTTCTTACGAGAGGCGAAGTTCCTTAGGGGGTCGGAGCTTCAGCTCCGCCCTTAAAACGTGAATCATGCAACGGTTTTAACCCTGGAATGATTGCGGGCCCACGTGACTCGCGCGCGGCGATATATCCAGTTTCAGCGAGCAACTCCGCATTCAAAATGGCCGCACCCGCGGCGCCGCGAACTAAGTTGTGCGATAGCAGCACCAGCCGAATATCCATCACATTGCATTCGCGCACGCGGCCTACGCTTACAGCCATGCCGCCACCCGCATCGCGGTCGAGCCTCGTTTGCGGACGATCTGGCTCTTCACGAACTTCTATGGGCCGTGCGGGCGCGGACGGCAAATTGAGGCGTTGCGGCTCGCCGGCAAATTCGCGAAGCGCTGCGACAATATCCGCGGGCGACGCTTTGCGCCGCAGCTTCAGTGACACAGCTTCCATATGCCCGTCAATCACCGGCACACGGTGGCACTGAGCGCTGATGCGTATTTCTGCAGGCACAATGGCTCCATCGCGCAACGTCCCCAAAATTTTTCGCGGCTCGACCTCCAATTTTTCCTCTTCGCCGGAAATGTACGGGATCACGTTGTCCGCCGCGTCGAGGGAGGCAACGCCGGGATAGCCTGCACCGGAAAGCGCCTGCATGGTAACGACGGATAACGCTTCGATTCCAAACGCATCATGAATCGGCTTGAGCGCAACCACCAGCCCCGCCGCCGAACAATTCGGATTCGTGACGATGAATCCCGATGTGTAGCCGCGCCGCTCCCGCTGCACATCCAGCAGCGCGCGGTGTTCCGGATTCACTTCAGGCACCAGCAGCGGCACGTCCGGCGCCATCCGGTGATTGCTGCAGTTGCTGATCACCGCATATCCCGCACGCGCAAACGCCTCCTCCACTGGGCCCGCCACCGTGGAATCGAGCGCAGAAAGACAAAAATCGCAATCCAGATTGGCTTCGAGAGGTTGCACGCGCAATTCGCCGATTTCAAGGGGCATCGGCTCGGCAATCCGTCACCGCGCAATTTCCGCGTAGCGCTTCCCCGCGGAGCGCTCCGAAGCCGCCAGCGCCGTCACCCGAAACCACGGGTGCGCGCGCAGGCGACGAATGATTTGCTGGCCGACCGTACCCGTTGCCCCCAACACGCCCACGCGGAAAGTCTTCATCGGGCGGCTCTCCGCAATTCGCTCCTGACTTCATTCCGTGAGGCGGGGCCGATGCGCGTACCGGGATGTTCGGGCCGAAACGTGTTGCGGATGCGCAGAGCAATATTTTTCTTCCGCAAAGGTTCGATGGTCCTGGGGTGAAGTACCTTCGCGCCGCGTTCCGCCAAGTCCAGCGCTTCGTCATAGCTCAACTCGGTCAGCAGTGTGAATTCCCCGCTATCCTTTTTATCGGTAGAGCGAGGGTCGCGATCGTAGATACCGTCCACGTCGGTCCATAGGCAAACTTCATCAGCGTCCAACGCGTCGGCCACAATCGCGGCGGAAAAATCGGAGCTGTTGCGTCCCAGCGTGGTCACTTCTCCCTCCGCCGTCGCCCCAATAAACCCGGTGACGACGGGCACGACGCCCTTTTCCATAAATGGAATCAGAATTTCTCTGGCTCGCAGGCGAGTTTCATCCCATATGGGCGTGGCATTCTGAAATTGTTCGTCGGTAACGATGAATCGCGATGCGTCGACCGCCGCAGCCGGAACACCTTGCCACCGCAGCGCGCACGCGACCAATCGCGCGCTGGCGCATTCCCCGTAAGAAAGTACGGCATCGACCCAGGATGCATCCTTGTCTTCGGTTCTCGTTTCGAAAGCCAATGACCGGAAATACGCGCCGAGATTTTCCAGATCGCTCCAAATTTCCTGATCTTCGGGACACTCGATTGTCGGGTCCCCGCGGACCACTCCTTTCTCAACCGCGCTCAATTCCAGCGCGGCAAGCAATGCGCGGTGACGTGCCCGAATCCCCCAAGCCTCTTGAATCTCGCGCGCCGAGACGCCATCGCGCGCCAACTCGGTGAGGCGCACAAGCCGGTTCGTGACACCCGCGCACGCAGAGCACACCACCACGGTCTGCTCATCGGCCGCAAGCTCGCGCACCAGGCGCGCGACTTGAACTATCGCCGCTGCGTCTGCCAGCGATGACCCGCCAAACTTCAAGACCTGCATTGCACATCCTCCGAAGCCGCCGCCGCGCGCGCGAAGAGTTCGTGTTGAGCCGGCGCGGCGTGAATTCCCCCGATAGATTCGAGTTGCGCGCCGTGCTCGTCCTGTCGCAAGCAAAGTACAGTGGGATTTGCTCCGCGCGCGGCCAGCGGCTCCACAAGCAGCCCGGCGATCTCTTCATCGTGTGCGCGAACAAATGCGAGCGCCGCTGATCCCGATCCGCTCAGATACACGCCAAGCAATCCCGGGTGACGCACCTCGAGACACTCCGCCAGCCCTGGCACCGCAGGCACGCGATAGGGCTGGTGCAATCTGTCGCGGAAAAATTCCTGTTGCAGCGCGTCTAACACGCCGACGCCCGAAAAACATCGCGCCGCAAGCAGACTCGCACGCTGCAAATTGTGGACCACGTCCGCGCGCGAATATTCTTGCGGCAACACTGCGCGCGAGGCGCGCGTGAGCATCGCGGTGGCTGGCACGATCACCAGCATCCGCAACTCCGGCGGTAGCAGCGTCCGCGCGAAAATCACGCCCCCGCTCTCCTGGCTGGCGGCGAACACCAATCCGCCGTGGCAGCAGGCGGCGGCATTGTCGGGATGGCCTTCCATCTCCGCTGCCAGCGCCAGAATTTCTTCACGGTCCGCAGTTACGTCCAGCAACGCCGAGCCCAGCAACAACCCGCAAATCGTTGCCGCGGCGCTCGACCCCAGCCCCACTCCGACGGGAATCTCACTTTCAATCTCCACGCGCGCGCTGGAAATTCTTGCGTCCTTCGCCGCGGCGAATCGCATCATCCCTTGTGTCACCAGATTGGACGCGTCGTTGGGCACGCGGTCCGCGTTCGGCCCCCGGTAGCTCACGACAAATCCTGCATCGGACGTAAGCAACGCTCGCGCGCGCAGCCGCAAATTCATCGCAATCGCCGCGCAATCAAACGCGCAGCCCAGATTGGCCGAACTCGCGGGCGCCGAAGCCGCCACCCACGACGTGTCTGCAGCCGCGCTGACCGAAGTTGCGCCGCCCGCGATGGAAGGCACCAGCAGAACCACATCGCCATCGCGGAATCTGTACGCGGCCCCGCCGAGGAAGCGAATGTCCTCATCATTCACATAAATGTTTACGAAGCGGCGCACTTCGCCGCGATCATCGCGAATGTGCCGAGAAATATCCGGAAATTGCGCTCCGAGCTGGTCGAGCATGTCCGGCAACGCCGCCGCAATCAGTTGCGCGGTCTGAGCGCCGCCTGTGAATTTGCGCAGCGCCGTGGGAATGTGGACAGTGACCGGCATCGCTCACCTCCCCGCCACGGCATGCTTGCCCGCGGCTGTTGCAGAAGTGAACGCCCCCGCCATCGCGTTCTCGAAATCGGCCAGCCGCGGAGGAATCGGCTCATTCAACTCGAACCGCCCCGCAAGCGCGTCCGTCGTTTTCAGGCCATTTCCCGTATTGCAGATGACCGTCGTTTCGTTAGGCGTAATGCGCCCCTGCTCAATCAATTTCCGTGTGACGCCAACCGTCACCCCGCCCGCCGTCTCGCCAAAAACCCCTTCGCTTTGCGCCAGCAGCTCGATGGCCTCCACAATTTCCGCGTCGCTCACGTCTTCCGCCCATCCGCCGCTTTTCAAAATCGCCGCGCTCGCGTAATTTCCATCGGCGGGGTTCCCAATTGCCAGTGATCGCGCGATGGTGTTCGGTTTCTGCGGATCGAACTCCGCCTTCCCATTTTTCACCGCGTCGGAAATCGGCGAGCACCCGGTCGCCTGCGCCCCGAAAAATTTCACCCCCTTGGCTTCCACTAACCCCAGCTCGGTCAACTCGCGGAACGCTTTGATAATTTTTCCAATCAGCGCCCCGCCGGCCATGGGCACCACCACGTTGTCCGGCAGGCGCCACCCAAGCTGCTCGGCAATTTCGAAACCCACGGTTTTCGATCCCTCCGCGTAGTACGGCCGCAAATTCACATTCACGAATCCCCACGGATAGGAATCCGCGATCTGCGAGCATAGCCGGTTGACCTGATCGTAGTTCCCCGCGATGCGCACCAGCCGCGCGCCATAAACCTGCGTGTTCAAAATTTTTGCCGCTTCCAAATCCGCGGGCACGAAGATGCATGCCTGAAATCCTTCGCGCGCCGCTTGCGCCGCCACGGCGTTGGCCAGGTTGCCTGTGGACGAGCAGCTCACCACCTCAAATCCAAATCGCCGCGCCGCCGTCAGCGCCACGGCCACCACGCGGTCCTTGAACGAAAGTGAGGGAAAACAAACCGCGTCGTTCTTCACGTAAAGCTCGCCCGCGCCCAACTGCTTCGCCAGGCGATTCGCGCGCACCAGCGGCGTGAATCCCACCGGCAAGTCGGAGCGAAATCCTTCCGGCAGAGGCAACAACTCCGCATAGCGCCACAAATTTCCTGCTCGCGCCGCAATGCTCTCGCGCGTTACGCGCCCCTTCAGCGCCGCGTAGTCGTAGGCCACCTCCAACGGTGAAAGACATTCCTCGCAATACGACCGCGGAATATTTCCCCACGCGCGCCCGCACTCCCGGCATCGCAATTGATAATGTTCGCTCACGGCCAGCCTCGGCATTGGCCCGAGTATTTAGATTGCGGATTGAAGAAACATCCGGCAATGCTCGGTGCATGAATGCACCGGCATGCACGAAGACAACATCGCTTCGCGCCGGAGTTCCTTCAAGTCTGGGGTGAGAAGATTTAGGGTGTTCGCCTAAATTCCCATGTCCCCCCGCGACTCGGGGCGGGAATTGGCACCGGATGAAGGGCATTGCGCCCCACCGGTTGCCGTGGCGTCGTCGGGCCCGTTCCCTCGGCCACTCTGCATGAAAACTCAGACCCTTGCGGCTTGAGCTTTACCATCCAACCATACGAAAAGCCATTGCTCGTGTCAAGCGTACCCGCCCTCCTCGCGGCTTATCATCACAACATTCATCCTGTGCGGTACGGGTCTTTCACGCTCCAGTACCAATGGTCTCTTCGCCCAGCTCCGCCGGAAGAAATAATCACCCTCCCACGCCGCCATGCCGTCCAGCGAACTTTATAGTTGCGTTATTTTCGCGATTTGCTAGATTGCCCGCAACCGTTCCCGGGAAGGAGGCTCCATGATCTGCACGATCTGCGGCCAGTCTTACGGCCTCACGCACAATTGTCCCGGCGTAGCCCCGCTGACGGAAGCCGATCCGCCGATCCCCGCCGGCCTGCAGTTTGCTCCCATCGAATACTTCGTCATGGGTTGGAAGATCGTGTTCTGGGACGATCGCTACATTCGCAGCGCATCTCGCGACCCCAACGCTCTGCTCTATGGATTTTTGTTTTATCTGCTCGGCATCGGCGTCCCGGCTTTGCTGGGCATCCTTATCAGGATTTCCAATAACGGGGGCCCCCTCCCCACAAGCACATTTCTTTATTTGCTGGCCTTGATCCCGCTCGGACTCGCTTATGACGTTGCTCGCTTCGGCATTTGCCATTTGATTGCCAAGTATTTTCTCGGCGGCACGGGCAAATTTCTGCCGCTCTTGCGCTCTTTGTTTTTGGGCGTCTCGGTCGTCACCTGGGTCGCCATTGTCCCCTTCATTGGCACATTATTGAGCGGAATAGGCGCCGTGGTTGTCATCATGGTTGTTTTCGAGGAGCTTGACCACATCGACCGTTTGCAGGCATTCATATTATCGGCGGGCGTGAATATTATTTTCTTTGGTGTGGTTTTCTATCTGATGCCTGTGACCCACACGCTTCCTGACTAGCATTTATTTCCTGCTCGTGCAGGAACCAATTTCGGCGCGCTAGGCGTTATTCGTGCTTCAGCGCCACCATCGAACCCACCTTCGGGAACTCTGGGACATGCGGGACGTTTTCTGAACCGCAGAGCCACAACTCTAGATGGATTTTGAATAACCCCTTTAGCCAAATACTGAGCTGATCGTCGGGTAAGTTCCCGTCCGTCCCCGAATTCCATGCCGCTCAAACAGCTGTCCGACCGCCATCAACGGCGAGCTTTGCCCCCTGAATGAAACTGGAACGATCCGTCGCCAGGAATACAATAGCCTCGGCGATCTCATCTGCTCTAGCCGGACGGCCTGCCGGAGCCTGGGCGGCCAGTTGCTCAAGGCCTTCGCCCATCGCTTCCGTGCCTTCGGTCCGCGTAGGTCCAGGACTCACGGCATTGACGCGGACGCCGCTCGGGCCATATTCAGCTGCCCACGCTTTGGTGAGCAAATTCATCGCCGCCTTGCTTGACCCATAGAGACTCATGCCCGAAGCCCCGAAATCAGCAACCATCGTCGATATATTGACGATGGCCCCCTTTCCTCTCTTTGCCATCAGCGGAGCAAGTTCCGCGACCAGGAAATACGGTGCCTTGATGTTGAGCGCGACCACCCGGTCAAACTCTTCTTCCGTGGTTTTGTCCGTAGGGCCAAACGGAAAGATCCCTGCATTGTTGATCAGAATATCGACGTGGCCGTGTCCGATTGCGACCGCTCTTCCCGCAACTTCGCGTGCGCTCGCAGCGTCTCGGAGGTCAGATGCGATAAAATCCGCTTCGCCTCCGGCTGAACGGATTTCTGCAACCGCCTTCTCACCGCGCTCTGCATTGCGGCCCACCACTACGACGTGTATGCCAAGCTGAGCTAGTTTATTGGCGGTGGCCCGTCCAATGCCGCTCGTTCCACCTGTAACCAGAGCAGTCAACGAATTAGTAGTCATCTCGGATTCTCTCCTTCGCTCTAGAAGTTTTTTCCGTAGCGTTTCACGAATACTATCGAGCCGGACGCCCCAGCCAGTCATCAGGTGAAATGTCTTGACCGGCGTATTTTCACAGAAGTAAATTAAATGACGTTATACCACGACTGCGAATCGTGTGTTTCCAGGTGAGGGACACGATGCCTGCCATTCGCCAGCCTCGAAAGTGGCTTACCTGCGTTGCTCTTACTGCTGTGAGTACCATGTGTTTGATGATCGGCGCTTCAACCCGGGCACAGGGACAAAGTCAGAAACCAATCCGCGTGGGCGTGAATATGGTTTTGGTCGATGCCACGGTGAGAAACAAAGATTGGCAGGTCCTGAGCAATCTGAAAACTGAAGATTTCATCGTCCGCGAGGATGGCGTTGACCAAAAGATTGAGTACTTGAGTCGCGACCAACTGCCGCTCAGTGTCGTACTGGTGCTGGACGTCAGCGTCTCCATCGAACCCTTCCTTGAAATTCTCAATTATGCCGCGGCCACCACGCTTTCCACATTCAAGCCGGAGGACGAAGTGGCGCTCTCTCCCTTTGCCTTTGATGTGGATTTCCGCGTGCCGCTCACCAAGGACAAAACCAAGATCGCAAGAGAGATTGCTTCCTTAAAAGCTGGCGAAGGCACCGATATCAGAGACGGCTTGTTTGAGGCTGCGAAGTACCTGATGACTGCTGAGCGGAAGAGCCGTCGGGTGATCATTCTAATCAGCGATGATGTCAGCACTGTACACAGCAACCATGAAATAGGCGAAATCGTGGGCGAAATCCTGGAAGCAGATGCTTCCTTGTACAACCTTAAGATTCCCGGAAACAATCCAGAGGGCGTCTATTCCGATCTCGACGTTGGCGAAGTGGTCAAGCGAGCTGGCGGCGAAGTGGTTGAGGTGAAGGCAAGGGACTCGCTGGCCTCCACGTTTGAGGAGCTGATTCAGCGCGTCAGGACGCGCTACACGGTGGGATATTACAGGTCAGGTATCTGCGCGGACGACAAGGAACACAAACTTGATGTGAGCTTGGCCCCATCGTTTGGCTCGAAGGGGGACGACTATATAGTTCCGTCCAGGAGCGGCTATTATTGTGCACCCAAGGGTCAAGTGGATGGGGGTTCAGTCGAAACAGGCTCATCGCGGGCGGATACGCACTGACGACGGTGGAATAGCAGCGCCCGCAGGTCTCGCGGCTAATTCGAAGGGCCAGATCGATGAAAATCGATTTTCCGCCAGCGGCTTCAAATGGATACGACTGCGGATTCCCAATCCAATAATGCGTCGCCCGGGCCACAATTGGAGTTAGACTGGGCATCATGATAAGCGTCTGGCTGCGAACCTGGCGCCGAAGCTCGCTCATGACCGCGCAATTCTCCCTCACCATCGCTGTTGGCATGGGCGCGACAGCGGCGCTGGTCAGCTTGATGCTGGCGTTGGGTTATCAGCCCCTGCCATATCGTGATCCCGGGCAGCTCGTTGCAGTTTGGGAGCATACCGAGCCCGGTGCGGCGGTGATGGCGTTAGCCGGCCCTGATGTGGCGGATTTTTCCGATTCAACCCACACCATTTTCTCCTCACTTGGTGCCTTTACTCCCGCCTCGCCATCTTGGTTGATTGACGGCGGAGGCGCGACAGAAATTAACGTAGGCTTCATCCAGGCGAGCGTGTTCAACGATCTGGGAATACGCCCCGTTTTGGGGCGCGCTGTTCGGCTTGACGATAAAACTTACGGCGACAAGACGACCAATCCCGTTTGGATCGGCGAACACCTTTGGCAAACCCGGTACGGTGGCAGTCCATCGGTGATTGGCGAGACTGTTTGGAAAGCCTCGGACGCGTCGGGGAGCTATAAGTCGCCACTACAAATTGTCGGCGTCCTTCCCGCGGGCGTGGGCATCCCGCTTCCATTCCTTATCAGGGAGCCTGACCTGTGGATTCTGATTCCGCCGAACATTGCGAACCTTTCCCGGCAGGGCATGTTGTTCTTCGGGGTGGGACGGCTCCGCCCCGGAGTCAGCGCGGAGCAGGCCGAGGCCGCATTAACCGTGGTAACGAAACGCATTGGGCAGATCTATAATTTCAAGCGGCAGAATCGCCCCGTGGTGCAGGGCCTGGACGCGATAGCACACGGCCCCGCGCGTCAGACCATGGGACTGCTCGTATCAGGTGTGGGGTTGGTGTTCCTGGTGGCCTGCGTTAATCTCGCTGTCCTCATGGGAGCGGAAGGCAGGAGACGGCGCCGCGAGATAGCCATTCGTGCTGTACTGGGCGCAAGCCGCTGGCGCCTGTGGAGCGATGTGGCGGCCGAAAAATGCTTACTCACACTTCTATCGCTGGGACTGGGCGTGTGGTTTGCCTCTGCGTTGCTGCGAGTGCTGGCATGGTTGGTACCGGCAGCCGGACTTGGCCAGGCCTTGCAGGTTCCGCCGCCTTTGAATCTCTCCGTTCTGCTCGCCTTTGCGACTTTCGCCCTGGCCGCTTCGTTGATTTGGTCGGCGCTGGTGGTGGCCGCAGCGAATGGACAGGGAGCTTCGCGTGCGCTTGCTTCAGCGGGCGGCGCAACGGGCTACACTGGCCTTAGTGACAACGGTCCCGGGGCTGGCCGCTGGCGTTTCGTTCTGTTGGCAGCACAGGCAGGGATAGGAATTTGCCTGCTGGCGGCAGCAGCGCTGACGGCCAAGACTTACGCTACTCTCTCGGCCGCCAATCTCGGGCCAGAGCCGAGCCGCACGGTGACTATGTCGGTTGGAATGCGAAACTGGGTCCAGCTTTCCGACGCCCAGGGAGATGAACTCAATCGGCAAGTTCAATCGCGGCTGGAGCGCCTGCCGGGCACACGGGCGATCGCACTGGTGAGCCATTTTCCACCGGACGACCGTCCCATGTCTTTTGATAAGCAGAGCGATGCGACCGGAACTTTGCGCGATACCATCCAGCCCTTTTCTGTTACGCCCAGCTATTTCCGCACTCTCGGGATTCCGATCCTGTTCGGCCGCAACTTTGACAACACTGACCACCGCGGCGGCGAGCCGGTGTCAATCATTAGTTTGGATATGGCCCAGCGGAACTGGGACTCGCCCGCGCAGGCCGTGGGTTCGCAGATCGCTGCCGGGTCAAAACTGCAGCTCCATTACAAGATCGTCGGCGTGGCCGCCAATTTTACTGGCTTCTGGTCTCAGGATCCGGTTCCGATGGTCTATGTGCCCGACACGCAGTATGACGACTGTTGCAGCAGTGTTATTTTGCGAACGGATTCCTCGACGGCTGCGGTCACCATTCTCGCGCCACAGTTGTTGGACGGAATGGCGAACCCTCTGGATATTTCGGACGTTACGACTATGCAGGCGCGCTGGCAGGCCACATTGACCCGTCCGCTGGCCCGCATGGCAGGCATGCTTCTGCTGGGGTTGCTCGGCCTGGGACTGAGCATTCAGGGTGTGTACGCGGTTGCTGCAGGCATAGTTGCAGCGCGCGGGCATGAGCTTGCGGTCCGTGCAGCACTCGGCGCGCCTCCGGGCCGGCTGGCTTGGAATGTGACGCGTGCGCTGGTCCTCGCGGTTTTGGTGGGCGCGCTGTTTGGCGCGGCGGCTTCCCGCGCCATGCATCCCCTGATGGAGCACTGGCTGGGCCCGGTGGCCGTTTGGCAGACGGAGCCCATCGCCGTAGCCATCGTGCTGCTCGCGCTCGCTGCCGCTGCGGGCTGCTACGCCCCCGCGCGCGCCGCCGCTCGTTCCAACCCTGCCGACGTCCTGCGCCAGGGTTGAGTTTCTCTACCCGCAAACCTGGATTTTCCGCCGGTTAGTCAAACCGCAAAAAACCTCAGAGGCATTCGAACAAAAACACACGGCGGAATTTTCTCTCGTAGAATTTATTTTCAATCTCTATTAAATTCACCTTGACAAGGTGGATAACTTTGTAGTAATAGAATACGTAGACGGTCGGAAACGATTTCCGCCACATCAGACCTATGTGACTTCATGATGTCCGGAATTGGTAATTCTGTCCAGAAATTGCGCAATTTGTTATGAATCTCAAAAGAAAGGAGTTTAACTCCAGCAGAATGCGCACTTACAAGCTCTCGCGTAAGTCCCGCGGAATCAATAGCTGTAGTAACCATTTGAGTAACACCTAAATCCCTCCAAAGGCGACACTTACGATGAGGCGGGAACCAATATGAAAGCAAACGCTTTTAAGTCCAGCATTTGCCACTCTTACGACGACCGCCTCCGTAACTCCCACCGAATGAGACTGATCCAAAAAGTAGAAGGGGGGGTGGCGCGATTTAAGCGCCCCGACGACTTGGGTCGCGACGGGCGAATTCATCAGGAAATCATTCGTGGCGCAGTGCCACCATCGGATCCACGCGCATCGCGCGCCGAGCCGGTATATAGCAAGCCAGCAGCGCCACGCTAAACAAGATAAACGCCACGGCGCTGAAAGTAAGCGGATCAGTTCCACTGACGCCGAAGAGCAAGGCGGCCATCAGTCGCGTCAGCACCAGCGCCGCGGCAACGCCCAGGCCCACGCCAATCAGCGAAAGTTTCGCCCCCTGCCCCAGGATCAGGCGCATAACGTCGCGTTGCTGGGCGCCCAGCGCCAGGCGGACTCCGATCTCGCGCGTCTGCTGCGTAACGGCGTAAGAAACCACGCCGTAAATTCCCAGGCAGGAAAGCAAAAGCGCCAGCGCGGAAAAAATTCCCAGGAGGATCATGGAGAGCCTGCGGGCCGCGAACGAATTGGACACGATTTCATCCAACGTTTCCACGCTGTAGATCACTTCCCTGGGATCGAGTTGATGAACCGTCCGGCGGACCGGTTCCACGGTAGCGGTTGGATCGCCTGTGGTTCGCAAAACCACAGCAACATTTGCGGCAACCAGCGGCGTCATGTTGGAAGGAAGCTGCATGAACGGATAGAAGAATTGCGCCTCGATTGCTGATTTCGCGTCTGCGTCGAGTCCCCACTGTTTCACGTGGCCTACGACACCAACAATTTCCACCGGCACGCCGAAGAGCGCCAGATTAACGCGCTTGCCAAGAGGATCTTCGTTAGGGAAGTAGGTTCGCGCGAAAACATCGTCAATCACGATAACCACGGGAGAGTTTTCATTATCCTCATCCCTGATCCATCGCCCGCGCTGGAGCGTGATTCCCATGGCCTGCTGATAGCCGGATTCAACCAGGTAAAACATGGCCTGATTCATGTCGTTTATATTCGCAGGTTTGGGCTGGCCCTCCCTCCAGAACGGTAACGTGGAATCATGTTTCATCGGTCGCGAGCCAAGAGTAATCGTGACCGCCTCAACTCCCGGGATGGATGCGACCTTCCTATCAAATTCGCGCAATCGGGCGCGCGTTTCGGCCGCGCTGGTCGAAGAGTTGGCCGGCAGCGACAAACTGAAGGTGATGGCGTGGCTGGGATTAAAGCCGGGATTAACTCTCCAAAGCGCCGCCAGGCTGCGAATCATCAGTCCGGCGCCAACAAGTAAAACCAGGGCCATGGCTACTTCGCCGGCCACGAATATCCCTTGCAGGCGATGGCGGGCGCCGCTGCCCCCGCGGCCGCTCTCTTTCAATATTTCTTGCAAGTCCGCGCGCGAAGTTTTCAGCGCCGGAGCGAGGCCAAAAATGATTCCGGCAAACAGCGACAAGGCCATTGTGAAAATTAATACGCGCGCATCCAGGGAGATCTCGTTGGAACGCGGCAACGCCGCGGGCAGAGTCTGAATCAGCGCCCGCGTTGCCCAAGTCGCCATCAAAAGGCCCAGCGCCCCGCCCAGGCCGGCGAGCAGAATGCTTTCGGTGAGAAGCTGGCGAATCACGCGACCCTGGCTTGCGCCCATGGCCGCGCGAATTGCAAACTCGCGCGACCTCCCCGCCGACCGGGCCAATAAAAGATTCGCCACATTTACGCACGCAATCAACAGCACAAATCCGACCGCGCCCAGGAGCACCAGCAGAAATGGCCGAACATTACCAACCATATCGTCCTTCATGGAAGCCAGCGTGATGCCAATGCCTTTATCGGCCTCCGGAAATGCCAGCGCAAGATTTTGTGCCACGCCGTCCATGTCCGCTTTCGCTTGCGAGAGCGGCACGCCGGGCTTGAGCCGCCCGATCGCGTGTGCGCTCATATCAATTCTACGGTCGCGAAAGGAAGGATCGCTCCACTGCCCGATGGGCGTATACACATCCCGATCGTGGCCATAGAAACTGAAGCTTGCGGGAATCACGCCGACAATCGTGTACGGCGTGCCATTCAGGAGGACCGGTTTCCCCAAAATCTCGGGCGAAGAACCGAATTTGCGTTTCCAAAACCCCTCGCTGAGAATCACCACCGGCCCCACGCCCACTTGATCTTCTTCGGACCGAAAAGTCCTGCCGAGAATGGGATTCACTCGAAGCGTGGAAAAAAAGTCCGCGGAAATCATGTAGCCGCTCACACGTTCGGACACATCAGCGCCGGTGAAATTGAAATCCTGGTTCCGGTACATGGCCATGGATGAAAACGTTTTGGACTCGCGTTGCCAATCAAGAAAATTCAGGTAGGTAATCGGGCCGGAATTCGCCCCCGGAGTTTTTCCATTGATCGAAACAAGTTCACCAGCCTGCGGGTAAGGCAAAGGGTTTAACAGGACGCCGTTCACTACGGAAAACAGCGCTGTGTTTGCGCCGATTCCCAGTGCCAGCGTCAGGATGGCAACCACAGAGAAGCCGGCGTTCTTGCGCAGTGTCCGGACGCCAAACCGAACGTCTTGCCAACACGTTTCGAGCGAAGTGAAAGTCATCCTGTCGCGACCGCCCCATTCGATGAACGTGCGCCACCGAATGCGAAGAAAGTATCTTCATTCGTGGCGCAGCGCAACCATGGGGTCCACGCGCATGGCGCGCCGCGCGGGAACGTAGCAAGCCAGCAGCGCGACGGCCGAAAGCAACGCGGCTACAATTACAAGCGTGAGCGGATCCGTCGGTTTGATCTCAAACAGCAGGCTCTTCAACAATCGTGTGACACCCAACGCGCCAACGATCCCAACCACGACGCCGATCGAGGCCAGCCGCATCCCGTGTTTCAGGACCAGCCGCACCAAATCCGCCGGGCCCGCGCCAAGCGCCACGCGAATGCCAAACTCGTGCACCCTTTGAGATGTTGCGTAGGACACCACACCATAAACTCCAATTCCCGCCACGATCAGCGCAACAGCGGCGAAGATTCCCAGCATCAGCATGTCAAATCTTCGCGCACTCATCGAATTGGAGAGACGCTGCTCCATCGTGCTCACGTCGTACACCGGGAGATTAGGATCCAGTTGCGCCACCGCGTGTTTCAATTCAGAGGCTACTCCCGCCGGATTGGATTCGGTGCGGAGCGCTACCTGGATGTACTGCAATCGGCTCTGGTCCACAGGGACGTACACCTGTGGGGGCGCATCCACTTCCAGGCCCTCGTGCCTCTCGTCGCCCACGACTCCCACGATTTGCATCCAGGGTGGGTCGGGCCCACCGCCCATGCGGATGGATTGCCCCAGCGGATTCGCATTTCCCACGTATTGCGTTGCAAACACGCGGTTGATGATCACAACGCCCGGCGCATCGGCCCCGTCACGTGCATCAAACGAGCGTCCCTCCAATTGTGGAATGCCGAGCGTACGAAAGTAATCCGCACTTGCGGCAATAACGGGGAACATGGGCAGCACTCTGGAGGGCGCTTGCGCTTGACCCATTATACGTATGACGGATTTGGTGTCGTACACCATCATCGGCATGCTGTTGCCCACGGCCGCCAATTTGACGCCCGGCAAGTCTTTTGCCGCATTCACCAACCGGGCGACAAATGCGATTTGTTGCTCCCGCTTTCCATAATTGATAGACGACAGCTTGATCTGGGCGACCAGGAGATTCCGCGCATCGAACCCGGGCGAAACGTTCATCAGCCTCACGAAGCTGCTGATGAGCAAACCCGCGCTCGCCATCACAATCAATGCCATGGCCAGCTCGCATATCATCAGGACTCCCCGCAACCGGACCCGGGCCGGGGTGGTGCCCGAACTTCCCTTGCCTTCCTTTAGAGTTTGATTCAAGTCGGTATGGAATGTCGCGAACACCGGGGCCAAACCGAAAAGGATTCCAGTGAACACTGCAACCAACACCGTGAAGCCAAGAACCCGGCTATCCATCACCACCATCTCGGGATGGGGAATTCCAGGAGGCGCAATCGCGCGGAACAATTGAATCCCTTCGCGCGCGACGAATAATCCGAAGCCCGCGGAAATCACCGCCAGCAACACATTTTCCGTGATCAATTGGCGCACCAGTCGGAATTGTCCCGCGCCCATAGCCATGCGCACGGAAAATTCCCGTTGCCGCACGGAAGACCGTGCCAGTTGCAAATTCGCCACGTTTGCACAACTGATGAGAAGCAACAGGGAAACAGCTCCCAGCAGAATCAGGAGGTCTGCGCGGGTATCGCCCGCAAGCTTGTCATGCAGATTCACCAGACGCACTTCCACGCTGCTCGCGATGCCGGCAATCTCCACGGGATATTGCTTCGCGATCTGCCGGTTCATAATCTTCAACTCGGCAAGCACTCGGCCCGGTTTGATCCCCGGTTTCACTCGCCCCAGGACACTTACAATCTGCTGAGGAGTTTGAGGGCTCCAATCCGGTTTGGCGGGCAGCTTTAGCGGCACAAAGAGGTCGGGGCTCACATCATTGTCGGGGAAGCGGAAATCAGGAGACATTACTCCTACAATCCGGTAAGCGTGGTTGTCCACTTGAACGGACCGATCCAGTATTCTGGGATCTCCGCCGTAGCGCAATTCCCAAAGGTGGTACCCCAGAATGGCGACGGGCGGGCCCCCCGCGCGATCTTCTTCATCCACGAAGTTGCGGCCGATTGCCGGGGTGATTCCAAGGAGTGGGAAAAAATTCGCCGTAATCCCCGACACGACTGCTCTTTCCGGATCGCCGTCGCCGGTCAAATTATTTGCGGAGTCGTTATACGCGGCCATCTCCTTGAACACTGTGTTCTGTTCCCGCCAGGCAAGAAAATCGGAACTGCTGACCAGGGTCCCGTTAAACTGAGGCACAAAATCAGCGATCCAGTACAACCTTCCGGAATCCCTGTAGGGCAGAGGCCGAAGCAGCACGGCGTTCACCACGCTGAAAATCGCGGTGTTCGCGCCAATTCCCAGCGCGAGCGTAAGTATCGCGGTGGCTGTGAATCCGGGATTCTTGCGCAGCATTCGCGCGCCGTAGCGCAGGTCTTGCCAAAAATCTTCCAGCCAGTTGAAGGTCCACATTTCGCGGGTGACCTCGCGCACGGAATTTGCGTTACCGAAACTCCGCCGCGCGGCGGACTGTGCTTCTCGCGCGTCGGAGCCGCTAGCGGCGAATTTCTCCTCGCGCTTGGCGAGATGGAATTGCAGCTCGTCCTGGAGGTCGCGGTCGAGTCGCTTGCGCTTCGCGAGCGCTTTCAACCGCAGCCAGGTCCGCGTGAGCCCTTCCCGTAACACGCCGCCTCCTAAGTCGTCTGCATCACGCGCGCGATGGCGGAAGTCATCTTCCGCCAGTGTTCCGATTCCGCGGCCAGTGCTTTGCGCCCCCGGGTGGTGAGGGAATAATACTTGGCGCGCCGATTATTTTCGGAGGCACCCCATTCGGATGCGAGCAGCCCGCGCAGCTCCAGACGGTGCAGCGCCGGGTAGAGCGCACCTTCCTCCACTTTCAAAACTTCCGAGGATGTTTCCGCGATCCATTCCGCCACGGCGTAGCCGTGCCTCGCGCCGTGCGCCAGCGATTTCAGCACCAGCATGTCCAGCGTGCCCTGCACCAGATCGCCTTGTTTGTCCTGTGCGTTACCCATAAATCATTTATGGGAGCATGGCACAATGCGTCCACGTGCGCAAGCCCCCTCATCCAGTCTGCGGCGTTGATACTGATTCGTGCAGCTCAGGTCGGGTTGAAGACCTGAGGTCTCTCGCGGCTACCGTCGCAGATGTGCCTGTCAAAGGCGACTCTTCGTTTCTGGCCTATTGTTTCTGGACTAACGCACTACTATCCTGCCGCCGGCCACGTCAGCTCCATTGTCTTCCAACAACCTCGGGTTTTCACTTCGAGAGGATCCACACATCCCCAGCACAGGTGGAATACTTACAGGTCCAGGCCGATCAGCCGCATTAATTCAATGGCATTGCTCTTGGCCACCACTCCATCGCGCAGCTTGTAGTCGAAGCGCATCTTGCCGTTCTCGACGTAGTCCTGGAAATGTTTGTTGCGCACCTGCTCGCCGAGCACGTGGGGCAAATCGGTCAGCGCCAGATCGTGCGTGGTCACCACACCGATGGCGCCATGATTCAGCAGCGTGCGGATTAAACCTTCGGCGCCCGCGCGGCGGTCGTTGGAATTGGTGCCTTCGAGCAGTTCGTCAAACAGGAATAACAACGGCGCGCCTTGTTTCATCAGCTCGAAGACCTGACGAATTTGCAGGATCTCGGTATAAAAACTGGAGCGATTTTCCTGCAGTGAATCGGTGCTGCGAATCCGCGAACCAATGGACAGCGGCGTCAATCGAAGCGATTTCCCCCGGATGGGCGCTCCGGCCATCGCCAGAACGGTGTTGATTCCGGCCGTTCGCAAAAACGTGCTCTTGCCCGACATGTTCGATCCGCTTACCAACATCACGCGCAACTGAGCGTCCAGCCGCGCCGAATTTCGCACGCAGCGGGCCGAAGGAATCAATGGATGTCCCAGCTCCAGGCCATCGAAGAACGCGTGCGAATTCTCGGGATCCACAATTTCAGGGAATGGATCGGCGGGATGCTCGTAGGAATATGCCGCGAGAGAGAGCAACGCTTCCATTTCGGCGACAATTTCAATCCAGCCGCGCATGCGCTGGCCCCAGCGCGCGCGCCAAGCCTCCGCAGCCAGCGCCACCTGTACGGAATAGAGCAATGGCAACTCTGCCAGCAAGGCAAGAGGACTTTCGCGGCCGTCAATATAAGAGACGATCAGCGCAAGTTTGCGAAGCGCGCGGGAAGCCGGCTCAGCGCCGTGCTTCAATTCAGCGGAGAAGCTTTGCAGCCGCGGCGAAGTGAATTGTTCCCGTTCGATGCGCTTCAGGATTTCCGCGAACAGGAGCAGCCCTTCCTCATTGGTGGCCAGCCCGCCGATTACGGTTTGTGCGCGCGGCCTCAGCCATCGCAAGAAGACCGCCTCAATCGCCAGAACCAAAAGCACCGGAATGTGGGTGTGCGCCGCGAAGTCAACAATCAAAGCCGTGAGGAAGCAAACAGCAAGCAGCGCCGCCACCGCGCGCATCGGGCCGGCGGGTAGAATACGAGCGCTTTCGGACCAACCCTCGAGGGTTTCCGGATTGAGCTTCACGCGCAGGTCTTCGCCCACGACGGCCAAATCCTCGCGCAAATCCAGATTGTCGCGCAGCGATCGAAGCAGGCTCTGGCGCTCCTGGATTGATTCTTTCGGCGAAGGCACGCACAGCCAATTGGCCAGCCGATTTTCACCCATGGGCAAACGCGCTGTGGAGAGCAGCTCAAAAAGTCCGCCACGCCCGAAAAGATCAAGATCCTCGGCATAAATGTGTTTTGAGTCGCGGAATCTTTCGCCGGGTTCGCCCGTGCCGGGCCAGCGATCTTCAATGCGCGCAATTCCGCGGCGATAAAACGCCGTCGCCGTCTCGGCATGGGTTCGCGCGCGGATCACGCGGTCATGCCAGACGGCGAGAATCACATAGAGGACAACTACCGCAATCAGCCAATAAGGCGAAAATAAATTCCTGGCGAGGGAAAGCCACGCCAGCACCAGCCCCGCAGCAATCGTGGCCAATTTCCAGTAGCCAAGTTGAAGATGAACACGCTCTTTGCCGGCGATGGTTTTCAGGCGGGCTTCAAGCCGCTGCGCGTATTCGGCATTTGGTTCAGACACACTTCCGCTCCCACGTGTTGCCGGTAGAGTTTACCCCGCCGAAAGATATCGCGCCTCTAATTCACGGAACTGCCGGCCGCAATTCCGCCGATTCCGCTCGAATCACCACGGAAGCGCTCTTCAGTCCGTCGCCATTGGCCGAAACTGTGATTTCGCTGGACTGCTTGGGCGCTTGCACAATCGCCATGCACAGCCCGTTGAACGCGCTGCGCTTCATGCCCTGGTCTGATTCGTGGCAACTCGGGTCTCCGTTTCCAACGCCTATGATTCGGCCGCCACCCGCGACCGCAAAACTAATCTCATTTGAGGCGGTTGGGACGATGCGCCCTTGCGCGTCCTGCACTTCCACGACGACCACGGAAACATCTTCGCCGTCGGCGGAGATTTTCACACGGTCGGGGCGAAGCGCAATTGCGGCCGGTGCGCCGGTTGTCTCGCGCTTATCAGTGAGCACGATCTTTCCGTCTTTGCTGCCGCGCGCCTCAATTGTTCCCGGCGCATATTTGACTTTCCATTCCACGTGGGAGTTGCGCTCGACTTTTTTCGAGCCCAGGCTCGTTCCATTCAAGAAAAGCTCCACGCTATCCAGATTGCTGTGGCACCAAACATCAATTTCCTGACCCTCTTTCCCGCTCCAATTCCAGTGCGGAAACAGATGCAGCACTGGCTTCGATCCCCACCAGGCCTGATAATAAAAAAAGGTGTCCTTGGGGAAGCCGCAAGTGTCCATTGCGCCGAAGTGCGAGCTGATGCAAGGCCAGTTATAAGGACTGGGTTCGCCGCGATAATCGAAACCCGTCCACAGGAATCCGCCGGCCAGGAATGGCCGCTCGGCATAAAACTTCCACCATTTTTCCGCGGTTTTTGCGTAGCTTGGCGCATTCACGTCGTAGGCGCTGACGTACCCTTTCACTTTGTCGGTCTCATAAATCCCGCGTGTCATGTAGTGGCTCGCTGTCTCCGTTCCGATCATTGGGTGCTTGGGAAATTTCGCGTGGAAGTCGTCAATCTGCCCCTCGTAGTAGTTGCATCCCTGCACGTCTACCACGTCGGAAACTCCCTTGCCCCAGCCGCCATTCATGGCCATGGTCACCGGCCGGCTGGGATCCAGTTTCTTCGCCAACTTTTTCATGGTGGTCACAATCTTTGCGCCGCGCGGCGTGGATTGCTCCCGCTCTTCATTTCCCAGCGACCAGATAATGATGCTGGGATGATTCCGGAAGCGCTTGATCATGCGCTCGACTTGCTGCAGTCCCACCGGGTTTGACGACATCATCCGCGTCTCGCACATCACCAGCATTCCCAGGCGGTCGCAGGCATCCAGAAATTCCGGGGTTGGCGGATTATGCGAAGTACGGCAGCCGTTCACGCCCATTTCCTTCAGACGCTCCAGGCGATAACTCTGCAGGCGGTCGGGGAGCGCGGCGCCCACGCCGGCGTGGTCCTGGTGATTGCAGGTGCCTTTAATTTTCACCGGCCTGTCATTCAAGAAAAATCCCTTGTCGGCATCGAAGTGCAGACTGCGAATGCCCAGTGTTGCTTGCTGGCGGTCTACAATCACGCCATCGGCTTCGACGATGGTGACCCAGCGATATAGGTTTGGTTCCTCGATAGACCACAATCGCGGATTGCTGACGGTTGACTGTGACTCGAATTCAAGAATGCCTCCGGCTTCGATGGTCACGGATTTCGATTGGCCAACGGCAACCACTCTTCCGTCAGCGTCCACCGCGCGCGAGATCACGCGGCACGTCCTGTCTTTGTCGCTTTCGTTCTGTACTTCGGTCTTGAAGAACAATGTGGCTGAATCGCCCTTCACTTCGGATCTCACATATGTTCCAGACGGCGTGACATTCACGGGATCCGTCTTCATCAGCCACACGTGCCTGTAAATTCCCGCGCCTTCGTAGAACCATCCCTCGCCGAGCGTGGCATCCACGCGCACGGTCAAAACATTTTTGTCGCCGTAATTCACGAAGTCGGTCAGATCGAAGCGAAATGGCGCGTAGCCGCTGAATTCCTCGCCGATGTAATGCCCGTTGAACATCACCATGGCGTGGCGGAAAACCCCGTCGAAAATCACCGCAATGCGCCTGCCCGCATCGGACGCAGGAATATCGAACACGCGGCGATACCAACCAATGCTGGTCTCCGGGTACTCGCGCCCGAGCGCCTTTGCGCCGTGATCCGGCAGGTCGTAGCTGCCCGTCGGCTTCCCATTGCGATCCAGTGTCGCATTGCCCTTCTCGAAGGGAAGCTCTACGGCCCAATCGTGAGGAAGGTCAACGCTGCGCCATGCGCTGTCGTCAAAACTCGCGCGCGTCACAGAAGGGAACGAGCCGGATTTTGCAAACGTGGCTTCGCGCCGGGTTGAGCCATATCCAAAATCCTTCGCGGGGTCATCTGCGTGGCCGAGGGTGAATTTCCACCCGAAATCCAAAAGCAGCTTCTCGCGGGGAGCAGAAGTTGCTGCGGCCTCAGCTTGGACGATGGCTGAACCAACCGGAGATGAAGTCGGGGCGGCATCCGCGTCAAAAGGCAAAGGCAAGGCAGCTTTCGCTGCCACGGCCCCAGCTGATGCTGCCAAACTAGTCTTCAGGAATTTACGGCGTGACCATCGCGGCATAGTGCCCTCCCGTGGCGCGGAGTATATCGCGGGGAATGCTTTTTAAGCTCCGATTGAAATGAAATTTAGAAATCAGTGAGCTGCTTTCCCGGCAGCGCCGCCCGCACAGCATTCAATACCACAACAAGATCGATCAACTCCTGCGCGATGGCTCCGGCGATGGGAGGCAGATGCCCGAACGCGGCCGCGATCATTCCCACCATGCTCAGTGCCATGCCGCCAACCGCGCTTTGCAAGGCGATGGTTCGCATCCGGCGGCCGATGTGCATCAACACATCCACCTGGCTGAGCGAAGTTTCCAGCACGACGGCATCGGCGGCCTCCGAAGTGATGTCATTTTTTGCTCCGAATGCAACGCCAACTGTGGCCGCTTGCATGGCAGGCGCGTCGTTAATGCCGTCTCCAAGAAAAAGGGTCGGCGCCCGGCTGCTCTCCTCACGGACAATTTCGACTTTCTCTTCCGGGCTCCTTGCGGATTGAACATCCTGAATGCCAACTTTCTTCGCCAATTCACGGACCTCCTGGTCGCGATCGCCGGACACAATCAGGACGCGCGCAATGTCGTGGTGCGGCCGGAGATGTTTTACGAACGGAAGACTTTCCTTGCGCGGAGCGTCCGCGAAACGGAAGATGCCCGCGTAAACGCCATCCACAAAGGCCGTGCACTCCAGGCCTGCGGCATTGGGAGGCAACGCCGCGCCGCGTTGTTCCGCGTTTTTGCGGCTGGTCATCCAAATCTCGTGCTTGCCAACAACTCCGTGGAGCCCTTCGCCGGGCCGCTCGCTGATTTGTTCCACACTTTCCCCGGCAAGCTTTTCATGTTGCGCCGCTTCGATCACGGCATTCGAAAGCGGATGCTTGGAGTAGCGTTCCAGACTGGCGGCTTGCTGAAGCAATTCGTTTTTTTCAAATCCTGGGGCGCAGATTACTTCGGAAAGTTCCGCCTTGCCGTAGGTCAGCGTTCCCGTTTTGTCGAAAATAATTGTCCGGCAACGGCCAATTTGCTCCAGCACTGCAGGGTTCTTCACGATGATTCCATGCCGGGCGGAAAGGGAGATCGCTCCAATAATTGCAACGGGGATCGCAATCAGCAGCGGACACGGCGTCGCCACTACAACCACGGCCAGAAATCGTTCCGCCTGGCCGGTCACCGCCCATGCCAATCCTGCCAGCGCCAGCGCGACAGGCGTGTACCACGCGCCGAGTTTGTCCGCCAGCCTGCGCATCGGAGGACGGCTTTGCTCCGTCGCCTGCATCACGCGCATGATTTTTGCGTAGCGGGAATCCGTTGGAGGCTTTTCCACACGGATGGTCAGCGCGGATTCGCCGTTCACCGAACCGGAGAGCACGCTTGATCCGGGCATTTTCTCAATTTCAAAAGGCTCACCGGTCAGGTAGGCCTCATTCATCTTTCCCCGGCCTTCGAGAACAATTCCATCCGCCGGGCAAGTCTCGAGCGGAAGGACCACCAGGATCTGCCCGGGGGCAACTTCGTCGAGTCCGACGTCGGTGAGTTTTCCGTCCTCCTTGCGGTGCGCAATGTTCGGCACCCGCCTGGCCAACGAATCGAGCACGGAGGACGCGTGTCGGGTGGCCATATCCTCCAGAGCGGTCCCTCCGCTGAGCATCAGGACCACGATCGCGGCCACCAGATACTCACCAAGAATCACCGAGGTGATTATGGAAATTCCGGCCAGGTGATCCGATCCAAATTCGGCGGCAAAAAGTTTGCGGATCAACGGCACGATCAGCTGAATGCCGCCCAAAATTACGACCAGGATAAGCGGCGCGAGCCAGAAATATCGCGGAGTGCGAAATCCATAGCGAAGGACAAGGTGAAACAGAATCGCAGAGGCGGTCACGATGGAAAGGAGAACAGGCGCCGTCCACACGCCACGACGGTGCGAAAGTTCACTGTGCCCAGGAGTGGTGGGCGATTTGCCCGGGGATTGAGCCACTCACCGCATTATAGGGCACTCCCTAACGTAGTGGAGATTCTCCCTGAAGCTCCTCAATTCAGCCTGGGCGGAATATGATGTCTGCGAGACGGAGGGTTGGTGCCATGCGCATCTCGAACATGATTACGGCTGTCGATCTGCATGCCTGCGGTGAACCGGGACGGGTGATCATCGGCGGTGTGGCGGGGGTGCCCGGCGAGACCATGTTTGAGAAAAAGGTTTATCTCGAAACAAAAGCGGATGGGCTACGCAAACGAATGTTACGCGAGCCGCGCGGCTATCCGGCGGCAAACTGCAATCTGATTCTGCCGCCCACGCGACCTGAAGCAGACGCCGGCATGATCATCATGGAGCAGGTGGAATATCCGCCCATGTCCGGAACCAACACGATTTGCGTGGTGACGGCCTTGCTTGAAACGGGCATTGTCCCTGCACGCGAGCCCATCACAACACTTGTCCTGGACACGCCCGCGGGCCTGGTTCACGTCGAAACGGAAGTACGCGACTCGCAGGTCGTGCGCGTAACCTTTGAAAATGTGCCGTCTTTCGCCGTGCATCTGGATAAGTCCATCGAGGTCCCGCATATCGGCTCGGTAAAGGTTGATGTCGCTTACGGCGGAATGTTTTACGTGATTGCCGACGCCACCGCGCTCGGTCTGCAACTTACTCCGGACGAAGGCCGCGACATCGTCCGCATAGGCGAAATGGTGAAAGCCGCGGCTCGCGAGCAGCTGCCCGTCGCACACCCGGAGAATCCCGCCATCCAGGGCGTGACCATCGCTGTTCTCTCGGGCCCCGCCACGAAGCCGGGTGCGCACGCCAAGAACGCGGTCGTTGTCAGCACCGGCAAACTTGATTGGTCGCGCCCGGCAACATGGACAGGGGCAATCGATCGTTCACCGTGTGGCACGGGCACGTCCGCAAAAATGGCCACGCTCCATGCGATGGGAAAGCTCGCCCTCAATCAGGATTTCATTCACGAAGGAATTCTTGGCACCACGTTCACAGGCCGGTTGATCCGAGAAACGAATGTCGGGCCTTTTCGAGCAGTCGTTCCCACCATCAGCGGGCGCGCCTGGATAACCGGGTTCTCGCAATATGTCCTCGACGCGGACGATCCATTTCCTGAGGGATTCACCGTTGGAGACATCTGGGCGTGAAGACAATTTCAATTTGGCACGAAGAGAATGTTTGGACGGGATTATTTCTTGTGGCAATTTCGCGGTCAAACTATTCAATCTTCACGAGTAAACCCAATTGTTCCACGTGAAACATTTTGATCGCGTGCAGGGCATAATTACGACGCGCGTTTTCGAACACCGGACCATTCGAAAGGTAACATCCCCTCTCTACAGAATATTTCCTTGAGTTCTCTCCACAATGTCCGGAATTGTGTATATTCCCCCTTCGGATTGCTGAATAGGGGGCATCATGAATCGCCGCGACGTCCACACACGAATTTCTGGAGCAATAACTCGGTCACCTTTGACGTTAGCAGTTACTTTGGCCGTAACGATCGCCGTGACATCGGCGCTGCTTGTTGCATCTGCATTCGCACAACGCGGCGGACGCGGCGCGGCAGATCAGGGCATGCAAGGCCAGTCCGGCCAGGGCCGAACCGATTCGCTCGGCGACTTGCGCTTCCGCAGCCTTGGCCCCGCGGTCGCCGGCGGACGCGTGAGCGCCGTTGCAGGCGTGCCCGGTCAGCCGAATGTTTTCTACGTTGGCGCGGCAGGGGGCGGCGTCTTCAAAACCACGGACGGCGGCATCAATTGGCGCGGCATTTGGGACAACATGCCCACGGCTTCGATCGGCGCAATTGCCCTGGCGCCGCAGAATCCAAATTGGGTGTGGGTGGGCACGGGGGAAGGCAATCCGCGCAACGACGTGATCACCGGACACGGCGTTTTCTTTTCTTCAGACGGCGGGACAACCTGGAAATCCATGGGCCTCGAAAGCGCAGGCCAAATTCCAGTGATACTTGTTTCGCCAACGAATCCCAATCTTGTTTATGTGGCGACGCTTGGCCATGTTTGGGGGCCGAACGCGGATAGAGGAGTCTTCCGCACCGCCGACGGCGGCAAGAGCTGGCAGAAAGTTCTTTATGTGGACGATACCACCGGCGCGTGCGACCTGGTGATGGATCCCAGCAACCCCATGGTCCTCTATGCAGGGATGTGGCAATACAAGCGGTTTCCGTGGATCCTTGAAAGTGGCGGCGCTTCGAGCGGACTCTATCGGACGACAGATGGCGGCGAGAACTGGCACAAGCTCAGCGCGGGCTTGCCCGCTTCACCCACAGGACGTTCGGCGATTGCTGTTTCGCCAAGCAATCCAACGCATATTTACGCACTGGTCGAATCGAAGAACGGAGTCCTGTGGGAATCGCGCGACTCCGGCGACCGCTGGACAAAGGTGTCCGATGACCGTTCCATACAGGCGCGGCCATTTTATTTTTCGCATCTCTACGTTTCTCCCGATAACGAAGACCGAATCTACTTCCTGTCCTACGACATTATGCTTTCCACCGACGGAGGCCGTTCCGCGCACATCATCGCGCAGGGCGTCCATCCCGATCATCACGTTCTGTGGATCGATCCGCGCGACCCCGCGCATTTGCTGGAAGGAAATGACGGCGGCATTTACGTTTCCTCAGACCAGGCCGCGCACTGGCGCTATCTCGATAATCTTCCCATCGAACAGTTTTACAGCGTGGCGCTCGATGACCACTATCCTTATATGGTGTGCGGCGGCTTGCAGGACAACAACGGCTGGTGCGGGCCCTCCAACAACATGAAGGGCGGAGGCATCGGGCCGGGTGATTGGTGGGTAGTGGCCGGCGGTGACGGGCAATACGTGGTGCCGGGACTCAACGGCAACCGCTGGATTTATGGCGACTCGCAGGGCGGCGCGATCGTCCGGTCGGAGCGCGAAGATCATGTGGGTGGCTCTATCCGGCCATATCTGATGACTTCATTTGACCTGGCCGTCTCCGACATGAAATACCGTTTCAACTGGACTGCGCCCATCGCCGTTGATTCACAGAATCCCAATGATGTTTTTATTGGCGGAAATGTTCTCTTCCGCTCGCGCGACTCCGGCTGGAATTGGACGCCGATCAGCCCGGATCTAACGCGCAACGACAAATCCAAGCAAGCTCTGACCGGCGGGCCAATTATTCTGGATATCAGCAGCGCGGAGAATTACGACACGATTCTGTCGATCTCAATTTCTTCTCTTGATCCCAACACTATTTGGGTGGGGACTGACGATGGTCTGGTGCAGGTGACCCAGGACGGCGGCGCGCATTGGTCGAACGTCGCCGCCAACATCCCCAGTTTGCCCGAATGGGGGCGCATTTCGCAGATTGATGCCTCACCGTTCGCCCCGGGCGGTTGCACCGTGGCTGTGGATTTCCACGAAACGGAGAACAACAAGCCTTATGTTTTCAAGACCACTGATTTCGGAAAAACTTGGACTTCCATCACGCGGAATTTGCCGGAGGACAATCCGGTTCACGTGGTCCGCGAAAACCCCAACCGAAAGGGGATGTTGGTTGCGGGCACGGACACGGGACTATTTTATTCCGTCGATGACCAACCGTGGCAGCCGATGCACTCTAATTTTCCCGTTACACCGGTCTTCGACGTCAAGTTTGAAAAACGATCGCACGACCTGGTGGTCGCCACGCACGGCCGCGGCGTTTTTATCATGGACGACATTTCTCCCCTCGAGCAGATGCAACCGGGCGGCGCTCTCCAACTTTTTCCAATGGCGACAGTTTATCGGTTGAACATGGCCGGGCGTGGTGGCTTTTCTTCGGGCGCGTTTGTCGCCCCCAATCCAACGAATGGTGCAGTCATTGATTATTCAGTTCCACCCACCGTATCGGGAGGAGGAGGTGGAACCGCGGGCGCAAGCGGGGGCCGCGGCCCCGGGGCGTCAATCACGGTTTCTGACTCCACCGGCAAAATTGTGCGCAAGATGAACGGCCCGGCGCACGTTGGGATCAATCGCGTCGTCTGGCCCTTCGTATATGACGGACCCACGCCATTGAGTCTTTCCAGTATGGGCGGAGGCGAAGAGGAAGGAGGAGGCGGTGGCGGCCGCGGAGGCTCGGTGCAGGCGCCGCCAGGCATTTACGACATTGCGGTGACGGCGAATGGCCAAACTCAAACACAAAAAGTTCATGTGGAGGCCGACCCGAGGTTCAAAGGAGACAGCTCCGGATTTCAGGCGCAGTTAAAGGCCGGACTGGAAGTGCGCGACGCGCTCTCTTCGCTCAATGAAGTAGTGAACCGCATTGAAGCGATGCGCGCGCAGCTTCGGACCCTCACGCGGACGCAGTCAAATCTAGTCTTGGCAAATCGCGCGCGGGAATTGGACGCCAAGCTCGATGCTCTCGAGCAGCCGCTTTACAACACCACCATGGCCAGCGACAGTAAATATTATCTGCACTCGCTCTCGCGGCTTTCCGACCGGCTCACCCGTTTGCTGGGCGCCATCAGCGGCAATTATGGCCTGCCGCCGTCGCAACCCGTCCTCGAAGAATGGTCAGAAGTCCGGGGCGCGCTGAAAACTCACATCGAGAAATTCAACAAATTGCTGGCCACCGACGCCGCGGCCTTCAACAAGTTCGCCTCCGATCAGGGAGTGGAGGCAATATCGCCCGGCAAGCCGGTGGAATGGAAATAGTCTGATTCTCATAACACAAATGTCGCGCAGCTAACCCGGCTATAATGATTCGTGGAGGAAGCTCATGTCCGCCACCAAGCCTCAGTCGCCAACGCGCATTGAAACCGACAGCATGGGCCAGATCGCCGTGCCCGCCAACGTTTACTGGGGCGCGCAGACGGAGCGCTCCCTTCTCCATTTCCATTGCGGCCGCGACGTCATGCCGCCGGAGTTGATTCGCGCTTTCGGCGTCCTGAAAAAAGCCGCGGCCATGGTGAATCAGGAGCTAGGCAAACTTCCCGCGGATAAAGCCAAATTGATCTGCGCGGCCGCTGACGAAGTGATCGCCGGAACCCTTGACGCGCATTTCCCACTGCGCATCTGGCAGACCGGCAGCGGCACGCAGACCAACATGAACGTCAACGAAGTCATCTCCAACCGAGCCATTGAAATGGCGGGTGGCGTGATGGGCTCCAAGAAGCCGATCCACCCCAATGATGATGTCAATATGTCGCAGTCCTCGAACGACACTTTTCCGACCGCAATGCACATCGCCGCGGCCGAGCGAGTGCAGAATGCGTTGATCCCCGCGATCCAGCGTGTGCACGACGCCATCGCCGCTAAATCAAAACAGTTTGCCAATGTCGTAAAAATCGGACGCACGCATTTGCAGGACGCCGTGCCGCTCACTGAGGGGCAGGAAATGGGCGGCTGGACAAGTTTGCTGGAGCGGGACATTGCGCGGCTGCGCCAGTCGCTCGACGGGATCTATGACCTGGCCATCGGCGGTTCTGCGGTGGGCACAGGCCTGAACACCCATCCCGAATTTGCTGCACGCGCCGCGAAAAAAATCGCCGAGCTGACCGGACTCCCTTTCCGCTCGCACCCCGATAAGTTTGCAGCACTCTCCGCTCACGACGAGCTGGTGTACGCCCACGGAGCCATTCACACACTGGCCTGCTCACTGATGAAGATCGCGAACGACATCCGCTGGCTGGCCTCCGGCCCACGCTGCGGCCTTGGCGAGTTGCGCATCCCCGAGAATGAGCCCGGCTCCAGCATCATGCCCGGCAAGGTGAATCCCACGCAATGCGAGGCCATGACCATGGTGGCCGTGCAGGTCCACGGGAACAACGCCGCCGTGGCGTTCGCCGATTCGCAGGGAAATTTCGAGCTGAACGTTTTCAAGCCGGTGCTCATCTACAATTTCCTGCACTCGGTTACCTTGCTCACCGACGCCAGCCGCGGCTTCGTGGAATACATGGTTAAAGGCATCGAATTGGACCGCGCCAAAATTGATTCCTACGTGAAGAATTCGCTGATGCTGGTTACCGCGCTCAATCCCAAGATCGGGTATGACAAAGCAGCAAAGCTCGCGCACACGGCCCTGGAAGAAGGCATCAGCCTGCGCGAGGCCTGCGTGAAATTGGGCTACCTTACCGGGGAAGAATTCGACGCGCTGGTCAAGCCCGAAAACATGACCCACCCTTGAGTCAGTCCGTGCAAAAAGGCGACCACTGAACATCCCGCCTCAACGTAACTGCTTGCATACGCAAGCACGCAAACGAAATCAACCAGCATCAAATCTGTGCGATTCTTCTTTCTGTTGGTTCGCTTGATGCGCGCCAACTAAGACCTCTCCATGAAAACGATTCGGATTGTCGACCTGTTGTTCCTTCTGGCGACGCTGCTGGGCCTCCCCGTGGGCTATTACGTAGCGCACCAAAAATACATCGACAATGAAAAAGCCGCGGGCATGTTGAGCGAGGAAGCTACGGTCGACGATTTCGCCAAGAAAGAATTCCTCTACGCCGACCCGCAACGTGCGCGCAACGCCCTGGCCTTTGCCATCAAGATTCACCAGGATATGCAAACCGCGAACCCTTCCTCGGGCGCGGCGCAAAAAATGGATCTAGGGTGGTGCTACGCTGAGTTGGCTCTGCTGGAAGAGTCGGGAGGGAGCGCGGAAGCCGCCAAGAAAGACATGGCTCAAGCTGTGCAAACGTTAAAGGACGCAGGAGCCAGCGGCACGACGGAGTTCATCATCCGGCAGAAACTTCAGCCCAAACAACCTGCCATCACGCCCGCGGATGCGACATCTCAACCCGCTGCAGCACCGCAACTCGACGGCGTGCAATCTCCGAATGGCAATTCTCCATCGAGTGACAAACAGTCATGAAAATCCTCCTGCGAATCCTTGGAATGATTCTAGGGCTGGCCATCGGCGCCGCCGCTGGCGGATATTTCACCTATGCAAGATATGCGGGACAATTTGAATTGGTCCGCACCTTCGCCACCATTGCCAACAGCAGCGCCACTTCCCTGGATGAATTCAATCAGAAATCCGACAACGCTAAAAAGGATCTGGTGGCCACACTCTCCCTTTATGAAGGTGCCGGCGAAACTCCCAACGTTGAAGTGGGCGTCAGGAAAGCATTGCGGATGAACAGCGGTTTGATCGAAGCCCGCCTTTCCGTTCTCGAGGAAAAAGAAGGAAATATCCCCCGCTCGAAAGCCTACATGTTGAAGGCTCAGGACGATTTGAAATCGGTTGGCTGGGCGGATCTTTCGGACGAAACCGTCCTGCAGGCCATCAAGAAGTAGGCTCGAATCCCAATTACTTGCCCAACTTGTAAGCAAAATCTCCCCCGCCTGTATTAAACTCTCCCCGCAATCAATTTCAATGGAGGTGGGACTGTGTGGAATCGGCGGCATTTCATAGCGGTGTGTTCGGGCGTTGGAATTTCGGGGACGCTTCTGCCCGGTGTGCTTTGGACCCTCGCGCAGGACAAGCCAAAAATCACCAAGGACATGATTGACCTCGCCGCGAGAATTGCCGATGTGCCCATCGCCGATGAATATAAGGACGCCATGCTCAATGGCCTGAACGGCGCCGTGCAGGGCTACGAGGAAATCTACAAGCTCCACATGGACAACAGCGTGCAGCCCGCGCTGGTGTTTGATCCACTGCCGCTTGGCTACAAACTTTCCACTACCAAAGTTCCCATGAAGATTTCCGCGGTGGCCCCGGCACTCGCCACCAAAGCGCCGAAAAATATTGAAGATGTGGCCTTCATGACCACGCGCCAGTTGGCAGAATTGGTAAAGGCGAAAACGGTTTCCTCCAAGAATCTCACCGAGATGTACATCGCGCGCTTGAAGCGATACGACCCCAAGCTGAAGTTTGTCATCACCATCACCGAAGATCGCGCCATGGCGCAGGCCGCTGAAGCCGACAAGGCTATCGCCTCCGGAAAGTATCTTGGCCCGCTCCACGGAATTCCCTGGGGTGGAAAAGATCTGCTGGCTGTGAAGGGCTATCCAACCACCTGGGGCGCGGGAGGATTCGAGAAGCAAGTATTTGATGAAGACGCGGAAGTCGTCAAGCGCCTCGACAAAGCCGGCGCGGTGCTCATCGCCAAGCTCACGCTCGGCGCGCTCGCCCAAGGCGATCACTGGTTTGGCGGCATCACACGCAATCCTTGGAATTCCGAGCAGGGCTCGAGCGGTTCCTCCGCCGGCCCGGCTTCCGCAACCGCCGCGGGATGCGTGGGCTTCAGCATCGGCACGGAAACACTCGGGTCTATATCGTCTCCGTCCACGCGATGCGGTGTCACCGGCCTGCGCCCCACGTTCGGCTTCGTCCCGCGCACAGGGGCCATGGCCCTTTCTTGGACCATGGACAAGATCGGCCCCATCTGCCGATCGGTGGAAGATTGCGCGATGGTCATGTCCTACATTCATGGACAAGACGGAAAAGATCGCAGCGTCCAACCAGCTGCATTTAATTGGGATGCGCAACTGAATTGGCGCACGCTGAAAGTCGGCGTGCTGCAAAAGGATTTCGAGCTGGCGCCGCTCACGGAGATGAAACCGCCCAAGCCCATTGAGGAAATGACGGAGGAAGAAAAAACGCGCTGGGACGCTCAGCAAGCGCGCCGCAAGGCTGGTTACGCCTCCCGTGAATACGATCACAAATTTGACACGGCTGCTCTCGACAAGCTCCGCTCCATGGGTGTGAAGATGACCCCCATCGAGATTCCTGAGTTTCCTTACGGCCCGCTGCGGTCCATGTTGGAAGCAGAGGCCGCGGCCGCATTCGACGAGCTCACCCGCTCCGGCCGGGACAAGCTCCTCACCGAGCAGGGTCCGCAGGATTGGCCAAACGCATTCCGCACCGCGCGATTCATCCCCGCGGTGGAATATATTCAAGCCAGCCGCGCCCGGTTTCTGGCCATTGAATTAATCGACAAGGCCTTCAAAGGCTTCGATGTGATCGTCGCGCCCACCAACAGCACTCAGTTGTCGGTCACCAACTCCACCGGACATCCGTCCGTAATTTTGCCCAACGGTTTCCGCGGAGACGATGCCCCCAAGCCGCAATCGCAGAACACCAACTTCGGCGGCGGCCCAGGGACACCCGTCAGCCTCACATTCCTTGGCCAGCTCTACGGTGACGCGAAGGTACTCGCGCTTGCGCGCGCCTATCAGGAAGCCACGGGCTTCCACAAGCGTTATCCGAAACTGGACACATAATATCTGGAAGAAGGTTTCCGGCCATGAATTACATCAAACGCATACTTTTCTTTACGTCCACGGCAACGCTGGCGATTCTGCTGATGCTCGTTGCTTCCGCACCCGCGCGGCAATCTCAGCAGGGCGCGAAATCAACTCAATCCACGAAGCCGACGCCCAAACCCGCCACACCACCTGCGACCCAAGCGCCAAGCACGGAATACCACGCCTTTGACGTCGCCGACATGGATCGCACCTGCAAACCCTGCGAAGATTTTTATCACTTTGTGAACGGCGGCTGGATGTCGCGCAATCCCATCCCTGCTGCTTACCCCGTCTGGGGGCGCATCAATGAACTGAACAACCATAACCAGGATGTCTTGCGCAAAATTCTTGAGGAAGCTGCCGCGAACAAGACTGCGGTGCCCGGATCGATCGAGCAGAAAATTGGCGACTACTACGCGACTTGCATGGACACCGCCAAAATTGACGCCGCGGGTTTGCATCCGCTGGACGAGGAATTCGCGCGCATCGCCCAGATCTCGGACCTCGCCTCCCTCCAGGTGGAAGTCGCGCATCTGCGAAGCATGGGCGCACGCCCCATGTTTGCTTTTGGATCGGAGCAGGATTTCAAGGAAAGTTCGGAACAAATTGGGGCCACGAACCAGGGAGGCCTGGGCCTCCCGGATCGTGACTATTACACCAAGACTGACGACCCCTCCGTAAAACTCCGCGACGGGTACAGCAAGCATCTCGCGAAAATGTTCACGTTATTGGGTGACACCGCCGAGCGCTCCGGCGCCGAAGCCGCCACGGTCATGGCCATCGAAACACAACTGGCAAAGGCGTCCAGAACGCGCGTGGAAATGCGCGACCCGGAATCGAATTACCATCGCATGAGTATTGATGAGCTGGGCGCGCTCACTGCGCATTTCAACTGGCCTGCGTTCTTCACCAGCATCGGCTTCCCCGGAATCCGCGTGGTCAACGCTTCGCAACCGGATTACCTCAAGTCATTGGATGCCATGCTCACGTCCGTTTCCATCGAGGATTGGAAAACATATCTGCGCTGGCACCTGATCCACGCCTCGGCTCCCTATCTTTCCGCGCCGTTCGTGGATGAGAATTTTGATTTCTTCGGCAAAACGCTCACCGGAACCACCGAACAGCTCCCGCGATGGAAACGCTGCGTGGCAGCCACGGACCGCCAGCTCGGGGAAGCGCTGGGTCAGAAGTATGTCGCGGTTGCATTTCCTCCCGAGGCCAAGGCTCGGGCCCTGGAGATTGTGCGCAACCTGATCGCCGCGCTGAGTGATGACCTGCAAACTTTGCCGTGGATGAGCCAGGCCACGCGTTTGCAAGCGCTCACCAAACTCAATGCCTTCACTCTAAAAATCGGTTACCCGGACAAGTGGCGCGACTACTCCGATTTCCACGTGGATCGCACTTCCTACGTCTTGAATTATTTCCACGGCAGCCGGTTTGATTTCCGGTTTGACCTCGCCAAAATCGGCAAGCCCGTGGACCACGGCGAATGGATCATGACTCCGCCCACCGTCAACGCCTATTACAATCCCCAGCTCAACGAGATCGTTTTTCCCGCAGGCATCCTTCAGCCGCCGTTGTTTGACGCCAAGGCTGACGATGCGTTGAACTACGGCGCCATGGGTTCGGTGATCGGCCATGAAATGACGCACGGCTTCGACGACCAGGGCCGCCAGTTCGACGCCACCGGTAATCTCCGCGACTGGTGGACGCCGGAAGACGCCAAGAATTTCCAGGAGCGCGCTTTGTGCATCCAGAAACAGTTTGATTCCTTCATCGTCTCGGGCGATCTCCACGAAAATGGCAAGCTCGTGCTTGGCGAGAGCATCGGCGACCTGGGCGGACTTGCCATCGCCCACGCAGCGTTCCTGAAATCGCAGGAAGGCAAGCCGCAAACTTCCATCGATGGATTCACGCCCGACCAGCGATTCTTCATGGCCTTTACGCGCGATTGGGGAGAAAACATACGCCCTGAATTTGAGAAGTTGCTGACCAATACGGATGTGCATCCACTACCGCGTTTTCGCGCCGTGGCGCCGCTTATGAACATGCCCGAATTTGCCAAGGCGTTCGATTGCAAGGCCGGTGATTCGTTGGTTCGCCCCGAAGATCAGCGTTGCAGAATCTGGTAGTCGTTCTTATGTGCATTTAGTCCGCCGGAGGAATTGCTCATGAAACGTATCGCAGGGTTCGTCAGTCTCGCCGCTATCGGTATCTTGATTACTCTGGTTGCCATCGTTCCATCCGGGCGCGCCCGCCAAAACGCCGCCGCGGAAATCCATGGAATCAATCTTGCCGATTTGGACCGCACCTGCAAACCTTGCGAGGATTTCTACAAGTTCGTCAACGGCGGCTGGATGGCACGTACCCCCATTCCCGCCGCGTATCCCTCCTGGGGCCGCTTTAGCGAGCTTTCCGATCACAACCAGGAAACCCTTCGCAAAATTCTGGATGAAGCCGCGGCCTCCAAATCGCCCGCGCCCGGATCGGTCGAGCAGAAGATTGGCGATTTCTACGCCAGCTGCATGGACACCGCGAAAATTGACGCCGCGGGCATTCATCCTCTGGACGATGAGTTTGCGCGCATCGCCAAAATCTCTGATGCAGCGTCTTTACAGGCGGAAGTGGCACATCTGCAAAGCGAAGGCATCGACGTAATGTTTGGTTTCGGGTCCGAGCAGGATTTTAAGAACAGTTCCGAACAAACGGGAGGCGTTCAACAAGCTGGACTGGGAATGCCGGACCGCGACTACTACTCAAACCCCGACGACAAGTCCAAGACGCTCCGCGATGGCTATCACAAACACCTGGTGAAAATGTTCGGGCTCATGGGCGATTCCGCCGCGCAGTCCGCATCGGAAGCCGATGTGGTCATGGCCATTGAAACGAAGCTAGCCGCGGCCTCCAAAACGCGTGTGGAGATGCGCGACCCCGAATCGAATTACCATCGCATGAACGTCCAGGAGATGGCTGCTCTTTCTCCGCATTTCAATTGGCCGGCTTATTTCCAATCGCTCGGCTTCCCGAATATCACCGTGGTCAATGTGGGTCAGCCGGAGTTCGTCAAACAACTCGATGCCCGCCTTGCTGACGTTTCGCTGGCCGATTGGAAAACCTACCTCCGTTGGCACCTCATCCACGGCACTGCTGCTTCTCTTTCATCGGCCTTCGTGGATGAGAATTTCGATTTCTTCGGCCGCACACTCCAAGGGACGAAAGAGCTTCGGCCGCGCTGGAAGCGTTGCGTCAGCGTCGTGGACGACAAGCTCGGCGAAGCGCTCGGTCAAAAATACGTCGAGCGGGCATTTCCGCCCGAAGCCAAAGCCCGCGCCATTGAAATGGTCCACAACTTGATAGACGCCCTGCGCGACGACCTGAAAACTCTACCCTGGATGAGCCCCGCCACACGCGAGCAGGCCATCATTAAGCTCAACGCGATCACCCTCAAGGTCGGATACCCCGATAAGTGGCGTGATTACTCCGCGCTCACCGTTGACCGCGGCCCTTACGTGTTGAACTTCCTTCGGGGCGATGCGTTTGAATTCCACCGCGATCTTTCCAAGATCGGCGCGCCCGTGGACCACGGCGAATGGGGCATGACTCCCCCCACTGTGGACGCCTATTACAATCCCCAGCTTAACGAAATCGTTTTTCCCGCCGGCGTTCTTCAACACCCCTTCTTTGACGCCAAGGCGGATGATGCTCTCAATTACGGCGGCATCGGCGCCGCTATCGGCCATGAGATGACTCACGGTTTTGACGATCAGGGCAGACAGTTCGACGCCCACGGTAATTTGCGCGATTGGTGGACACCCGAAGACGCCAAGAATTTCGAAGCCCGGGCAGAGTGCATCGTCAAACAGTTCGATTCCTATACCGTTCAGGGCGACCTTCACGAAAATGGCAAGCTTGTTCTGGGTGAAAGCATCGCCGATCTTGGCGGACTCACTATCTCTTTCGCTGCTCTGGAAAAATCCCTCGCCGGAAAGCACGGAACTCTCATCGATGGTTTCACTCCCGAGCAGCGTTTTTTCATTTCCTTTGGGACGATCTGGGGAGAAAGCAACCGCCCTGAATACGAACGCATGATGGTCACGCTGAATGAACATCCCTTTGGGCGGTACCGGGTCCTGGGCGTGATCTCAAATATGCCGGCGTTTGCTGCCGCCTACTCTTGCAAGCCGGGCGATCCCATGGCTAAGCCGGAAGATCAGCGCTGCCGGATTTGGTAGAATCGCGCGCTCATTCATACGAATCGTGGCATTCGATTTACAATCCTCGCCGGACGAGTTCCGCTCAACCTCAATTTGGAGAGGATATACCAGACTGAAAAGCAGCCGCTGGCAATTTCCCACCCAAGGAAAACATTTTCCCCTCTGGACAGTGTTTGACGCTTCATCAAATATTAACTGTCTTACTTTCAATTAGTTACAGGAAGCCGATGCGGCATCTAGGGTGCAGTACTTTGCTGTGCGAGCCCTGAATACAAGGGTTCAGTCTGCCTGCCGTTGGGGTACTCAGGAATGGGGGATGTCGCTCCCCCTAACATCAACTTACCCGCGAGCAGGGATAGATCGACGCAATCCCCAGGAGATGGTGGGCAAGCTTGCCCAACAGGGCACTGAAGCTGTAGTCCACACGTGACGATGGAGAGCATCGAAAAACGCACCGCTGGTGGATCTGATCCTATCCAGCAAGATAATCCGAATCTGGATTACTTGCGTTCCATGGCTGTCACCATGGTGGTTGTTTTTCATCTCCTCCTTTATTTTGGCCCCCAATTTCACCGCTGGGATCCCGAAGGTCTCCTCGGCTATGCCGGAGTGTTGTTCTTTTTTGTCCACACATCGCTGGTTTTAATGTTTTCCCTGAACCGGCTCAGCAATAAATTCACCGGGTCAAAGCTTTTCTTTGGATTCATGATTCGGCGGGCCTTCCGGATCTATCCGCTCAGCATTCTCGCTGTTTCCGCGATTGCCATATTTCATTTGCCGTTCGGGGGGCTCAGCGCTTTCACTTTTCGCCCTGAAATTGTGAGCAGGCTCGGCTTGACATCAAACTTACTGTTGACGCAAAACCTGACCAACACGCATTCCGTCCTCGGGCCCCTCTGGAGCCTGCCTCTTGAAATGCAGATGTATGTCTTCTTGCCGTTCCTTTTTCTTCTGTCCCGCCGCATTCGCTCCGCGGGTCCGCTCATCCTGGTGTGGGCGGGGGCGGTCGCCGTTGGTTATATTCATCAGCGTTTCGGACATATGCCCGATTTGGCCCAATACATCCCTTGCTTTTTGCCCGGGGTGATCGCTTTCAAGGCCGGTGAAAAATCCAAACGGATTTTCCCCTTTTTCCTGTGGCCCATTCTTCTTTTCCTTGTGGCCGGGTTCCTGGTGCTTGTGCCGCGGATGGATGCCTGCTGGGCGGCCTGCCTGGTCATCGGTCTGAGCATCCCCAGATTCAAAATTCTTTCCAGTGCCGTGCTTCGAGAGGGATTGCACCTTGTCGCCAAATACTCGTATGGCATCTATCTCGGGCACTATTTTTGCATTTGGTTCGCCTTCGTAATTCTGCACGCCTTGCCGATGGAAGTTCAGTGGTTGGCATTCTTCTCCACAATCATTGCCCTCCCCATGGCTCTGTTCCATTTGTTGGAACAACCAATGATCAACCAGGGCAGCCGCTTTGTGGAGGCCCTCTTCGGCCGGTCGGCACGCGCCACAAGGACGACCGGTGCGCGCACGCCCGCAGGAGCGCGAGCCTGAATTTGACGCGGAACCAATCGCGGATAATTTCCGTCGCGAGCAACACTCTTCTTTGATTCTGAGATAAATAGATTTCCCAACTCCGTTTGCAAAAACTGCGCTTCATCCTGCCTGATTTGGTAAACTCGCGACGCCAATAACAAATTCTGTTTATTTGAGGAGACGAATCATGAGGAAATATTGCGTGTCATGGATTTATTGCGCGGCGATTCTCGCCATTTCACTATCCGCAGCTCCAGCATTTGGCCAGTCGGCCCAGGAACTGGCCGCGCAGCAGGCCGCCGAGGAAGCCGCGCGACTGGCCGCGCAACCTTGCAAGCCGGGCCCGGTCCCCCTGCCCGTTCGTTTGCAAGGTGCGCCCTGGACTGCATCTCTCAAGCAGGGCGACTTCGTCATCCACGATTTCAAATTCCGTTCCGGTGAAACGCTGCCCGAACTCAATCTTCACTATTACACTTTGGGCGCGCCGGAACGCGATTCCGATGGCCGCGTCAAAAACGCCGTCCTCATCACGCACGGGACGGGCGGATCAGGCCGCCAGTTCCTCGGTGCCGGGTTCGCAGGAGTTCTCTACGGTCCGGGCCAACTGCTCGACGTGCAGCACTATTTCATCATTCTTCCCGATGGCATCGGCCACGGCTGTTCCAGCAAGCCCAGCAACGGCCTGCACGCGAAATTCCCCCATTACGACTACGATGATATGGTCGCCGCGCAGCACGCCGTGGTCGCCGACGCGCTGGGCGTTAATCATCTTTTAATTGTGATGGGCACTTCCATGGGTTGCATGCACTCCTGGGTGTGGGGGGAAACTTATCCTGATTTCATGGACGCGCTCGTCCCGTTGGCGTGCCAAACGGTGGAAATCGCCGGTCGCAACCGCATGATGCGAAAAATGATTATGGACGCGATTACTTCCGATCCGGACTATAAGAACGGCGAATACACCGGAACGCTTCATGGTTTGCAGGAGGCGGAGGACATCTTGATGCTGATGGGTAGTTCTCCGCTGCAATGGCAGAAGAATTATCCGACGCGCGATAAAGCCGACGCCTGGCTCGATCAGCAGCGCAAGACACGCGTGGCCACCACGGACCCGAATGACATGCTCTATTATTTCAACGCCTCGCGGAATTACAACCCCGATCCCAATCTTGATAAAATCAAGGCCAAGGTTTTGTACATCAATTCCGCCGACGACCAAATTAACCCGCCCGAACTGGGCCTGCCCGAACAGGAAATCAAGCGCGTAAAGGATGGCCGCTTCATCCTCCTCCCAATAACCGACCAAACCCGCGGCCATGGCACCCACACCCTTCCGGCCATCTGGGGACCCTATCTAGGAGAGTTACTCCACTCCCTGGGCCGCTGATTGGTTTGCTGTGCCATGGGTTTCAGCTTGTGTGGTTTTCGCGTTTTCCCGTACACCGGGGTCAGGCGTGCCCTCCCCTTGCCCTCCCCGTTTGCGCTCCTGTAAATTGATTCTCACCGCATTTTGCGGCCCAGTTTTCTTATGTCCCAGGATTCCGCGGAGATTAACTTGGAAGCGGCTCTGGCACAGGCCACCAGCGCGGCACGGGCCGTCCTGCGCCGAAAGCTAAACGTCACTTTGCGCCCGGAAGACGGCCGTACCGAAAACCAGGACGCCCTCGAACTCCTTTGCGATATTCAATTCCGCATCCTCCGCAAACTCCAATCGCCTGATCGCGCCGCCACGGGAGCGGATGCCCCTGCCATCCGCAACATCGGTTTTTACGCCAAGCAATCCGCGCGCAACGCTTGCGCCGAATATCTCCGCGATCGATATCCGCATCGTGCATTTCTGAAGAACCGCCTGCGCCGTTTTTTCCGCAGCCGCCCTGCTTTTGCCGAATGGGAACTCGACGGCGAAATGGTCTGCGGTTTCGCTGGATGGCGCAATCGCAAGGAATATGCGCCCAATGCCAAATTCATCGCCAAAGCCCTGGCTGATCCCGCCAGCCTGGCGCCGGACGCGCAGCCACGCACCAGCCACGAAAATCTTCACGCAACAGAGTGGGATGTTCTGCTCGAATCCGTTCTCAGCGATCTGGGTTGCGCCATCGAGCTGGACGACTTGGTCTCCGTTCTCGCACCTCGCATGGGCGTCAAGGATCTTCCCGCGCAAACCGGCAGGCCCGCTGAAGATGAGCTTGCCCCGCTCGACGCCGCCGATTCGCTGGCCCAACTCCAGCAAATCGCCGACCCTGCCGCCGAGGTGTATCTGCGCGAACTGCTCACCGCACTCTGGCAGTCTCTTCTCCAAATGGACGCGCGCAAGCGCTGCGCCTTCCTCCTGAATCCGCCGAGCATCGAAGTCGAGCTCCTTCCGCTTCATGGCGTCGCGCAAATTCCAGATATTGGCAAAGCCCTCGCGCTCACCGATGCCCAATTCACCGCGCTCTGGAGCGAACTTCCGCTCACGGAAGTGGCGATTGCCTCCGCCAACAAACAGGCTAACTACGACACGAAGTTCGCTATCCTCTGGAATTTCTTACCTTTGCAGGACGCCCTGATCGGTAAGCTCCTGAGCCTCAACCAGCAGCAGGTCATCAATCAGCGCATGCTCGCGCGCCGCATCCTGGCCCGCGAATTGGCGCGACTTCTTCAGAGGCCCACAAAATGAACATTTCGCCAACTCCGGTAATTTTTGCTCCCCGTGCGCGTCTCGCTATTCTGAAGGAAGGATTCCGCCGAATCTAAGTCCATGTCCGAGCACCTCACTCCCAGCCGACTGGAAAGCTATCGCAACCGTGCACTCTCGCCCGGCGATCTCCTTCACGCCGCCTCCCATTTGGCGGAATGTCCCGAATGCCGTGCCGGACTCAATCCAAATATCAGCGCAAAACTGGGCGCGGCCACAGATCTCGCCTCAATCAGGGGCTCATTTGCCGATGCCGCCCATCTTCAATTTGAGGAAATGGAATCCTATCTCGCAGGGGAAGCTCCGCCCGAAACCCGCGCGATGGTGGAGGCGCACCTGGGAAATTGCGACCGCTGCGCGCACGAAGTCTCCGACCTTCGGGGATTCATGACCTTGCCCGCGCCGGGTTCCCTGTTTGAAATGCTCGCTGTGCAACAGGAGATGAAGGAAGAACAGTCGCGCAGCAGCTGGTTCTCTCGCGCCGTCCGCTCCCGCGCCTATCAGTTGGGGCTCGCAGCCGCTGTCCTCCTGATTGCCTTTGGCGCTTTTCGCTACTCGCCAATTTTCAGGGGCAACGCTTCAGGCGACCGCTTGAACACGGCTCAAGCTCCCGCGCCGGCCGCCGTGAAGCTCCCGCCAGCCGAATTAAGTGACGGCTCGCGCAAAATCACCATCACATCGGATGGTGTAATCAGCGGCCTGCAAGCTTTTCCTCCGCCCTATCGCGACAGAGTCTCCGCCGTCCTTTCGTTTGCCCATTTCGACCGCCCCTCCTACACCGAGTCCACCTGGGCCCAGCACGAGCTTCTCACCGCCCGCACCGCGTTCGCCGATTCGCATTTGCTGCTCGCAACACTCGAACTGCATGCAGGCCATTATGCGGAGGCTCGCAAGGAATTCACCACGCTCGCCGCCGAAAATCCCGGGTCCGATTTGGCCGCATCCCTTCTACGCAAACTCGACGAACTCGCCAAATAGCGCGGTCCAAGCGCTTTTGAATTTATTTCCGGAATCGCGGTCCTCACCGGCCCATTTCCAAAATATGATGCGCACTTCTAAATCCCAAATTTGTCCTATCCACTCGTCGGAAGTGACTGGCAGATGCTGGAAGCATATCTATGCCGGAGGCTTCTCCACAAATGTAGATGGACTTGGCCGATGCGACTCTTGAATCGCGCCTAAAATTATTCGTGCCCCAGAGCCTCGACATGCCCTTGATTCAGGTCGCTCCGCGCAGAAATTCCCGTGCCGGCGGTCATTCGTATCTGCGCGACCCATGACTTGGGCTCCGCGTGAGTTTCCGCCGCCTTGTCCCCCTCCTGCGAACGGTATAGTATGCAGGCCCACAATCGTCTGAGGCGTGCACGAGCCGTTTCCTTCTCACTTTACTCCGCTGTATTTGCGCGGAACTCTGCAGGAAAGGAGGTTGCATGAAATCCCCGGGCGGCAAAAGATCTCAATCGCAGGGTGCCCCTCCCACCGTTTCCGAGATCATCCCCACCATCCGCATGTTGGAGACCCAGGAATGGATCCGCAAGGGTTCTGTCATTTCCATTTCAATGACGCTCGTCGCCGTGTTTGTCATGGAATTTGCCGCGCTCCAGGATCCCCCCTGGTATGAGATCTATGCCCTCATGGTCGTCTGCTTTATGGCCGTGGAATCCGTCCACACCATTTACAAACTCTGTGGTATTCGCAAACCCTATTGGTGGCTGGCCACTATGGCCGCGGTCACTTTCATCACTTGCCGATTCATCGCAACAGATTGCAACATTTACGCTGCCTTCAATAAATTCACAAATTACATTCCCAACATGCTTCAACTCGGCCCCCAAGCAACCTCTTTCTTCGATCAATGGGCAAAGCATTATTTCTCTGCGGCCGTGCCCGAGGAGATCATCAAGATTTCGCCGGTTATCATCGCCCTTATCCTCGGACGGTTTCTCCACTCTCCCTGGCGGGAGCGCCTCGGCGTGCGTGAACCTCTCGACGGGGTTTTGCTGGGCAGCACGTCGGCCATGGGCTTCAGCGCCTCGGAGACCGCTTATCGTTATTTCCTCTCTCTGAATTGCATGACCAATCCAGGGCACTTCCAATTGGCGCATGACAAGGTGGCACTCCTGATCTTCCCGCGAGCGCTAGGTGAAGTAGCGGGGCATGCGGCTTACACCGGCTTCCTCGGCTACGCGATTGGCTTGGCCATTGTCCGCCCGAGCAGACGCTGGTTCACTCTTCTCTCGGGGTTCGTGATCGCCACCCTTGCGCACTCGGTTTACGACGCCACGGTCGAACTCTCCGGCTTTTATTCCATCCTTTCCTTGTTCGTCGCCATTGCTTGTTATGTTTTGCTCGCCGCGGCTATTCTGAAAGCTCGCGAAATCTCACCGACACGCGCCTATAACTTTGCCACCAATTTCATGCGCGGTCTTCCTGGCGATTCCGCGCTTCCTGCACCCAGCGCCTTCAGTGATTCTGGTTCCAATCAATCGTCCGAAACAAAGCCACTCGCGGAAGAGAAGGCATCTTCGGAAACAACCGCGCGGCAGGAATCCACTCCGCAGGCCGCTCCTGTTCCAGTTGGGCCAGTGAAAACCGTTCCTCTTGCTTTCACTCTATATGTCGCGGGCAAAGTAATTCTTCTTACTCACGGATTCAGAATCATGGCCGGTGAAATTCCCGGCCTTTCTGCCTCTGCGGAAGATGGCATATTGGCTGAAGTGGTTTCCAGTCCGAAGCACCCGGGCGAATTTGGTTTGCGAAACTGTTCCACGGCCACCTGGAAAATCCGTCTTCCGGGAGGCGTCGAAGGGGAAGTCCCCCCGGGGAAGGCCATTCGCCTTGCGCGTGGAATCATCTTCACCTTTGGCGACGCGCGTGGAGAAATTCTATGAGCAACATCGCCCCGACTGATGTACGCTCCCCAAACAGTCCCGGCGCTGCCGGGACCATCACCATATCGTTTGTCGAGAAAGTGAGCAGATGATGGCCAGCCGGCCCGGGGGACCGTACCAGCAGAGAGAGTCGGACCGCCCGACCAAGTCGCAACTCTTCCCGTTTCTTGGCAAAGGGAAAGAAGTTGTTAGCAAGGCCCATCTCATTCCCTACGCCGTCCTCTTCCTTCTGGGATTCACTTTAGCCAATCCGTTTCTCTGGTTCCTGGCACTGGGCTTGGCCATCGGCACCTACTACCTGGTCTACCGGCAATGTGGAAAAGTGAAACCGATGTGGCTTCCGTTGGTTCCCGCGGTAATGACCGCGCTTATCATTTATTTCGGCCTCGACTTTTTCAACCAAGTCTTCAGCATCCCCATGACCGTTCCCAATTCATCGTTTGACCCTCAAACTTGGAGTCAATATCCATATCCCACGCTGCTCTATAATATTTTCGTTCAGGTCGGTCTGAAGGAAGAGTTGATGAAGGCCATACCCGTCCTTCTTTGCGCCTTCCTCGCGCCGAGAATCACGTCAGCTTTCGCGCGCCCTTTGGAAGTGAATGAACCGCTCGATGGAATCCTCCTCGCCACCGGCTCTGCTCTCGGCTTCACCATGTATGAGACGATGTTGCAGTACGTCCCGCAGGCATTGCATCAGGGCGGTTTGAACGCGGGTCTTGATCTCCTTCTTGTTCGCGTCGGCGGGGATCTCTCCGGCCACATCGCCTATAGCGGTTACTGGGGATACTTTATCGGTTTGGCCATGATGAAGCCCAAGGGCCGCTGGCAAACCATCGCTATTGGTTGGGGATTTGCGGGGATTTTGCACGCGCTTTGGGATTCGCTGGACTCGCCTTTACCTATGCTCGCCGTGGGGATAATTTCCTACGCTCTTCTGGGCGCCGCGATTTTGAAAGCGCGCCAGATTTCCCCAACGCGCGGCAGCAACTTTGCGACCCAGCTTTATCACGGCGCGCAAGCGCCTGCTCAACAGCCTCAATTCACTGGCATGCCCGCGCCGCTTCCTCCTCCGCCCGCCGCCCCGGCTTGGACTCCGCCGCAAACTGTTGGCCCACCGCCGCCGGCTCGGCCCATGACGGTGATGCCCGCAAATGCACCCTCGGTACCTCCCGGTGCGCCGGCCATTCCGCAGCAAACTGCGCCGCAGCAATCATCCGGCCTCACATTCTTCGTCGCAGGCCAGCGAAATTCTCTAATTCCCGGCCGCCGCTTTGCCGAAGCGGATCTCCCCGGCCTGCGCGCCGCTGCAGGTGATGGAATTGTTGCCGAGGTCACCCGCCATCCCGCCGACCCCACCATCCTTGGACTCAAAAATCTTTCCACGGCCGCCTGGATGGCTTGGACACCCAAGGGCGAATCCCGCGAGATCCCCAGCGGAAAGACGATCCGCCTCTCGCCAGGCACATCCGTTCAATTCGGCAACATCCGGGGAGAAATCCTATGATGAATGATCTTCCTCGCATGAAATTGGCGGAGCTTTTGCGCGCGGAAGGCAATTCGCTCTTGAATGACCCGCAACGTCTATACTTTCAGCTTCAGTCCGCCTGTCCGCAATGTCCCACCGAAGTCGTGGCCATCATGGGAGCACTGCGCCAGGGTGCGCCTGCCAGCCTTCTTTCCGCTGCCGCCAATCCCTCCGTGCCCTGGGCCACCGTCACGTCCAGCTGGAGTCAGCGGCTTCAGGAACAGGAGCGCATGTCGCCCGAAGCAGCAGCGTGGGCCATTGATTCCTGGGCGGCGGCGCTTGGCGTCGGTCCGATTGCCGCTCCCAGCTCGTTTTCCGGCGCGGGTGCAAATCTTGGCGCCGCCCAAAATGCCGCCGGATTTCCATCTCCGGGTGCGCCGCCTCCCCCTCCAGCTCAATCGGTCTGGGTGTCAGTTCCTCCACCGCCGGTTTCGACCATGGGCAACGTCCCGCAACAGGCTCCGCCCATTTTCAGCCAGACGCCACCTCCGCAGCCTGTTCCTCAACCATTTCCCCCGCAAACAGTTCCGATGCCCCCGGCCCCCAAGTCAGGAAAGGCGGGCCCCATTATTCTCGTGGGTCTGCTCGTCGTCATCGCTATTGGTTGCTGGTATTTTTTTGTGAGAGCAAATTTTGACGGGGCTCTCGTCGGAGATTGGCGAAACAGCATGGCCAATGGGTCGGCCACCTGGAACCGCAGCTGGCATGTAACCACCTTCGGCAGTTACACGCTCACCGAAACACTTTCCGACGCCGGTACCGTGGAAGTTTTGGACAACGAGAAAACTCTGGTCCTCCATTCCGATCACGCCGGAAGGATTGACGCCCACTACCGCATCGAAAATCAGGAGAAGATATTTTTCAGCGGCCCGGTGGTCGGTCCTTACGGTCCCGCCGAATATGATTGGAGCACGGTCGACCGCGGCGTCCCCGAAGTGGACCGCATTACCTTTGTAGGCAGTTGGATTACCAACATTCCGGTGGATGGACTCACCGGTACCATGAAACTCACCATCGACTACAACTTTCGTTACACTTTTGAAGCCAGCTATCAAGGCAGCGGCTCCATGACTGCCAAACATGGCCAGAGCACCTACGAGATCCTCACCAGCTCGGGCACTCTAACTGATAGCGGCACCTATACCGTCGATAACGCCGATCAAGTCGAATTCGTAAGCAACGACCCCAAGCGCGGCCGCATGACCTGGAACAAGAGCCACTAGTTAGCGCGCGTTCGGCTAGTCGCGCGATCTCAATTCAGCCCCAATTCAATGACTGCCGGATCTCCCTCTTCCTCGAATCGCAATTCTTGTCCATCGGATCGCGCCAGCATCTCCGTGCGACGTCTCATCAAAATGGCCACGATGGTCATGACTATCAGGACGATGGTGTATTGCACCGTGTTCCGGAAGGAATTCAGTTCCAGTGTGGCTGACCTATCCAGCAAATAGACCGATATCATCGCGTACAGGAAAAAAAGGTGGTACACATTGGCTTTGCCGGGCAGATAAGAGCAAGTGAACGGAATTTTGTGAAAGTCGTGCAGACAGGCCTCCACCAATATCGCCCCCAGAAGTCCCAACACCGCCAAATGTTCCGCCGCCGGTCGCAACGGCCACAGCCACAAAAGCACTCCCGCCCAAATCATCCAAACGGGCGCCACCGCTAGTGTAAGCAGCGAGCGTCGCGTGGCGCTTAAGCAATCCTGTACTCCGCGCACATTCGTCATGCGGAAAATCCAGTTGGCGCGCAGCTCGATCGGCATTGCAAACACCATCCGTGTTCCGATCACCGCGAACCACATCATCACGATGCTCGAGACCAAAAGCGGCACATTGGCCTGGAGCCAGGGATTTGTGTTCGGCGCGCCCTGAAGATTGTTTTGGGCCAGCGGTGTTTTCACATAAAGGACGACGATGGTGAACGCAAGCCCCAAAAAGAAAGACAAAATAAGCCGGTGCTGGCGGCTCCGGAACACCGTCCGAATGTTGAATTCCACCAGCGCCGTCATCGCCGCATCTCCAAAGCTCGGCAACCATGAACCTCCTCGAGCGCCGGGTGCGATGTCCGGTTCCTCAACAATCTTCCGAAGAGTGCGGAAATACGATAGCAGGAACGCAACGCCGGCTCCCAATACTGCGATCCCCAGACCATACGCCGCGCGCCACGCCAGCGCCGCAAGTGCCGGATGCGCGCTTCCGTTGAGGGTCTGAAACATACCCAGAAACCAATACGGCGGAAGCAAAGCCAACAAATGTTGATTCCGAGGTGCGGTTAGCTCTTCCGGCGTCACCATCGTCGGCTGGAGAAAGTAAACGCTGAGGAGCAGGCAGAACGCGGTCAGTTGTAAAAACGCGGATACTCGCAGGAATAGTTGCCGCGGGAGAAGCGCGGCTAATCCTTGCACGCACAATAGTGAACAAAGCAGAAACGCACCGGCTGAAAGCATGGTAATCCAGTACGCCGCGAACGATCGTATCTCTCCCAGGATTCCGCTGTGTGCTGGGGATAAAGCTATGGGCCACACAATTCCTGCAAAACTGTGTAGTGCTCCAACCGCCAGACCCAATGCCGTCGCCACCGCCGCCACTTTCGCCAGGAAAAATGTCCGCGCGCGCACTGGCAACGGAGCAAGCATCAAAACGTCCCGCCGGTCAGGAAACATCGAATCCCAGCTCAAAACAGCGAACAATCCCACGACCAGCATCGTCGTCGATATCAGAAGCAGCTCAAAGCTCCAGTTTGACGCGATCATTTGCTGTGCGGGCGCGTGGACTCCCCCAAGAACCAATCCCGCATACGCAAGCAGCAGACTCACCATAATAAGCAGCGCCGCGAACTGACCGAACAACTTGCTGGCGTCGCCTCTGGCTGAATCAGAAAGCAATTCCAGATCGACCACTCGAAAGAGGAACAGTCGGTAGAGGACACGGAATTGAAGTCTACTCACGTGAAACGCTCATGCCCCCATCAGGTCCGCGATTTCTCTCGAAATCGCCGTTGTATCTTGTTCAATGGCAAGCTGAGAGAAAATTCTCTCCAGTGACGGAAGCTCCATCAAAGTGCGCAGCCGCTCGATGGAATCGTCGGCCACCACCTTGCCACGGTGCAGAATCACGACGCGCGAGCAGACTCGTTCCACGGTTTCAAGTTCGTGGGAGCTAAACAGAACCACTTTGCCCCGTGCCGCCAACTCCTGAATCAAGCGCCGCAAGATGAGCCCCGTGCCGACATCGAGCCCAGAAAACGGTTCATCCAGAAGGATCAGATCGGGATTGTGCAGGAGTGCCGCGATGAGCAGAACCTTTTGCCGCATACCTTTCGAGTACCCTGATATCGCCGCGTGCCGATCGCGATGCAGTGAAAGCAACTGGAGCATCCCGTCAATCCGCTCCGCTGCAGTCGCGGGCGGCAGATTCCGAAGTTGGCCCACCATCATGAGGTATTCATGCCCGCTAAGATGCGAGTAAAGATGCGGCTCCTCGGGGACATATCCAAATCGCCGCTTAAACGCGATCAGGTCACGCCGAATGGGCGCACCCTCAAACAAGATCTCGCCGGAGCTCATCGCGATAAGCCCGGTGATCATCTTCATCGTTGTGGATTTGCCTGAGCCGTTCGGCCCCAGGTATCCGGTAATCTCGCCGGCCCGCGCCGAAAAGCTCACGTCGTCAACGGCGACCGTCCCACGGAACCTCTTCGACACATTTTGGAGTTGCAGCATGTTTCTAGCTGACAGGAAAGGTGGCCGTCTGCCCCCGCGAATCCGCCCTCCAACCCGGCATGGCCATCATCAAGCCCCCTATGTAGCATTCTACTGTTAGGCCTGTCAAGTAGCATTCTACATAGGGTATACTTCCCCATGCTCTCAGACCCCAAGCTTTCCCACACCGCCGCCATGATTCTTCTCGCTATCCATTCCGGTTATATCTATGGCTACAATCTGATGGAGACCACCGGTCTTCCCAGTGGAACCGTCTACCCAGCGTTGCGCCGCCTGGAACAGGAGGGCCTGATTTGCTCGCAGCGCGAGCTTCAGTCGATTGCGGATGCAGAACAGCGCCCGCCCAGGAAATATTACAAGCTCACGCCTTCCGGCAAGACCGCACTGCGCAAGTCCAGCAAGCGATATCCGCTCCTCGCCAGGCTTGTCCCGTCACTGGAAGGAAAGGTATGAACATTCAGACCAAGCGCGGCGGCGTCCCCATGCATTCGATCATCCTTTCGAGCGCCGCGGTTCTCGTGCCGCGCTCGCGCCGCGCGGAGTGGCTGGCCGGATGGAACTCTGAGCTTTGGTACGTTCTGCAGAGTTGCGATCCTTCGCCGCGCAATTTGCGTTCGCGCGAATCGACGCTCCACGGGACGCGGCTTGCGCGATGGAATTGGAGCGGATTGTTGCAAAAAAAGACCGTGTTATTTTTCTCTCTCGGTGCTTTCAAAGATGCCCTCTGGTTTCGGCGTAATGATTGCAGTCCTGACTCTCGTCGGCATCTGTGGTTGCAATCCCCGTTGCACTGCCTCCTGTTCCTCTTGGTGCTTGCCGCGCTCTCTGTTTTCTTCTTTTTTCGTTCTTCTGGTCCCTACGAGGCGCTCATGCGTGAGGCCAGGGAAAGTCGCGCAGTCATCTTCGGCTATTTTCTGCTGGTAGCTCTTGCTTTCCTGGCGTTGCCTTCCACAACATCTTTGGCGATCGGTGAATATTCCGCGATGCCGGGGTCGCTATCCCGGGCCAAGCGATTTGAAAGATGGGCTTTTCTGGGAATCAAATTGTGTTTGTTCATCTCAATCATATTTTGCGGAACTCTGGACTTGGCGCCGGTGCTCGGTCGCCTTCTGCCGCAATTCACTCTGGTCGCGTACTTCCTGGCATTTCGCTGGGCCTTGCTCGACCAGAGACAGCGCTGCCCCGTATGTCTCCGGGTGCTTTCCAATCCAATCAGAATCGGCCAACTCTCCCAAATATTTCTGGAGCGGAGCGGCACGGAATATTTGTGCCTCAATGGCCACGGTTCTCTCTACGTCCCGGAAATTCTCACCACCTTCAGCGCCCAGTATTGGTCGGATCAGAAGCAGTCTTGCGGAAACGGTCTTTCTTAGGGACCAGCGTACCGTTCACCTTGACATTCTACCCGTCCCGCAGTACTCTCACCTAGAATGTCTACTAAACAAGAACGGCAACGCATTGAACTCCTCCAGGGCACCCTGGACCTGCTGATCCTCCGCACGCTGCAGTTGGGCCCGGCCCACGGTCACGCCATCGCCAAAGCCATCGAATCCCAATCGGCCGACGTTCTCCAGGTCGAACAAGGATCTCTTTATCCCGCGCTCCACCGGCTCATCAAGCGCCGATGGATTTCATTTGAGGAGGGCACCTCCGAAAACAATCGCCGCGCTAAATTTTATGGGCTGACCGCTAAAGGCCGGCGCCAACTGACCGTTGAAACCGGCAAGTGGGACAAGCTAGCCGGCGCCATTGCGAGGATCCTCCGTCCCGCTCAGCGGGAGGGCCAATCATGACCAATCGCAAGCGCATGCTCCACGATCTCGACCAGGACATCCGCGACCACATTGCGCGGGAAACCCGGGACAACATCACCCGCGGCATGTCCCCGGATGACGCGCGTCATGCGGCCTTACGCAAGTTCGGAAACGTGACGCACGTCAAGGAAGACACTCGCAAGGTTTGGAGCGTCCTCTGGCTGGAGCAGTTGCTTCAGGACGTCCGCTTCGGTCTCCGCACCCTGCGCAAATCCCCCGGCTTCACGGCCATCGCCATCCTTACACTGGCCCTCGGCATCGGCGCCAACACCGCCATCTTTAGCGTTGTCTACGCCGTTCTCCTCAAACCGCTTCCCTATCCCAATCCAAATCAATTGGTCATCGTTCTTCAATCCAAGCCACAAGAGGGGATAGTTGAGGCGGGCTGGGCTTTTCCGAGTTTCACTGAACTCCGGGAGCAGAACCAAGTCTTCCGCGACGTAGCCGGAAATCAAAATCACGATCTGACCTTGACCGGGCACGGCGATCCCACCACCGTCCATACTGGTGACGTGACGCCGGAGATTTTTTCCACTTTGGGCGTGAAGCCCATCGCAGGCCGCACATTTCTCCACGAAGATGGCAAGCTGGGCGCCCCACCCGTGGTAATCCTGAGCGAAGATTTGTGGCGCAGCCAGTTCGGCGCGGACCCGGGCGTAATCGGCACGTCCATTGATCTCGATAAGCGCCCCTTCACGATTGTGGGGATCATGTCGTCGAGTTTTCGGATGCCGTTCGTGACCAAGAACTCGGATGTCTGGATTCCGATTGTGCAGGACCCTCTTTGGAGCGCGTGGATGCCAAAGCGCAACATTCGCTTGTTGCGCACTCTGGCTCGCCTCAAACCCGGCGTTTCCGTTGCGCAAGCGCAAACGGAAATGGATGCCATAGCCGCCCGCCTCGCCAAGGAATTTCCAGCCGAAAACACCGGCTGGGTCGTCCACGTCGTTCCTCTTCAAGCAGGGCTGGTCAGTAATCTAAAGTCTGCCTTGTTCGTACTCATGGGCGCTGTTGGTCTCGTTCTGTTGATTGCCTGTGCCAACATCGCCAACTTGCTCCTTGCTCGCGCCACGTCACGCGTCCGCGAGATGGCGGTTCGCATCGCTTTGGGTGCCGGCCGCGGCCGCATCGTCCGGCAGCTCCTCACGGAGACTGCGACTCTCGGCCTTCTCGGCGGCCTCGCCGGTATCGGGCTTGCCTACTGGGGCGTGCGAACTCTCGGCACGCTTCTGCCCTCCGATTTGCCAGAAGCCTCCATCATTCACGTGGATCCCGCCGTACTTATTTTTGCACTTCTGCTTTCTGTGGTCGCCGGCTTCGTTTTTGGCTTGGCGCCCGCGCTCTTCGCCGCCGATTCCAATTTGCGCACCAGCCTCAAGGAGGGCGCCGGCCAATCCGGTGAAGCCAACCTGCGCCGACGCGCGCGCAACTTGCTGGCCGTCGCGGAAATTGCGCTGGCGATGATTCTGCTGGTGGGCGCGGGGCTGCTGATCCGCAGCTTCATTTCATTAACGTCGGTAGATCCGGGCTTCAACCCCGCGCATCTCGTGAAGGCCGAAGTCTCACTTCCCAGATTTCAATATTCCATGCCCAGTCAATGGGCCGCCTTCGGAAACGAATTGCTGCCTCGCGTTCAGGCTCATCCCGGTCTGCAGGATTCGGCAATCGGGATACCCCTGCCCGTGGCCCACAACGCTGTGAATCAGCAATTCGATATCGTGGGGGTTCCCCCCGCGAATGCCGGCGTTACGCGCACGGCGGATTACTCTTCCATCAGCCCGGAATATTTTCATGTGATGGGCATTCCTTTGCTTCGCGGCCGCTTCTTTAATCAATACGATTCGTCCTCCTCCGCGCCCGTGACCATAATCAGCCAGGCCATGGCCCGGCAATATTTCCCCCGCCAGGATCCCCTCGGGCAGCGGCTCACTTTTGGATTTCCCCTCGCGCCCAACGCTACGCGGGAAATCGTAGGGGTCGTTGGAGACATCCGCGATGTCGCGCTCAACAAGGACCCCGGCCCCATGATGTATGTGCCCTTCGTTCAAGCGCCGCTCTGGGGCGCGATCATCATCACTCGGAGCGACCTTACTCCATCCGAAGTAGCCGCAACCATCCGCGAGGAAGTCCGCAAAATGGATAAAGACCTGCCGGTCACCGATATCGCCGCCATGCCCGACATTTTCTACACCTCAGTAGCCCAGCCCAGATTCCGCACGCTGTTGATCGGTCTGTTTGGGTTGCTGGCACTGGTCTTGGCCGCTGCGGGAATTTTCGGCGTCATTTCTTATTCCGTCTCTCGCCGAACTCACGAAATCGGGATTCGCATCGCGCTCGGCGCCTCGCCCGTTAATGTTCTGCGTCTGATTTTCGGAGAATCCGCGATTTTGGTGTTGATTGGCTTGGCGCTCGGAATACCGGCAGCGCTCGCCTTGTCCCGTTTTCTCGCCAGCCAGCTCTTCCAGGTGCGTCCCGCGGATCCGCTGACGTTCGTCAGCGTGGCGGCGCTCCTCGCACTCGTGGCCTTCGCCGCGTCCTATGTCCCCGCGCGGCGTGCCATGTGCGTGGATCCAATAGTCGCCCTCAGACACGAATAGTTCGCCGCTCCCCCACCCTCCCCAACCCTTTCATTCTGCGGTAATATCCGCCCTTCCGCGGCGTCTCCATAAGAGGCGGACCACCAGCCCTCGCGCATTCGCGGCATAAGGTGTAGCAGGATCATACTCTTAGAGGAAAGGAGGCACTCAGATGGGCAACCCACTCGACACCGGCATCAACCTTCGCCGCCCAGGCGGAGTCATGGCCAAGCGCCCGCTCCATTTTATCTGGTTGCTCGACTGCTCCGGCTCCATGTCCCTCAACGGAAAAATTGACGCGCTCAACACCGCCATCCGCGAACTGATTCCCCACATGCAGCGCGCCGCCGCGCAGAACTCCGGCGCCGAAGTGCTCATCCGCGCCATTCGCTTTTCCACCGCAGCTCAGTGGCACATCGCCCAACCCACGCTCCTTTCCGAATTTCGGTGGACCGACCTGACCGCTGATCCCGAAGCGCGCACCAACCTCGGTGCAGCTCTTCGGCTGGTCGCCGAAGAAATGAAGATGCCTCCGCTCAGCCCGCGCTCGCTTCCTCCGGCGCTTGTCCTAATTTCCGATGGCCGCCCCACCGACGATTTTGAAGGCGGCATGCAATATTTGCTCTCGCAGCCCTGGGGCAAAGCTTCCACGCGCCTTTCTATCGGCATCGGTACCGACGCGCATCAAAAAACTCTGAAGCGCTTTATCGACAACCCGGAAATCCACGTGCTCCAGGCCGATAATCCCGAAGCGCTCGTGGAATACATGCGCTTTGTTTCCACCTCCGTCCTCAGCGGACGGAAGGTTTCATCGGTCGTGCCGCAACCTGCGCAGACCGCTCCGTCCAGCGTCATCTGGTAGTTGCAAATATTTCGTTAGTGTTTTGAATGAAGTGAGAAGGGCCATCTTAATGGAAACTGCGGCGCGAAAAATTCAATGGCAGGTGATCGGCGAATCCTGCCGTGGCGCGTCCCACATTAAAGGGAACCTGCCCAATCAGGACGCCCTCAGTTTCTGGCTCCCTGAAAGCGGCTTTGGCCCGCCTGCCATTCTGGCTATCGCTGACGGACACGGCAGCCCGCAACATTTCCGCAGCGCCTCGGGCGCGAAACTCGCCGTCCAGGCCGCAACTTCTCTCTTGTTGGCTTTCGCAAAAATGCACGGCACCCAGTCCGACGCCAACAGCCTTCGCACCGAAGTGGCCGAACTCCCGCAACGCGTGGTGGAAAACTGGACTGCCAGCGTTTCCGCGCACCTCGCCGCAAATCCATTCCGCGAAGAAGAGTTCTCGCGCCTTCAGGATCCCCAGGACGCCGACGCGCGCGCCGAAGTCACAAACAATCCGCTCGTCGCCTACGGCGCCACTCTCCTGATCGTTCTCGTCACCGGGTATTACGCCGTCTTTCTTCAAATCGGTGATGGCGACATCCTCTGGGTCGACGACACCGGCAAAACCGTCCGCCCCGTCCCGGCCGACGCGCGCCTCATCGCCAATCAAACCACCTCACTCTGCCAATCCGAAGCGTGGAAGGATTTCCGCTGGCACGTGGAAGCGCCGCTTCACCATCCGCCCGCTCTTATTCTGGTTTCCACCGATGGCTACGCCAACTCCTTCCGCTCCGACGACGATTTTCTCCTCATCGGCCGCGATTTCCTAAACATAGCGCGCACCGGCGGACTCCAGAAAGTTTCCGCGCAGCTTCCGGGAATTCTCCATGATGCTTCGGAAAAAGGCAGCGGTGATGACGTGACATTTGGAATTATGTGCCGCCAGGATGCAATCGCCGCCGGCGCAGAGGGTGTCGCCGCAGGATCAGAGGAGGAAGCAATGGCAGGCTACGTTTCCAAAGCCGAATATGAATCCCTGAGGGCGAAACTCGATGAGCATCTTCGCGCCGCCGAGCACCGCCTCTCGCTCCTGCAGTGGCTGCTCGCTCTCGCGCTCATTCTCTCCGTGATTTCCCTGGCTTTCGGCATCGGCGCTCGTTACTACCCCGCCAGGCCTGCCGCGCCTGCCATCATTTCCCCTAACACCGGCGCCGAAAACCCGTCACAAGCCGGTTCCCCTGCAAACACCCCGCCACAAAGGAGGGATCCCCCGCAGCCGGCGCAGCCGGGCGCCTCCCCCAAGTCCGGTCCTGGCCACTAAACTATCTCCCGCGCCCCTTCACCTAGATCCGGGAGCATCATTCTTGTAAACGACTCCGCCCTTCATCACAAACACCACGCGCCGCACCGCGGTAATGTCCTTCACCGGATCCCCGTCCAGCGCGATAATGTCCGCCTGCAATCCCGGCGTGATGGAGCCAATCTGATCGCTCATCCCCAGCGCTTCCGCTCCCAACGAATTCGCAGACACCATCGCTGACATCGGATCCACTCCGCTGTCTCGCACTCGATGAATAAAATCTTCCGCGTTTCGTCCATGCGCGCCAGCCACCGCATCTGTCCCGTACACAATTTTCAGCCCCGGAATTTTCAATGCACGTTTTATGAAATCCTGGTGCGCCGGAATCAGATCCTTCATCGCCGCAAACCCTTCCTCCGTGTAGTAAGGTGCGGCCAGATACCTGTCCTTGTATTGAAGATAAGTTTCCAGCAGCAGCCCCGCCTGGGGATCAAGATACGTCCCGCGCTCCGCCATCAATTTCAAGTCCTCGTCCGACGCTCCCAACCCGTGCTCAATTTCCGTGCATCCGGCAATCGTCGCTGCCCGCACCGCATCTCGAAACGCGTGCACCAGTGTTCGCAGCCCCAGCTTCTTCGCTTCATCGCACGCCGCGTTCAATTGCTCTTGCGAAAGGGTCATCGTCCCGCTGCGCATCCCGCCCGATGCATATATCTTGATCACATCCGCGCCCGCCGCCTTCTGTTTCCGTACGAATGCGCGAATTTCCTCCGGCGTCCCCGTTTCCGGACCTCGCCCATTGATTGTTTCAGCCGCCGTCAAGATGCGGGGGCCCGCAAGCTCGCCGCGCGCAATCGCATCCCGCAGGGGAATGTCCGCCGGCGAACCCACGCTTTGCACGGTCGTAAATCCCGCCATCAGGGTTGCGTATGCATTGGAAGCCGCGGCATAGGTTGCCTCCGGAGTCGTCCCTCCCTGGCCCGCATTTTTTCCGTCCGGTCCAAAGCTCCATGTGATGTGCACGTGCGCGTCAATCCATCCCGGCAACACCGTCAACCTGCGCAGGTCGTAGTCCACCGGACCGGCCTTGGCATCAATGGCTACAATTTTCCCGGCTTCAATCACAATGCGTGTGTCGTGCAGGACGCCGCCCTTGCCATCGAGCGCCTCGCTCGCCGCAATCACGATCCGCTTGCCCCGCGCGGTCCCCTGCAAAGAAATTCCTTCTCCCATCGTCAACGCTCCCACAATTCCCAACACGCAAAGAATAGTTGCAGCGCCCCGCATCATCGCCTTTGTAGGAGCGAGTTCGTGTCCCGACAATTTCTGTACGTAATTCACTTCGTCCAATCCAATCCTCGCGGTCCTGCGCAGGAAGAATAAACCACCACCTCAAATCCCCTGCGCGTTGTATCGCGCTCATAACTCATTCCAATGTTTTTCATCACCCGCCGCGACGCTTTGTTCTCCGGCATTGCCACAGCCACCACTCGCCGTAATCCGTAACGCTCAAACGCCGCGGTCATCACTGCGCGCCCGGCTTCGGAGGCCAGTCCACGCCCCCAGCAATTCACGGCCAGCCACCAACCAATTTCGATCTCGCGCCGGGCACAAATCGTAAGTGGTTGCAGCCCGCATAGTCCAATCACTCGGCCATCGGGCTTGCGCCGCAAACTCCAGTTGCAGAAACCGTGCCGGGCCGAGTGGCGCATCTGACGCGCAATGAATTCCCGCACCTGTTCATTGCTCCAAGCTTTTCCCCCGGTGATGTATTTCATCACTCGAAGATCTTGCGCGATGGGTCGCAATGCCACAGAGTCTACAGGCCGCCAGGGTGTCAGCCACATGCGCGTCGTCTGAATCCGCAAATCCACCACGTGTTTTTTCTTTCGAGCCATGCTGCGTTTTCTCAAATTCGCTGGGACGCGTTCACCTTTCCTTCCTAACATCAATCCTCGCCCTATTACAATTGTTACGGCCCTTCGTCTCCGCCATTTAACATTTACTTCACGCCGCGTTCACCCGCTCCCGAATCCACTCCTTTAAATTCTGCACCCTTAGTAATTCTCTAGAGGAGGAATACAAATGCGTTTTGTCAGGCCTTTGCTGTCTGCTGTGCTTGCTGCATTGTTGGTCCTTTCGCCCCTGCCCATCCGGGCCGGCGATGGGCACGATTGGGATTCGGAAGGCAGAGTCAGACATGTTCTTCTCATAAGCATCGACGGTATGCACGCAGTGGATTACGCGAACTGCGTGGCTTCCAGCACTTGCCCAAATTTGGCCGAACTTGGCGAACATGGCGTGAATTACACTCGTACGACTACTTCCCGTCCGTCGGATTCTTTCCCTGGCCTCATGGCCCTTGTGACCGGCGGCACGCCACGCACTGTCGGCGCATTCTACGACGTCGCCTATGATCGTGTATTGGCGCCGCCCGCGAAAACAACCGGCAACGGGCTTCCCGCCGGGAATTGCACGCAAAACGCCATCAATGGAACGCAGACCGAATATGAGGAAGGCAATGAAATCGACCAGACCAAGCTCAATGGTGGATTTGCCGGGTACTCCACCATAGACGGTGGCATAAATTCCATCGACCCGAATAAGCTTATACGGGATCCGTTTAACGGCTGCCAACCCGTCTACTCCTGGAACTTCGTTCGCACCAACACGATTTTCGGAGTCATTCACAAGAAGGGTGGTTATACGGCTTGGTCCGACAAGCACGCTGCCTACGCCTCTGTTTCCGGCCCCACCGGAACTTCCAGCCCCAGCAATCTAGACGATTATTATTCCCCTGAAGTTAATTCCAATCAGATCCCCCTGCCAGGGTTGACTCCCGCAGGTACGAATTTCAATTGCTCTACGATTGTGGCCAGCAGCGACGATTGGACCACCGACTTCGATGCCATCAAGTGCTATGACCAACTGAAGGTCAATGCGATCGTAAACGAAATCAATGGAAAGACGCACCTGGGTGCTGGCAAGGCTCCGGTCCCAGTGATCTTCGGAATGAACTTTCAGGCGGTCAGCGTCGGGGAGAAGTTGATTAAACCCAGTTCCGCAGTCAGAACCGACGCGAACTCTGGCGGTTATGAGGACGCCCAGGGCACTCCCAGACCCAAAATGCTGGCCGAGATCCAATTCGTGGATGCGGCCATCGGGCAAATGGTGGATGCGCTCAAGAATAATGACCTCCTCCGTTCGACTGTCATCATCATCACTGCCAAACACGGGCAGTCGCCGATCGACCCGAACCGTTTCTTCCCCATTCCGGGAAAGTCTGGCACCAATGGGACGCCACCCTCCGGCTTTATCCCGTCCTTTCTCCCGGCGGTTTACAACGACCCGGCGAATGGTCTCGGGTTGGCCGAGGACGATATTTCCCAAATTTGGCTGGCAGATTCAACCCGTACCGGGGACGCCGTAAATGCTCTGGAGGCTGCCGGAACAGCAGTGGGACTGGGCCAGATTTTCTATGGCTCCTCGCTCACAACCTTGTTCAACCCTCCCGGTGTGCCGGAGGATCCAGGGCCCTGCTGTAAGCTCCGGAAAGGCGGCGATCCGCGTTCTCCTGACATCGTCGTGATTCCAAACTACGGCGTGGTCTACACCGGGGGCCTGAAAAAACAATCTGAGCACGGTGGCTACGCTTGGGATGACACCAACGTCATGTTGCTCGTCTCCAACCCCAGGTATGAGCGCCAGACAATCCACAGCTTTGTGGAAACAACTCAGGTAGCTCCAACCATTCTCAGATTGCTGGGCCTCGATCCCGACGAACTCGACGCCGTCAGAAAGGAAGGAACCCCGGTCCTGCCGGGTCTGACTTATAACGGCGACGACAACAACTAGTCTCGCGTACGGGCCTGCAAAGGCTGTATCGCGCCCTCTCCAGAAACAAGCGGCGAGTCGGTAACGCGACTCGCCGCTTCTCATTTCCTTGGAGATGAGGATTTACATCGAAGGGCGGTTGCGCCGCGTCAAATCTGCCTACACTTCCCAAACCGTGGAGCTCAACCTCTAGTTTTTGTGATGGGATTGAATGGTAGGCCCGGGAGGACTCGAACCTCTGACCTCTTCCGTGTCAAGGAAGCGCTCTAACCAACTGAGCTACGGGCCTACATCTGACGGCCGCTTATTTTACCACGCCGGAACCCGTGCCTGGCTCCTGTTTGGCTCCGCAACCTCAACCCCCCGCGCGTCAAATTCCGTGTGACTTTTTCCAGCTTGGCGCGTCTTGTGCCCCAGGAGTATAACCATAGAGTGTCTATGGATGGAACGTCTATGGTGAAGTGGCTCCCGGCTTGGTAAAGGAACTGCTATGAGCAAATTGGCTGAGTTCTTCAGACGTGCCCTCCATTTACGCCGCCAGGCTGAATTCGGCGCCGAATTGAATGAAGAAATCCGCTACCACCTTGATCGGAAAGCCAGTCAGTTTATCCGCGAGGGGATGTCCCCCAGGGAGGCTCGCGAAGCGGCCTTGCGCGAATTTGGAAATCCCACTCGCCTTTCCGAAGAAAGCCGCAGTCAGTGGGGCTGGCGATTCGTCCAAGATTTCAGAAGCGATACGAAATTCGCGCTACGAACTCTCGCGAAAAACCCGGGCTTCGCAACCGTCGCGATCCTGACTCTCGCGCTCGGCATCGGCGCGAGCACCGCCATCTTTAGTGTGGTAAATGCCGTCCTGATTCGCCCGCTGCCCTACAAAGACCCCGCGCGCCTGGTGGCGGCCGCATCGTATTATCACCAGGACGCCGTCATCCGTTCGTATCCTTATGTTTCTCTAAACGAAGTGGAAGCTTGGCGCCGCGAAAGCCGCGCGCTCCAATCCATCGGCAGTTTTGTTTTCACGGACCTGCCCGTAAATGTCGGCGAGCAATCCATGTTCATGGTCGCGGTGTATGCCGACCCCGAGCTTCTCTCCACGTTGGGCGTGGACCTGGCCGCGGGCAGCAACATTTCCGGCAGCGGAAGCATGCGCAAGGATAATTCCGCGGTCATCAGCCACAGGATGTGGGTCGAAATCTTTCACAGTGATCCTGCCGCGGTCGGCCGCACCATGGTCGTGGACGGCGACCTCTACACCGTCACCGGAATCCTCCCCGCTAAATTTCAATTTCCTCGGTCTGACGCATCCTATTCTCCCGACGACCCGGATCTCCTGATGCCCGTCGCAAACATCGCGGAAATTTGGGGCCGCGACAACACCCGGTGGATTGCCATTGGCCGCTTGAAATCCGGAGTCAATGTCCCTCAAGCCGAAACCGAGCTGCAAGGCATCACCTCGCGCCTGTTGGCCCAAAACCCGGCCATGCGCGGCCTCTCCGTCCAGCTTGGCAGGCTTGATTCGGAAACCACCAGCAGTGTCCGTCCCGCGCTTCTGATGATGTTGGGAATTTCTATCGTCCTCCTGCTCATCGCCTGCACCAACGTGATGAATCTGCTCTTTTCGCGCGCCGCCGTCCGCGGCCGCGAAATGGCAGTTCGCAAGGCCCTGGGAGCCACCACCAGCCGCCTCATCTCGCAAATGCTCACCGAGAGCGCCTGCCTCGCATTCCTCGCGGGAATCGTCGGCGTCGGTTTGGCGCGACTTGGTCTTGAAGTTCTGCTCGGGCTTTCCCCCGCCCATCTTCCGGTCACCGGCCGAGTCGGAATTGATTTCGCCGTGCTTGCCTTCGCCTTTCTCTTGTGCGCCGTTGCGGCGTTTGTCGCGGGAGTTTTTCCCGCGCTGCACAGAAGCCGCCACACAGAAAACCTGGCCCACGCCGGCGCGCGCTCCGCTGGCGGACGAGCCCTTGCAATTTTGCAGCGCGGCATGACGGTCACACAGGTCGCTCTCGGCGTTGGCCTGCTCGCCGCCGCGGGATTGCTCACCCACAGTCTGTTGCGCCTCAGTTCGGTGGACCCTGGATTCCGGACCGCGGGGGTTCTCGGTTTCGAACTGGCCGTCCCCAGCCTTCACACCGAAGATCAAGCACAGCGCGCGCATCACTCTTTGCAAGTGCGGCACCTCTTCCAGCGCATCCTGGAACAAATCCGGGGCATCCCCGGAGTTCTCTCCGCCGGATGGATCACCAATCTCCCTCCGGAAACCCGCGCTGGGATGTTCATGGGCTTCTCTATCGTTGGACAGCCGGGCGACGCTCCCCGCGGGCGATCCGTCTGCAATTTTCAGGTCACCAGCGAAGATTATTTTCAAACCGTGGGCGTTTCTCTGGTGCGTGGCCGCGACTTCACCCCAGCCGACGTTCTGGGCGCGCCGCACGTGGCCATCGTGAATGAAGCGCTAGCCCGGCAGTATTTTCGCGGTAAAGACGCTCTCGGCCAGAAACTTGTCACCTCTTTTGATTCCGAACAATTCCCTCGTCAGATCATCGGCATCATCCACGACTCACACGATAGGGGTTTGAGCGCGAAATCCATCGCCACTGTATATGTTCCCTATGAGCAATTCGCGCAAGCCTATGGCGCGATTGCCTTGCGCACGAATTTGCCGCCGGATGCGGTATTCCCCGAAATCCGCAGGCGCGTGGCGCAAATTGACCCGACCGTGCCGTTGAAGCACTTCACTACGATCCAGGATCGCCTCTACAAAACTCTCGATGAGCCGCGCTTCTATTCCGTAATGGCCGGAGCATGCGCCTCTATGGCCATTTTGTTTGTCACGCTCGGCCTCTACGGCGTGGTTTCCTTCTCCGTTTCGCGCCGCACCTCGGAGATCGGCATCCGCATGGCTCTGGGCGCACCGCGGAGCGCAATCCTCCGCGGAGTCCTCTTGCAGGGACTGTTGATGGCGTCCCTCGGTATCGCCATTGGACTTGCCCTCTCCCTGGCCACCACACGCATCCTCACCAACCTTCTCTATCAAATAAAGCCAAACGATCCCGCAACGCTCGCGGCCGCTGCGGGATTGGTGCTGGTAGTCACGCTCGCGGCAAGCTACATTCCCGCGCGCCGCGCCAGCCGTGTGGATCCGATCACCGCTCTTCGCTACGAGTAGGCTATTTCTTCTGAGATTTGTAGAAAAAAGGCGGCTCTACGTCTGTCCTCGGTGTCTCTCCTCGCCTCCTCCGGTCTTTCACATCAAAAGTAACCGCTCAACTCCCGGATACGTCATAATGGCAGCGGGATTTGCACGCGACTTCAGTGCCCCCGCCCGTGTCGGAGAGCGCCTTCCTGAATAGGAAACCGGGCAACGCGCGGATACGTCGCAATACCAGGATAAGGTACACTGCCAATGAAACTACCCAACTTTATTTCCAACCATCGCATCGCTGCCTCTCTAGCCCTCGTGATCATCATCGGCGGGCCGAGCTACTACTATTACAGAGGCCGCACGCCTGAGATTAAGTACACCATGGCAAACGTCCGTCGCGGCTCGATCACCGCGGTCGTCCAGGCCACTGGAACGGTCAACCCGCTCACCACGGTCCCGGTTGGCTCGTTTATTTCCGGCACGGTTCTGTATGTGTTTGCTGATTTCAACACGCGCGTCCATGCCGGCCAGGTATTGGCACAGCTGGATCCAGCCCCCTACGAGGCGGCCTACACTACGGCGAAAGGCAACTACGATAACCAAATCGCCAACGAGAAAAATGCCGAAGCCAACATCGTCTCGCTCCAGGCCAACATCGATTCCGACATTGCGAATGTCAACAAACTGAAGGCTGCGGCTGATTACGCGCGAGTCGATGCCAAGCGCGTGCACGATCTCGCCCTTGCGGGCATTTCCACCAGAGATCAGGACGACCTGGCCACCTCCTCCACTGCCCAGGCGGATGCCTCCGTCGCCGCGGGCCAGGCACAACTCAATCAGGCCAGGGCTCAGCTCAATCAGGCCAAAGCTCAGGCGGAACAGGCCAAAGCGCAGGTGGAGTCGGCTCAGGGCAATCTCGATAACGCCATTACCAACTTGAACTACTCCACAATTACATCGCCCATTGACGGTATCGTCGTCCAGCGCAGCATCACCGTTGGGCAATCCGTCGCCGCGTCTCTCCAGGCTCCCAACGTCTTCACCATCGCGCAAGACCTCAAGCGCATGCAGCTTTACGCTGCCACCGATGAATCTGACACCGGTAACATTCACGTCGGCGCGGAAGTCACCTTTCAAGTGGATGCGTTTCCCGCCGAACAATTCCATGGCCGCGTCAGCACCGTCCGCCTGAACGCCACGACCGTGCAAAACGTCGTCACTTATTCCACCATTATTGATTTCGACAATCCTGACGAAAAACTGCTTCCCGGCGAAACCGCTTACGTAACCATTCCCACTGGCCAGGCGGAAAACGTAGTTATGATTCCCAATGCAGCGCTCTCCTATGTCCCGGATATGCCCTTTGCAGAACTCCGGACCTTTTATCAGGACAATAAGATTCCCCGCCCCGCCTACACCTCCCATTTGGGTGGCATGCAAGTTGTTTGGACCAGGACTCCGGACGGCAAGCTGAAACCTTTGGCTGTTAAAACGGGGATCACGGATTACGTCAACACTCAGATGATTACAGGTGACCTCAAAGAAGGCGATCAATTAATTACCTTCCAGGATGGCGGCAAGGCAGCTACGGCAGGTGCGAATCCGCTGCAACCAGGCGGACGAGGTGGTCCCGGCGGTGGCGGTGGTGGCGGGCGGGGAGGTGGCCGTTGAGATATAGCGAAGTTTTACGAGTCGCCTTTCGGGCCCTCGCGCGGAATAAGATGCGCACTCTCTTGACCATGCTTGGCATCATCATTGGCGTCGGCGCGGTCATTTGCACCGTTGCCATCGGCGAAGGCGCCTCCCAGCAAGTGCAGGAACAAATCCAGAGCTTGGGCGAAAACCTGATCACCGTCAACGCCGGCAGTGTCAACCAGGGTGGAGTTCACCTTGGAAGTAATGCCACGAAAACTCTGGTCGTCGCTGACGCTCTTGCGATTCAAGATCAAGTCTCAACCGTCAGCCGCGTTTCTCCCGGAGTCTCGTCTGGCGTACAGATTGTTTTCGGCAACCAGAATTGGTTCACTCGCGTCCAGGGAGCTTCACCGGATTATTTGCTCATCCGCCATTGGCCGGTTTCACGCGGCGCCGCATTCAGTGATCAGGATGTGCAGAATGCGTCCGACGTCGCCATCATCGGACAAACGGTTGCTCAAAACCTATTCGGCGACGCCAATCCCGTCGGTCAAACCATCCGCGTTTCGAGTCTGCCCTTCCGTGTGATTGGTGAACTGGTCGCCAAGGGTCAGTCGCCCTATGGTCAAGATCAGGACGACACCATGATCCTGCCCTACACCACGGTGATGAAAAAGCTTGCAGGTGTCTCCTGGTTGCAAAACATCAACGCATCGGCCACATCGCAGGCGGATATGGACGCGGCGCAGACCCAGATCGCCGCGCTTCTCCGCCAACGCCACCACCTCCGCTCTTCCGAACCGGACGATTTTATCATTCGCTCCCCCACGGACATCGCTCAGGCGCGCGCGCAAACCCTCGGCGTTATGGAATTGCTGCTCGCTTGCATCGCTTCCGTATCTCTGGTAGTCGGCGGCATCGGCATCATGAACATCATGCTCGTCTCTGTTACTGAGCGCACCCGCGAGATCGGCGTTCGCATGGCTGTGGGCGCCACGGAAAGCGACGTCCAGCGCCAATTCTTAAGCGAGGCCGTCGTTCTCAGCATGGTCGGCGGCGCCATTGGCGTCGTGTTCGGATTCTTCGCCTCCAACGCTGTCTCCGCCATGCTGAAATGGCCTACATTGATCCCGGCCTCGTCCATTTTTGTCTCCGTGATTTTCTCGGCTCTGGTCGGCATTATCTTTGGTTACTATCCCGCGGCAAAAGCCGCGTCACTCGATCCCATTGAGGCTCTACGTTATGAATAAATTCACGAAACTTTCTTTGCTCGGCGCGATCGCCGCCATGACTCTCTTCGCGGTAGGAGCGGTGCACGCCCAAAAAAAGACTGTGGCCGCAAGCCACGTCGGCCCCTCCGCTTCTGAGGAATATTTCATGGTTTCTTCGGTTGACAAGGCTCACAGTGCGCTGATCGTCCTTCGCCCTACGCAGATCACCGCCACGCTGCTTGTGAACGACAAAACTCAATTTGCCGACGAAAACGGCAAGCCGCTCAAGCTCTCTGACTATCGCACCGGCGACACAATTTTCGCCAGCTTCACCACCCAGGCAGGCGGTGTGCTCACAGCCACTCACGTCCGCAAGGGTATGATGACCATGGCGGAGATGCGCAAACGCTACTTGCCGGGTTTGCCCATCACCACTAGTCCTCCTGGCTTGGGGCACTAGATTTTTGCAGAGCTTAAATACTTACGCGGTCTGTTGATCGCCTTGACTGATGTAATTTGATTTTCTGGAGTAGGCAGAATATTCGGATTCAGTTAGGCCCGGCGCCCTGGTGGGCTTCAGGATAGTAGAGTTTCTCCCCGCAATTCACGCAGGAACTTGCGCCCTTGACGTTGGTCTTCCCGCACATCACGCAAAACACGCCGTCGATGGCCGGCGGCACTCCAACGGGTGATGGTTGTGGAATCGGTGTTTGATTGGGAACCGGAATTTGCGGAGATACCGGTGTTTGCCCAATCGGCTGGCCGAAACTTTGTGCAATCGGCGGCAATCCGGGATTTGGATAAGCCATTGGCGCGCCCATCTGTGGCGCCGATTTTTTCTTTGCCGGAAATATTCTTAATACCGCGTGTTCCACGCCAAACAGCGTCATCCAAAATGACCACGATGAAATCACAAACGCCGGCGGCTGCGGCCGCTTCAGCATCATTCGCACCATAGCCAGCAGCAATTCGATCCCGCTGGCCATCGCGGTAATCACCAGCACGATTTGCAGCAGCCCTCCCAGCGTTCCGTACACTGGAATCAGATAGGCAATCAGAATGGTCACGCCGAGGCAACACACGAAGGCCAGAAATGAATTGTGCGCCGGCGGTGCGGCAGTATTTGCAGGCACCCACGGTTGCAGATCCATCCCCGGGGTTTTCCAAGGTTCCCCCTGTGCCGGCCACGGTTGGATTGGAGTTTTTCCTGGACCGGGCGGCGGGCCCGGTGGTGCCGGTCCTGGCGGCGTATGCTGCCACCCGCCCTGAAAATCCTGCACGGGCGTCTTCTGCAGATTGGTGTCAACCGGCGGTGGCATTTTCCACTCGCCTGCGCCCTCCATTCCCGGGCCGGCTGCTCCCGAGAATCCGCCCGCACCCATGAAGCCTTGTTGCGCGCCTTGAAATCCTGCCTGCGGACCGCCCGCACCGCGGTTGCGCTTGCTCCCCGGAGCAATCTCCAGCGCAAAGGCCCACGATTCCACGGCCCACTGCGCCGCGTCCGGCACGATGTTGCGTTCATCGTGGAGCTTGCCCGCAAGCCGGGCGGTCAATATCGGATAGGGCTCGCCGCTCCCACGCGCTAAATCCGCGGGCACATCTTCCTGCAGTGCCGCGATCAGCGCGGAAATCTCCTTGCGGCAATCTCCGCAGTAATCGCGCAGCAATCCTTCCAACCGCTCGGGCTCATCCAGAACGCCGAGCGTCTCTTCATCCAGCAACTGAACCAGTTTTTGTTTGGCGCGGTCGTTCATGGGGCTTGCCGGAGATTCTGCCGGCGCCGGTTTCGGCGCCCGTTCGCGGATGGCACAGCAGTTCCGGCGAAGCGGATTATAGCCTCACCGCGCCCTCGGAGGTTCCAAAATAAATTGTGCTGCGGTCGGCCAGCGGAATGGTGCTGCCCTGCGGAACTTCGGACGTGGCCCCTTCCGCCGCGCGCACCGTCCACTTCTGTGCGGAAAGATTTTGCAGCGCCGGAGGATTCCACGCGCTCACCGCCGCCACCGGACGCGAAAAATCGTAGAGCCTGTGATTATCCACGTGGTGCGGATACAGCTGCGTGTCGCGGTTCAGCATCACCCGGTTCGCGCCAATTTTCAGGTGCGGCGGAATCGGCGGGGCCGTTCCACACTGGCGGCAGGGCTGCATCGCGCCGTTGGCCGCGCGCGTGGCGTCCTCATCAAATAAATTTTCCTCACCGCATTGCGGGCAATGAAAAATGCAATCCCGCATGCGCGAGAACGCCTGGCGCCATTCCCCCTCGGCCACACGCCCATTCACCGGGTCGTGCAGTCCGGTGGTAAACGCCCGCGTGAAAAGATTCCGCAAAAACTGCGGATAGATCGGCCAATAATGCAGCGCGATATCGTCTCCGGGGACCGGCTCGTTGGAGCGGTCCACCGGATCGAAAATAAAAACCGGCTCCTTGCCGTAAAAGCGGATCCGGTTTTCCTGGCTCAGGTGCGGGGGAATGACCAGCTCTTTTTTCCCCGAGAGCGGATGCTGCACCATGAAAATCTGGAAAAGCACCACGGCCAGCGAGTGCAAATCCGTGGCGCGGTTGGGCGGCGTCTCTCCGCGGGCCACCTCCGGTGCCATGTATTCCCAGGTGCCGGCCACTTCGCCGGGCTTGTCCTTTACTCCCACGTTATCGTTGTCCGCGATGCGAATTTCGCCGGTGCGCGGATCATAGAAAATGTTGCGGTCGCTGATGTCGCGGTAGCACAGCCCTTTGGCGTGAACCTGCAGGAAGCTGTGCGCCAGGTTCATCCCCACGGTGGCCAGCACGCGCAGCGGCGGTCGCGGCTCCCGGCTCCAAAGTTCGGGCAGGGTCGTGAATGACGGCTCGACCAACTGCATCGCGTAGCCGAAGCTTGGCACGTTTGGGCTGTTCAGCAGCGCGAAGGGCCACAGGAACCGGTCGGAGGGCGCGCCGTTGGTGATCAGGTACTGCAGGCGCTGGCGAACCTCCTCCTGATGCGGATAGTAGGGGAAATACCACTTCACTGCGACCTGCTGGCCCGACAAATCCCCCAGGTAAACCTCGCCCTGGCCGCCGTCTCCAATGGTGTTCCCGATGGTGATGGGCAGTTGTGAGGAAACGGTGAAGACACGCTGGCCCGGGCGGAGGATCATCTACGGCCTTTCATGGACGCTTCGAGGGAGACATCCTTCGAGCGGAATATACAGCAAGTGTGTCGCGCGTTCAAACCTCCTTTCCGGGCTTCTGTCGTCACGCAGTTTTCTTTCGGCCTCATGCAGCCTGCCCTGCCCGCCCTGACCGAGGCCGAAGGGAGCGCAGCCGAAGGGAACGAGCTGCTTCCCCGGGTTTCGTCGTCATTCCGAACGAGTTCCGTAACACGGAACGAGGAGGAATCTCGAAGTAGACTTTATGCCTGTACGTCACTCCTTCCAGCCTTCAACCAATCCCAGGCAACTTCGAGATTTCTCGTCGTCCCGCAAAGCGGGACTCCTCGAAATGACGTCGCTGGCGCGGCGTCGCTTCACGATTCGGCACTAGCTGTCAGGGACGCGCCCGGTCTGTACCCAGCAGGACTACCCCCCACCCCCCTGTTTTTCGTATGTATGGCTAATACAGGGGTTAGGGACGCGATCGTCGTATGTATGGCAACTGCGGGACTTAAAAGTGTTTGTTTTCAAAAGGATTCGCGGCCTTTCGTAAGTGCGGATTCTAAAGGAGTTGTCTGTTATCTAGTTGGTTATCGTGTGCACTGATTCTAAGGGGGTTGCGGAACACCTCGTATCTGCGGCATCTGATGGACTTAAAGTCTTTCCTTTTGATATTGATCCGGAATTGCAGTATTTCCTGGCAATTCGAATGGTTTCGGACATCCTGAGGACAGCGGCGCTCGGCCTGGCGGGAAACGCCCGTCGAAGTCTGGGGTGGATATTACCAATGAGTTATAGAGGCCGTCAAGAAGAAAATGAGAAAAATCAAAAATATTTTGGGGACGGAGGATTCCGCTACGAGGTTTTGTTCGAATGCCTGCGAACCAAGACGAGATTCCTAGCAGGTAAATACTATATACGTAGCGACGGGTTTCCCTAATCGCTGGCCTTCATCGGTTTCAATTGGATTTCAGTCCAACCTCCGACCGGTGTCCACATGCGGACGGGTTTGGGGTGAAGCCGTTCGGGGCAATTCTCCAGCGAATGACTCAATTTCCCCTGCGCGCTCAGTTCCCGGTGAAGCATGTCGTAGGGGGTGTCGTATCGAAGGGAAACAGGCTCAATCGAAGGCTGTGTGCGGAAGGAATAAATTGTCGCGCCTCCTCCATGGATCGGTTCGCGTTCATCCTTGAAGACTTCGATTCCCTGTTCGGTAACAATCACGGCTCGAACGGAATCCTCCGGCTCTTTCTCCAATCGATTAATCTCAGTTCCTGGAAAGACGAAATAGTAGTCAGGAGCGCCTGCCTGGCAACTCACACAAAAATGCCGCGTCCCGGTTGTTTGCGGAGAAGCGGCAAACGGCTTGTTTTCGTCCATAATCGCTAGACTTCCGGAGTTATATTCGTTGTTAAAACCCACCGCTAGCAGGAAATTCCCGCGCGGGGTCTTCAATTCGTTCACCCTGTAAATGACGCCGGTACTAACGAATCGCACTGTTTCTCTGCCGGTCGCGGGATCGAGTTGGACTACAAATGAATTTCCCCAAACCGAATGAACCGCAACGACCCAAATTGTTTTTTGGGGTGATTGATCCGGAACAAAAAGATCAAAGATACTCCATGGGCCACTGAGCGTGTGGTCTCCGAATTGGAAAATCTCTTGTGGCACGTAGGACCAGAGAAGTTTTCCGTGGCTGGAAAAGAAATCAACTGAAACTTTATACAGGTCGCTGGGGTTCGGGCCGGTTCTCTGGGGGGCCACCACAAGCACTTCGCGGTCTCCATCACCAAGGAAGTCTTCAATCCTTACCAGATTCTTCAGGGGTTGACTGCGGCTGAAAATGGTCGCGTCCAAACGACTTGAGTAGCTGTGACTCCAAAGTTCGTGTCCAGCTTCATCGAAAACGTCGAATCCGTTCTCGGTGAATTTGAGTTGAGAAGGAAGTTTCGGTCGAAGAAGCGTGCGCGACGAAGATACAAGGACGAGCCCCAGAATTAACGCCGTAAGGATTGCCGCCGCTCCCGCCCAGGCCCACTTTTTTCGCGCGAATCTCTTCTCAGGAAGCGCAGTCTCGCTTTCGCCCTTCGGTTTTTCCTGCCCCGGAGGAGTGACGCCACTTGGTTTGGCGCCGGACAGAGGCTCCACGTTTGGGAGCGCTTCCTTCCACACGGAGATCGCCGCGCGGGACGCATAAACGCGGCCTTTCTTCCCTCCCGGGTAGCGTCCCACTGGCATCCCCAGTTCCTTCACCCAGCGCATAGCAGTGCGCTTGTCGCGGTTTATGAACTCCGCAATTTCTTTCCAGGATTCCAGCCGGTCTGGATTGTTTTCGGCCATGCACACCAGTCGTGCGGGTAATGGAACCGCTCGGGGGACGATTTCAGGCCACTCCGTGCCTGATGTCAGCTTTTGTCAGCTTATGACACTTGCCAGACTCTATACCAATAGGAGAAAAGTGCCAAGCCCGGAGAGTCGCAGGCGGAGGGGTTTCAACAACTTATCCTTGATTCCTTAGAGGAAGTGGAGGTTTCAAATGATGCATAGCATCCGGCCATCCAGAACGTTCTTCGTTTGGGCAACAGCATTGCTGGTCTTCAGCGCTGGGGCTCTAATCGCACCCGCAGCCACTGCTGCACCGCAAACTCAGACAAAAAATAAAGCGTTGAAGATCCAAGACGGAATCATCGTGCATGTGATTTTCACTGAGGAGCTTAGCTCCGAAAAAAATCATCCCGAAGATCCCGTACCCTGCGAGATCGCAGAGGATGTGAAGGTCAATGGTGTTGTTGTAATCGCTAAGGGGACGCCAGCAGTCGGCAAGGTTGCTCAAGCCGAGAAGAGGGGAGGCTGGGGCAAGTCAGGGACGCTTGCATTCTCAATCGACTATGTCAAAGCGGTCGACGGAAACAACGTTCGTTTACGCGGGAGCTCTGCGCAGGGTGGGAAAGAATTCAGTGCGGGCGGGGCAATGATGGGCCTTTCCGGCGGATTCAAGAAAGGCAAAGCAATTATCATGAAAAAAGGGTCGACGATGGATGTCTATGTCGATGGGAACCACGATGTAACTGTGAACGTCCCCGAGTCGTGAGCCAGCACTGGCTTCTTTGTGTTTCCGAAGGTGGCGCGGAACGTGAAACGTGCCAAACGAAATCTTTGTCCGCGCACTGTTATAGCCGCGGCCGGGCGAATTTCAGCGTTCGGAGTCGGCCTTCTACAGGTGGCGGGAAAAACATAGATTCTTAAGGAGATGTGAACCGTGAGGCCACAATCTATCTCGAAATTCATCTGCAGTTTAGCAATCTTTCTGGCTATCGCAGCACCTGGATGCAACAGCAACAACGCGGGCGGTCCGCCGCCCCCACCGTCGAATCCCGTGCCTGCAATTTCAGGCCTGTCTCCTTCATCAGCACTGGCGGGGTCCGGTCAACAGACCCTAACCATAAACGGGTCAAACTTCTTGAGCTCGTCTACTGTCACTTTCTCCAGCGCAGCTCATCCCGCTACATTCGTGAGCTCAACTCAACTCACGATCTCACTGAGTGCCGCGGATCAGTCAGCGGCGGGGAATTTCGGAGTCGTTGTCACGAATCCGACACCAGGTGGCGGGGCCTCCAACCCGGGAAACTTCACCGTAAATAATCCTCTGCCGGTATTGAATTCCATTTCTCCGACTGTTCTGGCCGTTGGTTCACCGATCACAACGATTGCAATTGCTGGATCCGGTTTTGTTTCTACATCAGGCGTTACTGTCGGTGGGACAAAGGTCACATCAACGTTCGTTTCTGCGAGTCAATTGACCGCTTCCATTCCACCCAGTCTGCTGGCGGCTGCCGGAACCCAAAGCGTGATGGTCACGAATGCTGGTCCAGGTGGTGGCGCGTCGGGCCCAGAAGTTCTTTCCATCGTAACCGTTGCTTCCATTACTCTGTTGGCTACCCCAGTGGCCCCAAACGCGGCGAATGGACCTTGGACACTTGCCGCGGCGGCTCTGGACCCGAATGGTAAGCCGGTTGCCAATCTGCCTATCAACTTCAGCTCATCTTCAGGGCAACCATCAACCCTAGCTGGCGTTACCAGCGCAAATGGTGGACTGACTTCGAGTATCCCACCGCCAACACCTGGGGGTTCGGCGCAACCGGTGGTGGTGACAGCAACCGCCGGGGGTCAAACTGCGGCGGTGAACATTGTTTTTCAAAATCTGGCAGCGGGCTCAGTCATTGGGCGAAGGTCATCTGGGTCGGGTGAGAACTCCACCCCGCAAGCTAGCGCATCGAGGAATCTGCAATCATTTGCCATCGGGGCAAGCGGGTCGCCCTCATCAACTAATCCATTCCTCAATCCAAACAACTGCTTTACTGACGCTGCTCTGACCACAACCGTCTCGACGGTTTGCCAGCAGATTTACACCCAGAACAATTTGAACATTCAACCAAGTAACCTGATAAACGAGGCCTGCAACGCGATTAGTTCCATCGGAACCCTACAGGATGAGCTCAGCTGCGTGGGAACCGGAGTAACAGTCATCTCTTGCCTTCTGGGAGGGACGGGCATCGGAGCCGTAATTTGTGCCGGAACGCTTGATTTTACCCTGGATAGCCTTGGGCCTGAATGTGCTCAGTTCATTGCGACGCAGTTGACCCAGAGATTCCTTGGAGACGCGACGGCGCAAGTATTGCAACAAGTCTTCATTTTGCAAGACCCTCTCAATCCGCAAAACTTGATCACCGAGGGCTGCATCGCTCTTCAGGGAATTTTTCCACCTACTTCAAGCAATAGCGCGGGCCGCATCTACGTCGTCGATGCATCTGCCAATTCTCTCCAAGTTTATGACTCTCAAGGCAAAACCGTCCCGGTGTCCGGGGCATTCGCCGGTCTCAATACACCCGACGGGATCGCCTATGATCCATCCAATCAGCATATCTATGTTGCGAACCTCGGGAGTAATTCGGTCACCGTTTACGACACATCAGGAAATACGGTCAATTTGGGAATTAACGCCTTCGCGGGGTTGAATGATCCCGAAGACATCACTTTCAATCCGGTAAACCGGCATTTGTATATTAATGAACCAAATCAAAACCAGGTTCTTGTCTTTGACGAGGTCGGCAACCAGATCTCACTCGCCAGTGGTACATTCCAAAACCTCAACCTTCCCTTCGGCGTGGGATGGGACTCTTCGAATGGGTTGATATATGTCACAAACGCGGGAAACAACACCATCACAGTTTTTGATCAAGATGGCAATTCAGTGCAGACAGCCGCTGGCGCCTTCCCGGGCCTCAGCTCACCCGACGATGTGTCGTGGGATCCAATCACAGGAAATCTCTACGTCACGGGAGCTTTCTCGTCGTTTGGGGCATGCTCGGTAAATCAGGTTTTCGTGTTTACATCGGACGGCACCCCAGTAACAACAAGCGGTGGGTTTCCGGGTCTGAACGGACCGGACTCAATTGTCAGCAGCGGGAATGCGGTCACTCCAATGTATTACGTCACGAACATTTGCGGTGGGACAATTGGTGTTTTTGACAAACAAGGGAACCCTATCACCATGCCTGCTGGCGCCTTCGCCAATCTTGTCCAACCATCGGGCATTGTGGTGGTCCCATGACCGCGCGTCAACCACCTCGATGTAATTGAATGGACGGTACGCGGATCGACAATTTCAACGAGCCATCAGTACGGATATCAACTCATCAGAGGGAGATCTGCGTGTTCTTCGCTAGCCTTCCCTACTAATGAACAGTTTGCACGATCATCGCCTCACTTTGCGTTGGATAGCGGCAAGCCCAGAAAATGACCAGCGACGAGGTCATCGAGATGGCGTTCTTCAAATTGTAAGTTGGCCTAGAATCTCCCGTTGTTAGCAAATCGAGATGACCGCAATTGTAAGCAAGTGATGTGTCCGCTTTTGATTTTCCTTCGCCTCAGGAAACAACGGATGCTGCACCGTAGTCCCCGGGGCTGTGGGAAAGTGGATCCCGCTGCGCGGGATCCAGGGTGGCGAAGCCACCGGCATTTCCACAGCCCTTTTCCGCCGCCGATTTCGTTTCGTTATTTTCGCCGCTAATCTGCCCGACACATTGTGGTCCATAGTACAGACTCACTCGCCCATCCAGATCTTGGCACACGGTCACCCGGCAACACGCCAGCGTGCCGCACGGCGTCAAGATTCCCAAAATGAATGCCGCCAAAATCAGCGCCGGGATGTCTCCCATCAGGTGACCGCGCTCGGTGGGATTGTGCCAACGCCAGGCCGCGCTCCCGTGTCAGCGCCTGCAGCGGCGCGCACCCCGTCGCCACGCTCGTTCCATACGAGCGGGGGCGCGGGGCGCGGAATCGCTTGTGTTTGGGGGTGAAAAGCGTTAGAGACAACTTAAGGAAAGCAGGGCGTGCCGCCAGGGATCGCGGCGCGAAGGAGGGCCGATGTCAGGGGAACCCAAAGCAAAACTTATTCACGGACTGGAGATACACAAGAGCGCGGATGCCGGCGGCATGGTGTTGATGCAGTGCAAAGGGAATCTGATCTTTGAGACTGCGCCGCATCTGAAGGAGACGGTGAAAAAACTTATTCCGATTGAGAAGCGGATCACTCTGGATTTGGGCGGCGTGACACGGATGGACAGCTCCGGGCTGGGCGCGCTGGTGGGGCTGTATGTGTCGGCGCGCAAGGCCGGCTGCGAATTGAAATTGACGAACATGAGCCGGCCAATTCGGGAGCTGCTGGGAGTGACGAATCTGCTGTCGATATTTGAAGATGTGGGGAGAACCGGGGCGCGGTTGGGGTGAAGAGTGACGGATCGCGCGATTCCCGCCATGGCCGACCCGTGGTGCGGCGCGGGTTGGGTGAGGAAAACTCTCAGGGCCCCGGCAAGATTCGCAGGGTACCCTGAGCCACATGACGGAGTGAGGATCGAGAGCTGAGACGGACGCGCCCGCTACAGACGGACGGCCATCTTCTGGGCCATGTGTAGCAGCAGCTTGCGATCGTGGTCGTCCATTTTGCTGAGAAGGCGCCGGAACTTCTGAAGGACAGGCACGCTCTTGCCTGAACTGCCCCACACCGCGTCATCCGCGCCCTTGCGCTTGGGTAGATTGGGCATTTGCGGTGGATGGTCACCCTCGTAAAACAGGCGGTACATAGGAACTTCCAATGCGCGGGCCAATTTCTCCAGCGTTTCCACGGATGGGACGGTATGGCCATTTTCCACGCGCGAGATGTAGCAACGCAGCAGTCCCGTGCGCTTTTCGATGTCCCCTTGCGAGAGAGACTTTTTTTCGCGTAATTCCCGTAAACGGTCTCCGATAATCAAGGCTATGTCCCCTTTCGAACGAGTTCACCTCTAGAACAATACTACAAAACCAAGCTGGGACGTCGGGCGGTAGGGAACCTTAACACATGCTTAAGGCCTGTGAAAGCACAATAGAGTAAAGGACTTAAGAGAATTCCCGCAGTGACGCAGATCACAAAATGCGGCACCGACGCCGCCAACATTTGAGAGCCGGCAATAGCGAAATAGGTGATTGCTGGCTAAGTATTTGCATGCAAGGGAGCTAACCCCTGGACAATGGATTGTGATGCATTTCATGGGAGCAGCCTTTGAAGCATGGCCGCGCCTTCGGAATAGCTGATGGTGCCCTTGCGCATCAGGGTGGTCAGGAGTTCCTGGAGCACCGCGAGCTGAATATCGGCCGGTATCGGCTCAGCGTGCTGGTTGTGAGCCGAAGGAATAGGTTCGCTGGGCGTTTTGCCGCTCAGTTCGTCAAGCCATTTTTGGAGGACCCAAAGCTGCTCGGGTTCCGGGGGAGCGAAAGAGAGACCCATGCCCATATTGGCGAGAGCGTAGGTGACGGTGGCCTGAGTTTCGAACGCTCTGGATCCGTTGGTGATGCGGATTCTCACGACCGTGCCAAGGGGAAAAGGGCTGGTGGTGTCCGCGTAGGCGCCTTCCAGACCGAGATCGCTGATACGCGTATTCAAGCGTGCCTGGGATTTCATGTCGGTGACTTCGGCGGCGGCGGTGAAGGGATACCGCGGATGACTGCGGCGGTCATCATGGAGGGGAGCAGCCTTGCCGTTGGCCGCGGGCGAAGTGGATTGCTTGGGTCCAGACATGACACACCCCGAACTAATGCTGCCAGCCGGAGTACCCAAGTTTTCCGGAAGAATTACCGCTGCAAAAGATGGTCGAGAGGTGCATTCAGTGTGAAGAAATGAGCGGAAAAATGCAACAGTACGCTCAGGGGCGGTGCTGGATTGGTTATCTGATGTATGGGTGACGCATTAGGCGCGGGCCGAAAAATGATGAACGAAGACCGGGCCCGGCGCGTCTATATATAGGGGAGAGATTTGGGCGCGGATGGGGCCGAAATCAGGAACCGGCAGGTGGAGGGGGCAGGCAGGAAGGGCACAAAACAAGAAAGTTGACGGCAGGTTGCGTCCCATATAGTATTGCGTGGTTTTGTGACTTTCTGCTCCAATATGCATCTAATTGCTTGTGGGACGTTTGTGGGCGAGGGGAAAGTACCTCACCGGTGGGAATCCACCATAACTTTTGACAAGAACGGGAACGAAGTGTGGCTGTGTCCCTGCCCGCGGAAGGCAGGATTATCCCGCCCGATGACACAAGAAGGAAATTGAAACACCAGCGCTAAGTTGTGGCATCGAATTGTGATAGATAGATTGATGCGTTGCGCTGACATTTGTTGACGGGCCGGGGGAGGCTATTTTGGCGATTTTATTGGAAGAAAAATACGATCAGGTCCGCCAGCTCATCACCATGGGCAAGGAGCGCGGATACCTGCTCTATGACGAAGTGAACGACATCCTGCCGGCGGAAGTGCATTCCTCGGAAGAAATTGACGATTTGCTTTCCACGTTTGAACGCTACGGGATCGAAATTTACGAGGACGCGAATACTGCGAAGGCTGCGCGCGCCGCCGCGGAGCCCGGCGAAGGCGGGGAAGTTGAAGTCAAGGCGGAGGAGCCGGCGGAGGAGAGCGAGCTGGACCTGACGCCGGGGACACTGGAGAAAACGAACGACCCGGTGCGGATGTACCTGCGCGAGATGGGCACGGTGCCGTTGTTGACGCGCGAAGGCGAAGTGACCATCGCCAAGCGCATTGAGCGCGGGCAGAACCTGGTGCTGAAGATTACCTCGCGGTCGGCGATTGTGCTGAAGGAATTGCTCGCGGTAGCCAAGGACCTGCGCGAAGGGAACCGCTCAATCAAGGAAATCGTCCAGTTCGACGATGAAGAGCTGACGGAAGAAAAAATTGAAGCGAAGACGCGGCAGACTCTGAAGCAACTGGACAAGATTGAAAAGCTTTACGAGTTGAGCCTGAAGCAGGCCGCGAAATTCGACAAGATCCAGAAATCGAAGAAGCGCACGTGGATTCGCGCAAAGTATGAACTGGCGCGGACGCGGATTGAGATGTCCAACGTGGTGCGCTCCTTTGAGTTCAATCCGTTTGAGCGCAAGCGGCTGATTGACGTGATCCGGCACACGGTGGAGCGCTTGCAATCCCTGGAGCGCGAGGCCGGGAAGCTGGAGCGGCGCGCGGACGTCAGCAAAGGGGAAAACGCGGCCGAGGCGCGGAAGGAACTGCGCACGCGACGGTCAGAGTTGCGTGAAATCGAAAGCGCCAGCGAAGTCGGACTGACCGAGCTGAAGCGAACTCTGCAGGTGATCCTGCGGGGCGAAGCGGACGCGGAAATCGCCAAGAAGGAATTGATTGAGGCCAACCTGCGGTTGGTGGTTTCGATTGCCAAGAAATATACGAACCGCGGGCTGCAGTTCCTGGACTTGATTCAGGAAGGCAACATCGGGTTGATGAAAGCCGTGGACAAGTTTGAATGGCGGCGCGGATACAAGTTTTCCACGTATGCGACGTGGTGGATCCGGCAGGCGATTACGCGCGCGATTGCCGACCAGGCGCGCACCATCCGCATCCCGGTGCACATGATCGAGACGATCAACAAGCTGATCCGCACGCAGCGGCAGCTGGTTCAGGAGCTGGGGCGCGAGCCGACGTCGGAAGAAATCGCCAAGCGGATGGATATTCCGGTGGCGAAGGTGCGCAAGATTTTGAAGATTGCGCAGGAGCCGATTTCGCTGGAGACACCGATTGGCGAAGAAGAGGATTCGCATCTGGGCGACTTCATCGAGGACAAGGCGGTGGTGTCGCCGTCGGATGCGGTGATTAATTTGAATTTGAAAGAGCAGACGTCGTCTGTGCTGAAGACTCTGACACCGCGCGAAGAGAAAGTAATCAAGATGCGTTTCGGGCTGGACGACGGGAGCGAGCACACGCTGGAAGAAGTCGGTCAGTCGTTCGCGGTAACGCGCGAGCGCATCCGGCAGATTGAAGCAAAGGCGTTGCGCAAGCTGCGGCACCCGTCGCGGTCGCGGAAGTTGCGCGCCTTCCTGGAAGGGCCTTCGCGGGATTACCTCTGAGACCCTGCAGGTTTCCGTCGGCCCGCGTTAATTTGAGGGAATGCTCCGCAACTTATTGAGGTTATCTTTGGCCCTGGTGTTCGCGGGATTCAGGTCCAGCGATTTTTGATAGTTCTGGATAGCGAGTTCCTTCTTTCCCGTAACCATATAGATCAGACCCAAACTGTCGAAGGCCGTCCAGGAATTCGGAAAGGCCTTGGCATTCAGACCAAAGACGGTAGCCGCCTCCCTGATTTTCCTGCGACTCATCAAAGAAAAACCAAGACTGTTGAGAAGGGACTCGTCGTTGAAAATTGCAGAATTCTTTACACGCAAATCCTCGTAAACAAGCACACCTTTACTGCTTCCCGATTCCGCAAACGCTTCGTCAAGCGCATTGCGGACTTGAACTTGCGGACTATCAAATTGATCGTACTTCGACCATGCAAAAGCGGGTTGATCTCCTCCGATTGATTCCTGGACCAGGCGGTCTCGAAGGCTCAAGCCATTAAATCCATTGGCAAAATATACGACACCAATTCCTTGCTGCGGGAAGGCGACAACATAGGACTTGAAATTGTCGTTGTCGCCCCAATGCCAGAAGGATTTCCCTTCACTGGTCATTTGCAATCCCAGACCGAGACCCCAGGCCAAATTTTCGGAAAGTTGAACGGGCTTTCTGTCTGTGCACATCACGCAATCTGGATCCAGCTTCACCTGGGCTGACAACATCTCACGAGCCGAGTCCTTGCTGAGCCCCGTGCCGTTCATAGCGGCGATCACGAATCGCGCATAATCATCCACCGTAGTGTGCAAAGAGGCGGCGACGTTTGCAGTTCCCGGTTTTTGTTTTGGAGTGACCTCACCTGCTGGTCCGTGGGGAAATGCAGCCCGGCCTTCAAACCTGGTCTGCCATACATAGCTGCTATCCGGCATTTCCAGAGGCTTGAACACCACTCTCTGCATAAATTGCTGAATTGGCTCGCCGGTAATGCGTTCGACGACCTTCTGCAAATACACGAACCCCTCGCCGGAGTAGCTGAATCTATCACCTGGAGTGAAGGAGATGGTGAGAGGATTTCCCCGCCTCCAATTCGGAAATCCGGTCCGGTGGCTCAAGACTATCCGCGCAGTTATTTTCTGAAGACTCGGGTCTTTTATTTCATATTTCGGAAGATAGTCTGTGAGCGGATTATCGAGCTTTAGCTTTCCCTGGTCGACCAGTTTCAGCACGGCATAGGCGAATACCGGTTTCCCGAGGGAGGCCGCTTCAAAAATGGTTGAGGCTGTGACGGGGCTTCCGGCCTGGGCGCTTCTGACGCCGAAGCCATGGCTCCAGGCGATCTTGGAATTGCGTATAAGCGCAATGGAAAGCCCCGGAACTTTGGCCTGCTTCATCAGAACGGGAATATCCGCTTCGAGGCGGGCCGCGACGGTATTTGAGTCCTCGGAGGTTCTCAAGGGAACGAATTGCGACTGGGACGGCGCGACCACGACGCGCTCTGAATTGATCCAGGAGAGGTACCAACCGCTGAACGGGATGGCCAGGAACATCGAGAGCCCAGCCAGCCGAAAAGAGAATCTTTTTGCGTCAAATCTCAACATTTCGCTTCACACTCCGACGTTTTCTTGTGCATCACAAGCGTACCGCGATCCACGCGGGTGATGAACGACTACGGCTGATGAGGTTTCGATCCCTGCAATCGGGGAATGTGATTAAACGCCGGGTAGCGATGGTCGGGCAGATTTCGCGAGGCAGGCGGGGCAGAGGCAATCGTTGTGGCGCGCGCGGAGGTCGGCGAGCGTTTGTTGGCTAACTTTTACCTCTTCACACCAGCATCCGCCGCCGTTTGAGAAGCAGGGGAATTGAGCGCCGCAGGCTTCGCAGGTTTTTTGTTTGGGCGCGCTGTTTGTTGTGTTCATTAATTACTTAGAGCCGGTGACGATTCGCTGGCCTGATCATTGTGCAGCCATTCAACCCCCAACCTCTACCAAGCGGGGCGGGCCACACATCCATTCTATCCCGCCGTTTGCTTGCTCCGCTCGCGCACCTGCGCTTCGGTCAGGCCGTAGAGCGGCGGCGTGGGAACATCCAGCATAGCTAAATAAAGATAGATTTGCCCGCGATGATGGATTTCGTGTTCGGCCATGAGGCGGAGCCACTTCCAGAGTGTGATGGAAGCGTCGTCCGGAGTCGAACATTTCCGCTGCAGGTCGGCATCGGTAAGCGCGCCGAAAATCGCCATCGCTTCGCCGTGCAATCGATCCAGATAGGCAAACGTTGCGTCGTATCCCTCGGCCAGTTCGTGGCTGTGGCCGGGATAGCGGCTGGGCTGGAAGCGCGCGTTTTCCGCCCACATGTAGCGCTCGGTTCCGGCGAGGTGGCGGAGCAAATCGCCCAAGGTGAAACGGCCGGGCTTAAAGGTCCACTCGATTTTTTCGCGAGGAATGCACTTGGCGACGCGCATGGTGCGCGCGCGAACTTTTTCAAAGTAATCGAGGAATTGAGCGGCTTCGGGATTGTCCATGCGACCTCGCTGCCCAGCATATCGGAGTCTATCCATGGGATGAAATGAAGTGGGACTAAGGTTCGGCTATTTCGGCGCGTCGGGCAAATTTACGGATGTGGCGAATTTGTAGACCAGTTGGGCGCCGCGGTCGGCTCCCATGGTGGTGAGTATTGCGAGCACCACCAGGCCGGCGAGAAGGAGGCGGCGCATCCCCGATGTAAAGCGTGCGCGCATGGCAAAGCACAAGAGGCAAAGAGCAGCGGCGAAACTGGTGGTGATGAGCATCAACAATTCGTGAATCTCGAAGACGGAGCGGACGGCTCCGGTGTCGGGAACGGAAGATTCCGCAAACCACCCGGTGAATGCGGCGGCGAAGGCTCCGAGTGTGCCGAGGTAAAGCAGGCGGATGGCGGTGCGGTGCCACTCATCGTTTGCGCGCCAGATGGCCAGCGCTTCGTAGAGCAGAGCCGCGAACCAAAGCGCAATGGGGAAGTGGACGAACAGGGGATGGTAATTGAGCATGGATTTCAGTCCGGGGAGCATGATAAACCTCCAGGGAAAGACGACAGGCTGGGGGATTGTGGCGCAGGAGGGGCGGCGAATCAATGCCGGCAGGAGGTGTTGAGTTATGCGCTGGGTGATCAGGATACTGGGAATTTTTTTGGCGATTATTGTGCTGGTGGTGGCAGTTGTGGCCGGGGTTGGCGCGATGCTGCCCAAGGAGCACGTAGCCACACGAGCGGCACATTTCCGGGAGCAGCCGGATGAAATCTGGAAAGCGATTTCGACCCCCGCGGAATTCCCGAAGTGGCGGCCGGGAGTAAAAAGCGTGGAAATGATTCCGGATTCAGGTGGACATGTGGTTTGGGTCGAGCACAGCGGGCAGGGCTGGAGCGCGCAGGAAACTCCTTATCAAATGACGGAATATGTGCCTCCGGTAGGAGCGATGCCCGGAAGGATGGTCGCACGAATCGCCAGTCCGAACCTTCCTTTTGGCGGATCGTGGAATTACGAGTTGAGCGCCGTCAACGGAGGGACGTTGCTGAGGATTACTGAACACGGTGAAGTGCGCAGCGTGGTTTTCCGGTTCGTGTCGCGGTACATCGTGGGGCAGACCAAGACGATGGAAGATTATTTGACCGCGCTGGGTGGGAAGTTCGGGGAGAAAATTTCCATTCAGGAATGAGACAGGTCCGGATTGATGCATGGGCGCTGAGATTAAATGCCGGGTGCGGTTCAGCGGGAAGACGTCCGGAGGGCGGGCGCTGCTCGAAACGAACGAGATTATTTTTCGGGGTGATTTCCGGCTGAAGATTCCACTGAAGCAAATAAATGGTGTGAAGGCCGCGAGGGGAGAGTTGCGCATAAATTTACCTGAAGGTGAGGCGGTGTTTGAGCTGGGCGCGGCGGCAGAGAAATGGGCGGAGAAGATACTTCATCCCAAGAGCGTGATGGAGAAGATTGGCGTGAAGGATGGGTCGAAAGCAGTTGTGGTGAACATTAATGACGAAGATTTCCTGACGCAATTGAAGGGGCGCGCGGTGTGTTCCAGGAAAGTGGTGCCCAGGAGCGAGACGATTTTCTTTGGGGCGGAGTCGGCCGTCTCTCTAAAGCGGGTGCCCACCTTTGCGCGGGCGCTGGCTCCGGCGGGGGCTCTTTGGATTGTTTATCCCAAAGGGCAGACTGCGATTCGCGAAATCGATGTGATTGGAGCGGGGCGCAGGGCGGGGCTGAAGGACGTGAAGGTGGTGGGATTTTCGGCTACGCACACGGCGCTAAAGTTTGTGATACCACTGGCGAAACGATAGAAGCTACTCCCCTGAAAAAAATTTCCGAAACCTTTCGGCCAACCTACAGATTGCCCCTACTTCGGCCAAGTCAACCACAACCTTTCTATTCTTGGCGGGCGAATCTATGATGGCAGTATGACGGCGCTACTCGAATTGCGCGGACTTACGGTGGAACTGGCCGTGCCCCTTCGTGAATCAGGGCGAGCCGGCGTCTGGGTGCGTCCAGTGAATGAAGTATCGCTGCGGATGGAGCGCGGCGGGTCGCTGGGGCTGGTGGGAGAATCGGGATCCGGCAAGACGATGTTGGCGTTGGCGTTGATGGGATTGTTGCCACAGGGGGCGCGTGTGACGGGCGCTGCACGATTGAATGGAGAGGGCGGCGGGCGCGAAGTGGATTTGGCGGCGCTGGCGGAAAACGAGTGGACCGGGATACGAGGGCAGCGTATCGCAATGGTGTTTCAGGAGCCGATGACGGCGTTGAATCCGGTGATGCGCGCGGGGCAGCAGATTGGCGAAGCGATTCGCGCGCACAATCGCGGGTTGGGCCGCGACGAAGTTCAGCGACGGGTGATTGCGGCACTGGAGCGTGCGGCGGTGCCCGAGCCGGAGTTGCGCGCGCGGCAATATCCGCACGAATTGTCGGGAGGATTGCGGCAGCGAGTGATGATCGCGATGGCGCTTGCGGCGGGCGCAGAATCTGAGAACGGCGCGGGCGGGGGGCGATTGCTGATTGCGGATGAGCCGACCACGGCGCTGGACGTCACGGTGCAAAAGCAAATTTTGGCGCTGCTGGTGGAGTTGAGGCGCGAACTGGGGCTGTCGCTGATATTTATTACTCATGATCTCGCAGTGGTGTCGCAGGTGGCTGAGCGGGTTGCGGTGATGTATGCGGGCCGAGTGGTGGAGGAAGGGCCAACGGGCGAGGTGCTGCGCGCACCGAGGCATCCATACACCGAAGGATTGCTGCGCGCGTCACCACAACTTTCGCGGCGCGAGCTGGTGCCGATTCCAGGCATGGTGCCGGCGCTGGACGCGTTGCCTCCGGGATGCGCGTTCGCTCCGAGGTGCTCGCTGCGGCGGGATGCGTGCGTGGAAGCGGTGCCCGAGCCGCGCGCGGCGGGGCCGGGGCATGAAGCCAGATGTATATTAGTGTGAAGGAAAAAATCGTGGCGGACACACCTGAATCGCGGCAACTGGATTTGATTCGTGAACAGTTCACTGAGTCGGCGAAGAGCTTCGGCGATTACGCGCTGGCGGGGCGGGTTTCCGAGGGCGAGAAATTGGCCAACCTGGCCACGGCGGACGCGAAGGACTCCGGTAATTGGCGCGCGCTGGATGTGGCCTGCGGGCCGGGAACTTTTTCGCGGGCGTTGGCCCGGCGGATGCGATTTGTTACCTGCCTGGATTTGACCCCCGTGCTGCTGCAACGCGCATTGATTGCGGTGGGCGAAGTGAGCGCGGAATCATCGACCACCAGCGCGTTTGCATGCGGCGATGGCAACCACATGCCTTTTGCCGATGACTCGTTTGATCTTGCGATTTGCGGTTACAGCATTCATCACATGCTGCATCCGGGGCGGGTGATTTCGGAGCTGGAACGCGTGGTGCGTCCGGGCGGGCGAATCGCGCTGGTGGACATGGTGATTCGAGATGCCGCGCATCGCGCGGAGCATACGCGAATCGAGCGCGCGCGGGATCCTTCGCACTGCGAAACGCTGACGGAAGAGGAAATCCGCGAGATGCTGAAGGGCGCAAGTCTCCGAGTGCGCGCCAGTGAACTCGTAGAACGGATACGCAACTTTGATCAGTGGATGAAGGCGATGGATGTTCCGCCGGGCACAGCAGCGTATGCCGAGACACGGCGGCTGCTGATGGAGTCGATGAAGAACGATTCCGCGGGAATGAGGCCGAGAATTTCTCCTGATGGGCAGCTGGAGTACTCGCTGCCTTCTCTTTATATTGTGGCGGATAAGCCGTGACTTCCGCTAATGGCGCCGACTTGGTCGAAAGAATTCCCTCGCAAGAGCCGCTTGTTGTTGCGCGCGATCTCCGAAAAAGTTTTTCTGTTTCGGCGGCGGGGCTCGCTCCCGCGGGGCGACGCACAGCTGTGGATGGCGTAAGCCTGCGGCTGGACGCCGGTGAAACGCTGGCGATCGTAGGCGAATCGGGCTGCGGGAAAACTACGCTGGCGCGGATGCTGCTGCGGCTGATCGAGCCGGACGCCGGTGAATTGCGCTTTGATGGCGCGGATTTGCTGAAGGCGCGCGGAGCAGAACTGCGGCGGCTGCGCGGAGAAATGCAGATGGTATTTCAGGACCCGTTCTCGTCGCTGGATCCGCGGATGCGGGTCGGGGCGATTATCGAGGAGCCGCTGGCCATTCATTACCGGCAGCTCAATCGCGCGGGGCGCGCGCAGCGAGTTGATGAAGCATTGAACGCTGTGGGATTGGATGGTGGGGCCGCCGCGCGGTACCCACACGAGTTTTCGGGTGGTCAGAGGCAGCGGATTGGGATCGCGCGGGCGCTGGTGTTGCGTCCGCGGCTGGTGGTGGCCGATGAGCCGGTGTCGGCGCTGGACGTATCGGTGGGGGCGCAGATATTGGAATTGTTCGCGAGGCTGCAGAAGGAATTTTCGCTGACTTATTTGATTATCTCGCACAGCCTGCCGGTGGTGGCGCAACTGGCCACGCGCGTTGCCGTGATGCAGGCGGGGCGGTTTGTCGAAGAGGGGCCGGTGGAACAGGTGCTGGAGAGGCCCGCGCATCCTTATACGCAGGCGCTGCTGGCGGCGGTGCCAGTGTTGCCGGGATAGGGTTCATCGCCGCGGACCTCAATACATTCCCGTCGAACCAACCGATGGCCCGGATAATTTTTAACGCTTGAAACTTTTGGAATTATGGGCCGTAATACCGGGCAACGGGCGGTGTGCGCCCACTCTAAAAATGGAGGCATTACAGATGGCCACTACCACCGTTGCGCCCGCTCCCGATCAACAGCCAGCCAAGATTGGCACACTAGGGCGAATCTTCGGCGTGTTTTTCAGCCCCGGAGAGACCTTTGCGGATGTTGCGCGGAAACCGAGCTGGATCGCGCCGCTGCTGTTGATCACTCTGATCAACCTTTCACTCAATATTGTTCTGGCGAACCGCGTGGATTGGATCAGTGTTACTCAGAAACAAATTGAGAAGAGCAAATTCGCAGCCGCACGATTTGATCAGCTCAACGATCAGCAAAAAGCGGCTGCATACACACAGCAGGCCGCCATTGCAAAAATCACGAGATATGTAGCAGGCGTCCTTGCCATGCCGTTTCTTGCGCTGCTCGGCGGCTTAGTCTACATGGGTGCATTTAATGTTTTGGGTGGGGCAAGCATCAAGTATTCCATGGCATTTACGATGGCAATTTTTGCACACCTTCCCGTTGCTCTTCACGATTTGCTGGCGATTCCCATCGCATTAATGAAAGATCCCGCGGCGATTAATCCGCAGAATGTTGTCGCGTCGAACGTTGGCGCGCTGCTTGGACCAGACGCACCGCTTTGGCAGCAGGCGCTCGGACAATCCATCGACATTTTTGGGATTTGGGCCATGATCCTGGTCGCTATAGCTTTTACGGCGGCAAATCCACGGAAGCTCACATTTGGCAAGTCCATCGGGATCGTATTAACGGTGTACGCGGTATTTGCGCTGATCGGCGTTGGTATCGCATCCATCTTCTCTTGATACAATGGCCGGGTGTCCGCATTCTTTGAAGTATTGAAGACCAGCGCGAGTGGCGCGCGGCTGGGCCGGTTGCACACACCGCACGGCGTGGTGGATACCCCGGCCTTTATGCCGGTGGGAACGGCGGGCACGGTCAAGGGATTGACGCAGCAGTCGCTGGAAGAACTCGGCGTCCAAATTCTTCTCGGAAATACCTACCACCTTTATCTTCGCCCCGGGCATGAGCGCATCCGCCGGCTTGGCCGTCTGCATGGATTCATGGCCTGGCCGCGCGCGATCCTCACCGATTCGGGCGGGTTCCAGGTTTTCAGCCTATCCGAGCTCCGCAAAGTGACCGACGAAGGGGTCACATTCCGGTCGCATTTGGATGGGTCGGAACATTTCCTGTCGCCGGAAATCGCGCTTGAAATTCAAACCGCGCTGGGGTCGGACATCATGATGGTGCTCGATGAGTGCATCGAGTATCCGGCGAGCCATGAACAAGCACGGAAAGCCGCCGAAAGGACATTTGACTGGGCGCGGCGTTCGCGCGCGGCGTTCATCGCGCAAGAACGGGCGCGCGAGGCGGCGCACCTTCCCACGCAAGCGGCGTTGTTTGAACAAGCTCTATTCGGAATCGTGCAGGGTGGGACATACACGGATTTGCGCCAGCACAGCGCGAATGAATTGGTGGGCCTCGATTTCGCCGGATATGCGGTGGGTGGGCTGGCAGTGGGAGAGCCGCACGCGCTTACCTGCGAAATGACCGGCGTAGTGACTGAACTCTTGCCCGTGGAGAAGCCCCGGTATCTGATGGGAGTGGGCAAGCCGGAAGATATCCCCGATTACGTCCGGCTGGGAATCGACATGATGGATTGTGTGCTGCCCACGCGGAGTGCGCGCCATGGGTGCCTGTTCACCTCTGCGGGGCGGTTATTGATCCGCAATGCGCGCCACGCCGATGACCCACGCCCTGTGGATGAGGCCTGCTCCTGCTCGGTGTGCCAGCGGTATTCCCGCGCCTATTTGAGGCATTTATTTATTTCCAATGAGATCCTCGGCGCAGTCCTGGCCACCCACCATAACATCCACTTTTACCTTGACCTGATGAGGCGAATCAGGCAGGCTATCGAGTTTGGGGACTTGGAGGAATTCTCCTCAGAGTTGAAGTCGCGTCTGGTCGCGGGCCCCTGCTGAAATCCGCAGGGCGAGGGACGGTCGGCCCGCCAGGCGTTACCCGCAAGATGCGGACAGGTTCTCCTCTCCGATTGGGGTCGGAGCAGCGGTAATTCGTTCGATGTCCCACGCGATGAATTCAGGACGGTGGTGATTAGGAATGGTCGATCCGAATTTGTTGGCGCAGTCGCAGATCACCGGAGCCATGGGTGGTTTGCTCCCGATCCTCCTGATTATGGTGATATTTTACGTCCTGCTGATCATGCCGGCGCAACGCCGCCAGAAGAAAACCTCGCAGATGCTCGCGGCCTTGAAGAACGGCGACAAGGTGATTACCAGCGGAGGCGTGTTCGGGACGATTGTGGGTCTTGAGGACGAAACGATCCAACTGCGCATCGCGGACCAAGTGAAAGTAAAGGTGCTCCGGAGTGCAATTGCGGGGCTTCAACCCGAGACCAAGGAAAGCTGACGTGGCGGTGGCCAGCAAATCGACTCTCCGGATGGCCGACGCGCCGCATCTAAATCAGGACCAGGCTTAACAATGAATTCCAATTTAAGATGGAAGGCTATTTTTATCGCGGTGGTGGTAGTCCTGTGCATTTACGGGTTGGTGGGCCTGCCGGATTTTCCGACTTCCTGGGCGACCGTTAAGAGCAATTTCGGAAGCCGCATCCGGCTGGGTTTGGATCTGCAGGGCGGCACGCACTTGATTATTCAGGTTCAAGTGAACGAAGCCGTCCGGCAGGAAGCGGACCAGGTTGTCCTGGGGCTGGCCCGACAACTTCGCGACAAGAACATCGCCTCCGACCAACCGCTGCGTGTTTCCGACACCCAGGTGAAGGTTTCCAATCTATCGCAAGACAGGGTCAGCGACTTCCGCACAATTCAGACTGAGAATTTTCCAGGCTGGGATATCTCACCGGCACCGGGCGAATCCAACGGATATTTGCTGACCATGCGTCAATCCTTAATTGCTTCGATCGTGCAGACAACGATGGACAAGGCGGTGGAAACAATTCGCCGGCGCGTGGATCAATTGGGCCTAACGGAACCGTTTGTCGCTCCCTACGGACAGGGTGAGAATGAAATTATCGTCGAGATGCCCGGTGAGGGCGATCCCGTGCGCGCAAGGAGTGTTATCCAAACCGGCGGTCAACTGGAACTCCGATTGGTGCAGGATCCGGTTCCTTATCCTAACGAAGCCGCTGCGCTCCAAGCTCACTCTGGAATTCTTCCCCCAGGCACGGAGCTGATCCCTGGCAAAGGATCACCAAGCCCTACTGGAACGCCGACAGGTGAGAGCTGGTACGTTGTTGACCGGACGCCTATCGTTACCGGTCGCGATCTTCGGAGCGCGGCCCCCCGGCGCAGCACGACCAGGCCCCCCTATTGGGAAGTAGAATTCCATTTATCCACGGAAGCTGCGGCGAGGTTCGGTCCCTGGACGGAACAGAATATGGGCCGCCCAATGGCAACAGTTTTGGACCATCGAGAAGAACTTGTTGCCACCATCAACGGACGGATTGAAGATTCCGGAGTGATTGAGGGGCAGTTCTCTCAGGAGGAAGCGAACGATTTGGCGCTTGTGCTTGGATCCGGAGCGCTTCCGGCAAGTATCAAGTATTTGGCGGAAAGTACGGTTGGTCCGTCACTGGGAGCTGATTCCATCCGTCATGGAATCCAGGCATCAATTACTAGCCTTGTGGTGGTGCTGATATTCATGGTGGTCTATTACCGGTCGTCAGGGGTGAACGCAGTAGTCGCGCTCCTGCTTAACTTGGTGATCCTGATGGCCGCCCTGGCGTATTTTGGGGCGGTGCTGACCCTGCCCGGAATTGCCGGGGTAATCCTAACAATAGGCATGGGCGTGGACTCCAACGTGCTGATATTTGAGAGGATAAGGGAAGAATTACGCGGCGGAAAAGCCCCCGTTTCGGCCGTGGATTTGGGCTTCAAACGAGCCTTTTTGACCATTATAGATACGCACGTTACGACGGTGGTTTCCGCGTTTTTCCTATTTTTGTTCGGAACCGGTCCAGTGAAAGGCTTTGCCATATCACTGACCATTGGTTTGATTGCAAATCTATTCACCTCGGTCTATGTCTCGCGGTTGATATTCGATTGGCATCTGGGGCGGGCACCCCGGCAGGCTGAATTGAGCATCTGAGCGGAAGGCGATAAGACCCTGATTCGTTGGAACCTGGCGACCCTAGCCGGTGTCTAACTGGAACGAGATTGCCTATATATGGAATTCTTTGGACAGGCCAATATCAAGTGGATGGAAAAGGCGAAGTACTTTTTTGCCCTTTCAGGGTTCCTGCTATTGATTGGGTTTACCGCCATGTTCCGCAACGGCGGCCTCACTTACGGGATTGATTTTAAGGGCGGCACGTTGGTGACAGTTCGCTTTGCCCAACCGCCAAACGTGGATTCCATCCGGCACGATCTGGAAGCGCAGGGGCTAGGCCAAAGCACCATCCAGAGCATCCACGACGTGACCAATCCAAATTCAAACGAAATTGTGATCGGCTTAGAAGAAAAAGGGCAGGGTGAAGATGCGCTTGATGCCGGAAAGACCACCATCATCAAGGCCTTGAGCCAGAGCTTTCCTTCGGGCGAACCCGGCAAGAAGGATTTCAACTCCGAATCTATAACTACCAAGGACATCGCGGATTATCTGGTGGGCAAAGATCCGCTCTCCCTGGGGTTAACGGCAGGCAGCCGTTACACGCAAATCGCGCAACAAATTGTGGCATACAGAACGGGCAAGAGAATCATCACGGATATGGGCGACCTTGGCAATTCCGGAGCTCCTCCACAGGTGGTGGCGGCAATGCGCGCTGGATTTTATCCCGGCCCATTTGCCATCGGCGGCGCTGAAATTGTGGGCCCCAAAGTCGGGGCCGAACTGCGTCGGCAGGCGGTGCTCGTTACCCTCTATGCTTTGGCGGGCATGCTGGTATATATTGCCATCAGATTCGAGTGGATTTACGGAGTGGCAGCGGTCGTCGCGGTATTTCATGACGTGCTCATAACCTTGGGTCTCTTTTCATTGTTTCACCAGTATTTTGAAATATCGCTGACCGTGATTGCCGCGCTGTTAACGCTGGTGGGTTATTCCATGAACGACACCATCGTGATCTTTGATCGCGTCCGGGAAAACAACCGGCTGATGCGGCGCGAACCGCTGGCCGAAATCGTGAACCGCTCGATCAATCAGACATTGTCCCGCACAATATTGACCAGCGGGCTGACGTTCCTGACCGTGGCCGTGCTGTTCGTGATGGGCGGTCCCGCGCTCCGGAGTTTCTCTTTTGCATTGGTGATTGGAATTGTGGTAGGAACCTACTCAAGTTTTGGAATTGCGGCGCCTCTGGTGGTTGGTTGGAACAACTTTAGGGGCGGCCGAGGCTCGAAGGTTGCCGTAAGCTCCGGATCCGCAGCCGGAATAAAACCTGGTACAGCGAAGCGGGTGCCCGCGTAACTGTTCCAGGGGGAGGTAAGACTTATGTTTGACGATTTGGTGGAATGCAGCCCTAGCGGGAAGAAAAAGACGAACAAGGGTTTGACTGTATTCGTGTCAGCGCTCGCCCAGGTCGTTCTGCTGATGGTGTTGATTATCATTCCCCTTCTTGTGACTCCGGCGTTGCCGAAATCATTGCTGTCCACATTCCTTGCGGCGCCTCCGCCGCCCGCAGCACCCCCGCCGCCCCCGCCGGCTGCGCCGGTGATCAAGGTGAAGCCCACAGCGCGCCTGATTGAAGCCGGCAAATTGCTGGCGCCGAAATCCATTCCTAAGCAAGTGAATATCATTAAGGAAGAAGAGCAGCCCCCGGACCTCGGCGCGTCCTCGGTTACCGGCGGAGTCGTCGGTGGAGTTCCCGGCGGTCAAATCGGCGGCGTTCTGGGCGGCATAATTGGTTCATCGTCCACCGCCGCGCCCCCACCGCCTCCCCCGAAGGAAGTGACGCCGACGCGCATTTCCAAGGGCGGCGACGTGCAGATGGCTTCGGCGATCAACAGGGTTCAGCCGATTTATCCGCAGATTGCGCGTCAAACGCACACTCAGGGTGTTGTGCGTCTGCACACCATCATCGATAAAGACGGCAAAGTTATTGAAGTGACCTATCTTTCCGGTCCGGC
>DATGHC010000001.1:0-10324 GCA_035308165.1 Candidatus Acidiferrales bacterium | reverse complement strand
TGCAATACAAACGTGCCCACAAGCCTGTGGCCGAAATTGGGCGAGAGCTGAACGTGGATGCTGTCGTGGAAGGTACCGTCGCGCGCTCGAGCCAAAACGTGCGGATTACTGCACAGCTTATCCGCACCGCATCGGACCAGCATCTTTGGGCCGATGAGTTCCAGGGTGAACTGCGCGATGCTCTTACTCTTCAGAGCCGCGTGGCTCAGGCTATTGCCTCCCAAATTCGTGCAAAACTGACCGGGAGGGGGGTGCCGATCACCAACCCAAACATCATTGATTCGCAGGCCTTCGAGTATTATCTGAGAGGCCGTTACAGTTTTTGGGAGCGCTCTTCGAAAGAGGGATCCGACAGCGCAATTCGCTATTTCAAAATGGCCATAGAAAAGGAGCCCAATTATGCTCCTCCTTATGCCGGTTTGGCCCTTTGTTACGCGTTTGGTTCCTTCCAAGGGATGGAGTTACCTACTCCGGAAGCCTGGTCGAAAGGCGCGGCCGCAGCAAAGAAAGCATTGGAGCTTGATGACCAGCTTGCGGAAGCGCACTTGGCGATGGCAAACGTCCATTTTCGCTTCGACTGGAATTGGGCGGAAGCCGAGCGGGAATTTCGCCGGGGCCTCGAACTGAGTCCAAATGACGCTTTTGGCCACGGCAGCTACTCGACCTTCTTGGGGATCATGGGACGGTTTGATGAAGCGATGGCCGAGGCGGTCCGGGCTCGCGACCTGGATCCGCTTTCGCCTAGCGTTAGCATGGGAATGGGCTGGATTTATAGCTGGTCCCGCCGACAGGATGAGGCCATTGGCGCATTCCGCAGGACACTTCTGTTGGATCCCAATTTCAGGGCGGCTCATGGCGCCCTGGTTTGGAGTTACGAGGAAAAAGGAATGTACGCGGAAGCTGTGACCGAAGAACTGAAGGCGGAGGCATTGTCCGGCCAGAGTTCCGAGCAGATTGAATCGCTGCGAAGCGTCTTTTCCGCGTCGGGTGTCAGGGGATTTTGGGAGAAACGCCTGGAAACGGAAAAGCGCCAGTTGAACCACCCACACTATTTCGTTATCGCCAGATTATGTGTCCGCCTCGGTCGAACGGATGAGGCCTTTGACTGGCTTGAAAAGGCGTATAGGGCGCGTTATCCAAACATGCCGAATATTAAGGTTGCTGCGTTATGGCTAGACCCCGTGCGCTCTGATCCGCGCTATACCGACCTGATACATCGCGTCGGCCTATCGCCTTAGCTTTGAAATTTTGGTTTCAGTTGTGCCCTGAGCTCGGCGCGGTGGGCGATGACAGGCACGTCGAATTACCTGAGGAAATGATTCCAAGCCACTTGAGTGTCCAGCTTCCCATGCCGATCTATCACGGGTGACTTGTCGCCAACTCGTAAACTGACCCACTGCCGCCCGTCACGCGTTGACAAACTCTCCTCCCTAATCTACTCTTTACGTTTATATTCAAAGGGAAAGGTGTGACTGTGGGCGGGCGGACATACGTACCTCGAGGCAAGGACCATGACGACCTTCACCAAGGCCTGAATTGGTTTGTTGTGGATGCGAAAGATCAAGTTCTGGGACGATTGGCCACCCGTGTGGCGCGTCTGCTCATCGGCAAAGATAAGCCGGGATTCACTCCTTATATTGATTGCGGCGATCATGTGGTGATCATCAATGCCAATCAGATCCGCATGACCGGGAACAAACTCGATCAAAAAATTTACCGCCATCACAGCGGCTGGCCCGGTGGACTAAAGGAAATTCCCGCGAAGCGTCTGCGCGTGAATCGCGCCGACTGGATGGTCCGCGAAGCAATTCTGGGAATGCTGCCCAAAAATAAGTTGCGCGCCCACCGCGCGAAGAAGCTGCGTATTTATTTGGACGACAAAGGTCTGGCACGTCATACCGGTCAGAAGCCTCAGCCGCTTGCGTCGTAAGCTGCACTGGTTTCCAGGTATCGTCCTGCACACGCGTCCTCGGTTTTGGGCCCCTCTGTAATTGAACTTGTCTTCGGGGATGAGAGTGTCGGCAAGACTGCGCGTTTTGGGCTGCAGGAATTGGGATTGAGACTTTGGCAGTTGGAGGAACAGTGAGTTTGACTTCACAACCAATCGAGGGCGCAAAGCCCGCTCTGATTAATTGCACCGGGCGCCGCAAAGAATCGGTCGCACGAGTTTTTCTCCGGCCAGGCACTGGCAAGTTCACCGTCAACGGGAGGCCGGTTGACGATTATTTCCATAATATCGCTTGGCGCAACGCGGCCATCGAGCCCTTGAAGTTCACCAACACCACCGATCAGGTGGATGTGATCGCCACGGCCAAGGGCGGCGGTCCCGGGGGGCAATCCGGAGCCGTGCGCATGGGGCTTTCTCGCGCGCTCTCCAAGTTCAATGCGGATTTACGCGTAGGTCTCCGCCGCAACGGTTTTATGACGCGCGACTCGCGCATGCGCGAACGCAAGAAGTACGGGCAGAAGGGCGCCCGGAAGCGCTTCCAGTTCAGCAAGCGCTAGTTTTTCCCCGCGCGATATCAGCGCGGCATACGAGGTCTGGCCCTGTGTTCCGTAGCTCTGGCCCAGCGTCTTTTAGCTCAGGCCCCGTGTCGTAAAGCTCCGGGTCTGTGTCCTAAAGTTCTGGCCCTGAGTCTTAAAGTTCTGGCCCCGCGTCATATGGGTCTTGTTCTGCGTCCTATATTGTTGCGGGTCCAAATTCACGGCCGGCAAGGCGCCGGCACGACGGATGCTCTTGTTGCTCAGTTTATTCAGTCTGTGCGGCAGGCAAGCATCTAGTTCATTGAGGAGGATCGTTGGCAGTTGAAATTACGATGAAAGAACTTCTGGAGGCCGGTGTTCATTTCGGCCACCAGACGCGGCGTTGGAATCCGAGGATGAAGGAATATATCTTCGGCGAGCGTAATGGGATCCACATAATTGATCTGCAGAAGACCTTGAAAATGTTCCGCGAGGCTGCGCGGTTCGTGAGCGACATGAGCAGCCAGGGCAAAGCTATCCTTTTTGTCGGCACCAAGCGCCAGGCTCAGGAAGCGGTTGCGGAAGAGGCGAACCGTTGCGGAATGTTTTTCGTCAATCACCGCTGGCTCGGCGGCACTCTGACCAACTGGGCTACGCTGCAAAAATCCATCAAGCGGCTTAAGTCGCTGAAGGCCATGGTGGAAGATGGCCGGATGGCGCAGCTTTCCAAGAAAGAAGCCGCGCGCCTCAAGCGCGAGATGGATCACCTCAATCAGAATCTCGGCGGGATGGAAAACATGACCACGCTGCCCGAGGCCATGTTTGTGATCGACTCGAACGCCGAGGAAATCGCGGTGCGCGAAGCGCGCCGCATGGGTATTCCGGTGGTTTCCATTGTGGACACCAATTGTGATCCCGAAGTTGTGGATTGGGTCATTCCCGGTAACGACGACGCTCTACGCGCCATTCGCCTGTTCACCTCCAAAATCTCCGACGCGGTCATCGAGGGCAAGCAATCCTTTGAGCAGTCACAATTGGCCGAGGCCAAGTCCACTGAAGGCGGGGAGAGCACAGGAATCGATGAAAGCGTGGATTACGTAGACACCAGCAAATACGAAGCTTACGAAAAGCAAGAAGGCGAATTTGTCGATCCCGCGGCTCTGGAGCAGGCCCTTGCGGCAACCCCCGAACTTCCTGCGGAAAGCGTTGATGAGAAGGCGGATGAAGCCGGCGCTGACAAATAGTCGGGAATGGAGTTTCGCCTGACGCAAGCGCGGCCCACTTTTCCGATTCAACAATCCATTTGAAAGGTTTATTGGGACCCATGACCACGAATCCGGAGCCGGTAAATATATCTGCACAACTGGTAAAGAAGCTGCGCGAGCTTACTGGAGCGGGGTTCAACGATTGCCGCGCGGCTTTAGCGGCTTCCAGCGCCAATATGGAGAAAGCCGTGGAGTTCCTGCGCAAGAAGGGACAAGCCGCGGCGCAGAAGAAAGCTGAGCGCGAGGCCACCGATGGCTTGGTGAGCTGCTACATACACGCTGGAGGAAAGATTGGAGTATTGCTGGAAGTGAATTGCGAAACTGATTTCGTGGCCCGGACCGATGAATTTCAGCGGCTGTGCCACGATCTGGCTATGCACATCGCCGCTCTTGATCCCAGGTTTATCCGCCGCGAGGAGGTCACGCCTGAAATCCTCGAGCGCGAACGCGAAATTGCGCGCGATCAGGCGCGCCAGACCGGGAAGCCCGACCACGTGATCGAGAAAATAGTCACGGGCAAAATGGAAAAGTTTTACGAAGAAAATTGCCTCTACGAACAGCATTTCATCCGGGACGAATCCGTCACGGTCAAAGAAATGATCGACCTGGCCATTGCCAAAGTCGGAGAGAAAATCTCCGTCAGGCGGTACGTGCGCATGAAAGTGGGCGACGCCACAGCAACTTACGCCGCAGGCAGCTCGCCGCGCGTGGAACCGCCCGACTCAGCTGTCCCGGCAAAAGCCTAAATTCGTTTCTCAAGCCTGTGCGGAGAACCGCCGATTTCTGTTAGAATTTCCGCCGAATCCGCCACAGGGGCGTACCGGCGGAATTCATCCGATGCCCACCACGCCAGCTGATGAAGTCACGAGAGCCGGCGGGCGCGAGCCCGCTTACCGCCGCATCGTATTAAAACTTTCCGGTGAATCACTATCGGGACCGCAGGAATCCGGTATTCATGGCGAAACCATCGCCGCAATCGCTCGCGAGATCAAAGGTGTCCGCGACCTGGGCGTGCAGATTGCCATCATGGTTGGCGGCGGCAACATTTTTCGTGGCACGCGCCAGAAATCCATGGCCATTGACCGGGCCACCGGCGATTACATGGGCATGCTGGCCACAGTCATCAACGGCCTGGCCTTGCAGGATTCACTCGAAAAACTTGGCTGCCACACGCGTTTGATGAGCGCCATCGGCATGCAGCAGGTCGCCGAGCCATTCATTCGCCGCCGGGCTGCCCGCCATCTGGAGAAAGGCCGTGTGGTTATTTTTGCCGCGGGCACCGGCAATCCATATTTTTCCACGGACACCGCCGCGGCTTTGCGCGCCATGGAAATCAAGGCCGATGTCATCATCAAAGCCACACGCGTGGACGGTATTTATGACGCGGACCCGGAAAAAGTTCCGGGCGCGAAGATGTTCGATCGCATCACCTATCTCGACGTTATTCAAAAAGGTCTTTCCGTGATGGACACTACGGCGATCTCGCTTTGCATGGACAATAAGATGCGCATCATCGTCTTCAATATGAACGTGCCGGGGAATATTCAACGCGTAGTAATGGGGGAAAAAGTTGGCTCACTGGTGAGCCCAGAGTAAATCCGTATCTACAAAATGATTAGCCGAGGATTTTATTTCCGGAGGCAGCTGACATAATGACAACAATCGCGAATACCAGAGACGCGTCCGCGCAGGCAAAACTCCGAATGGAAAAAGCCGTCGAGGATTTCCGCAAGGAGCTTTCCGGCCTGCGCACCGGCCGCGCCAATGTAAGTTTGCTGGACCACATCCGCGTGGATTATCACGGAACCCCAATGCCGGTAAATCAACTCGGCACGCTTTCTGTACCCGACGCCACCATGATCATGGTGACACCGTGGGATCCCAGTGTTGTCCCGTTGATTGATAAAGCGATTCGCACTTCAGACCTTGGATTGAATCCCACCAACGACGGCAAAGCGGTGCGCATTCCTATCCCGCCGCTCAACGAAGAACGTCGCCGGGAACTTGTCAAACACATGCACAAGGTTCTTGAGAATCATCGCACCGCAGTTCGCAACATTCGCCGGGATATCAAAGAGGCCGTCGAAAAACTTGAAAAAGAGAAAAAGGTCAGTGAGGACGAAAAAAAGCGTTCGCTGGAAGAGCTGGAAAAACTGACCCACAGCGAGACCAAGAAGATCGAAGACCTGGCTGCTCTCAAAGAAAAAGAAATTATGGAGATTAAGTAGCTGGAGGGCATGATCTCCCGTAAATCGCTTGTTTACACAGATTTAGACTTGAGTAAGCCAGACAGGCTTGGGTCGTAAATCCCAGGAAACGCTGGCGCGCTTCACAAGCGAAGCTAAGGCGAATGGTTTTCCACCGACTTCCAACTTTTTTAGTTTGACACAAAGCCATGCTATCTCTATACTTACCGATTGGTCAGGGACTTTTGACTGTTTTTGGTACGGAAGGTCTCTCGCCCCGGAACATAGATGGACGGAACGGGGTTGGGGGAACGGCCGAAATGGGGCGCCAGCCCCGCAAAGCCGATTAAGCCTCTCCGCAATACCCTGAATAGCCTGCGGTTCGGGTTCTCGCCTTGGCGAGTCTCGTTACGGAGTTTCTTGGTTGTCTCTCCGTGGTCGCAGTCAGCCCCTTTCTTTAATGAAAGCGGCTTCCGCGTGATGGTGCGGTATATCTCCGCGCGGACAAAAGCCAAATGACCGGAAATTAAGGGAGAGTCGTGCCCACATTCTCGCAACTCGTGCGTTACGGCCGCGAACAAATTCGCGCCAAAACAAAATCGCCCGCGCTGCAAGGCTGTCCGGAAAAGCGCGGAGTTTGCATCCGCGTGTACACGCAGACGCCAAAGAAGCCGAACTCGGCACTGCGGAAAGTCGCGCGGGTGCGTTTGACCAACGCCGTGGAAGTAACCACTTACATTCCCGGGATCGGCCACAATTTGCAGGAGCACTCCATCGTGCTGGTCCGCGGCGGCCGCGTAAAAGATTTGCCGGGCGTCCGCTATCACATCATTCGCGGAACACTGGACGCCGCCGGAGTGGACAATCGCAAGCAGGGGCGCTCGAAATACGGCGCCAAGCGGCCAAAAGCCGCACAGAAGTAAGGAGATTTGTAGATGCCGCGCAAAGGAGCCGTTTCCCGCCGAATCATCCCGGCGGATTCCGTATACGGAAGCGATCTGGTGCAGAAGTTCATCAGCTCGATGATGTGGGATGGCAAGCGCTCCACGGCGCAGCGGATTTTTTATGGCGCCATGGATCAGATCGCGGCCAAGGGCAATCCCAACGCGCTCGAGATTTTTAAGAAAGCCATCGAAAACGCCAAACCAATTTTGGAAGTGAAAACGCGCCGCGTGGGCGGCGCGAACTATCAGGTGCCGGTGGAAGTGAATCCGTTCCGCAAGCAATCGCTGGCCATTCGCTGGCTTTTGCAAAACGCGCGCACCCGCGGTGGAAAGAATTTGACCACCAAGCTCGCAGAAGAATTGATGGATGCTTCAAACGGGCGCGGGGGCGCGATCAAGAAGAAGGAAGACGTTCACCGCATGGCGGAGGCCAACAAGGCCTTCGCGCATTATCGCTGGTAAGCGGCAGCCAAACTTCGGGCGCAGGGATGACGCCCGGAAATCTGAATTTCAGGGAATAAGAACGGAAGTTTGTTTTCATGCCACGCGAAACACAACTCGCTGATACGCGCAACATCGGGATCATGGCCCACATTGATGCCGGCAAGACCACTACGACCGAACGCGTCCTGTTTTACACGGGCGTGACGTACAAAATCGGCGAAGTGCACGACGGCGCGGCCACCATGGACTGGATGGAACAGGAGAAGGAGCGCGGAATCACTATTACATCCGCCGCGACCACTGCCTTTTGGGATCGCCATGGCAAAAAGACGCGAGTAAATATCATTGATACGCCCGGCCACGTGGACTTCACCGTCGAAGTCGAGCGCTCCCTACGCGTGCTCGATGGTGCGGTGGCCGTGTTTGACGCAGTGGCCGGCGTGCAGCCGCAATCCGAAGCCGTGTGGCGTCAGGCTGATAAATACCGCGTGCCGCGCATTGCCTTTATCAACAAAATGGACCGAGTTGGCGCCGATTTCGATCACTCCGTTCGGAGCATGCGGCAGCGTCTCTCCGGCCACCCCCTCCCCATCCAGTTCCCGATCGGCAAGGAAGATTCCTTCATCGGCTGTATCGACTTCATTGAGGAAAAGGCAATTATTTGGCTAGAAGAAACTTTGGGCGCAAAATTTGAGGTGTTTGACGTCGCCAAGCTGTGGGATTCGGCATTTATTGCCACCCGTCCGGAAATTGGCGCGGCGCTCAAGGCCTCTTTGATTGACGAGAAGTTTTATAAAGAACATCGCGACAAGGTTGTTGAATATATTGCCGAACATGACGACTCCCTGCTTGAAAAGTATTTGGGCGGACAGGCCTTTACGGTTGCGGAACTGCGCGCCTCGATTCGACGCTCGACGATTGCCCTGAAGCTGGTACCGGTCGTCGCGGGGTCGGCGTTCAAGAATAAAGGCATCCAACCGATGCTCGACGCGGTTGTGGACTATCTCCCTTCGCCGCTCGATGTGCCGCCCATGGAAGGCACCTCTGTGGACGGTGACGAACCCATTCTTCGCCGTCCCGCCGATGACCAGCCTTTTTCCGCGCTGGCATTCAAAATCATGTCTGACCCTTTCGTGGGCCAGCTGACTTTCGTGCGCGTCTACTCCGGCGTGCTCGAATCCGGCAGCTACGTTTACAACTCCACCAAGTCGACTCGCGAGCGTGTTGGACGCCTGCTCCGCATGCACGCCAACAAGCGCGAGGAAATTGACGCCGTCTATGCCGGAGACATCGCAGCCTGCGTGGGTCTGAAGAGTGTCACCACTGGCGACACCCTTTGCGACGAAGAGAAGCCCATCGTCCTCGAGAATATTGTTTTCCCGACACCGGTCATCTCGGTCGCCATCGAGCCCAAGACAAAGGCCGATCAGGACAAGATGACCAATGCCCTTGCGCGCTTAGCTCAGGAAGATCCGACATTCCGCGTGCACACCGATCCGGACACTGGCCAAACTTTGATTTCCGGAATGGGCGAATTGCACCTCGAAATTATTGTGGACCGTATGATGCGTGAGTTTGGCGTGCAAGCTTCCGTGGGCCGCCCCCAGGTCGCTTACCGAGAGACCATCCGCAAGAATGCCCTCGCCGAAGGCAAATACATCCGCCAAACCGGGGGCCGGGGTCAGTACGGCCATTGCAAACTGGAAGTCCACCCTCTGCCTTCTTCCAAGCACGAAGGCATGCATGATATGTCCACTGATGAGCTGGACGCGCTCTCCAAGCAAGTCGCCGGTTCCGGCGGCCGGTGGAAGTTCGACAAGGAGCATCGCTTCCTTTTCATTGACAAGATTATTGGCGGGTCCATTCCCAGGGAATACATCGCTCCGATTGAAGCAGGGATACGCGAAGCCATGGACAGCGGCGTTTTAGCCGGCTACGAAATGGTTGACGTCGCCGTGATTCTGGTTGACGGCAGCTACCATGAAGTCGATAGCTCGGAAATGGCGTTCAAAATTGCCGGCTCGATTGGATTCAAGGAAGCCTGCCGGCGCGCCAGTCCGGTGCTGCTTGAGCCCATCATGCGCATTGAAGTGGTGGTTCCCGACGAGTATATGGCGCCGGTGTTCGGCAACCTGAACGCGCGCCGCGCTCAAATTCAGGGCTCAGAATCGCGCGCTGGAAGCCAGATTATCCGCGCGCTGGTCCCGCTGGCGGAAATGTTCGGCTACGCCACGGATTTGCGCAGCCGTTCGCAAGGCCGCGCCAGTTTCTCATTGCACTTCTCTCATTATGAAGAGGCCCCGGCCTCCATTGCCGAAGAGGTGGTGGCGAAGACCACCGGCAAGGTCGCGAGGTAATTGTTACGAGTTTGAAATGGAAGCACCGTTCTGTCTGATGAATTCCAGGAGCGAGTAAGCGATGGCGAAGGAAAAATTTGAGCGCAGCAAGCCACACGTCAATATCGGGACGATTGGTCACATTGACCATGGCAAAACAACGCTGACCGCGGCGATTACCAAGGTATTGTCGAAGCACAACCCCAAGGTGCAGTTCCGGGCGTTTGATTCGATTGACAACGCCCCGGAAGAACGCGAGCGGGGAATCACGATTGCAGTGGCGCACGTGGAATACGAAACGGCCAACCGCCACTACGCGCACATTGACTGCCCGGGCCACGCCGATTACGTGAAGAACATGATCACCGGCGCTGCGCAAATGGATGGAGCGATTCTGGTGGTAGCGGCCACCGACGGTCCCATGCCGCAAACGCGCGAACACATTCTGCTGGCTCGCCAAGTGGGCGTGCCGGCGATTGTGGTCTTCCTGAACAAGTGCGACATGGTGGATGACGAAGAGCTGCTCGACCTGGTGGAAATGGAGGTTCGCGAACTCCTGAACGAGTATGAGTTCCCCGGCGACGAGGTGCCGGTCATTCGGGGTTCGGCGTTGAAGGCGCTCGAAGGAGACCCGAAGTGGGTTGCCAAGATTGAAGAGCTCATGAACGCGATTGACACCTACATCC